>JBGCDE010000015.1:0-12755 GCA_045105115.1 Pseudomonadales bacterium | reverse complement strand
AGCGAACAGCCAGCAAGCAGCGCAGAACTTTGAATATCGTTAAACGCAAACCGTGCAGCAAGGAATACATCATTGTCCGGGCCGATAAGGCTGATTGGCTGTGTTAGAGATTGCGTGAAATCAAATTCGCGGTCATCGTATAAATATTCTACCAATACGCCTATATCAGCATCGCCACCAAATACAGAATAAAAAGAATATTCAAAACCAAACGTACTGGCGAAGAAATCACTGCCCTGACCTGATCGGTGAATGCCTTCAAACTTCCAAAGCCAGGCGCCCAGAGTTGCTTGTACATCAATACCTAGCTGATCCATTTGCTCATACAGCGGTCTAAAGCGAATGGCCGTTTCAATTGCATCTACCTGGTTCTGCTGGCCAGGCCAAAGCAATAAGCGTGGCTCTCGGCTTGTGCCTCTGAAGTACGACAAACCGATATCCCAATCACCGAACACTTGCGACCAACGCACAGCAAGGTCTGTGTGTAGCTGCTCGGCAGAAGATTCGTAAACAGCGTTGTCTGCATCAATAGGGAATCCAGAAAAACGACCTTTCGCGCCTGGGAAAGTGCGTTCTCTAAACCCAGGCAAAAGATAGGCATCCAAAGTGCCCCAGTCCCGAATCACACGCAGCATTGCCATCGGTTGGCCAAGCTTGTCTTCGCCGTCCAGGTTTTCAACCGCGTCAGTTTGATTGATCACATCAACCAAATGCTGCGACTCAGTCACGCCCCAAAACACCGTGCTTACGCCTAACTTAAATTCCCAATCATCCGCTGCATGTCGCCAAACAAGCTCGCGGATATCCGCATGACTTCGCTCCGGATCTTGTTGATCAACACGTACAAACGGCTCGAAAATTAATGAATCTCTGCGGTCGTTCCAGTCGGTGTAGTACTCGGGTAACAGATAGCCCGAAGCACTAAAACCATCGAACTGTTCAGGGAATTGCGGTGATTGCAGAAAGTAGCGCGCTTCGACGCCTGCTTCACCTGTCCACTCGTTCGCCAGCACCGAATTGACTAAAAAAAGACCAGCGGCGAAGCAGTAAAGACGCATGGCGTTCTTGTGATTCACAGAAAGCCGCCAGAATGGTAATATGCACATCTAATAAAAAGCTGAGGAGTCACCAACACCGTGCAACAAACAGCCATATTTACCCCGTTTCTTGGAATGTTGTTACTAACCTTTCTTGTCTGGGTATACATGTACGTGAAGCGGCTTGCCTACCTGACCAGCGAAAATATTGATGCACAAGATTTAAGTACGCCAGACAAGCTGGTTAAAATAATTCCTGAGCACATTAATAATCCTGCCAACAATCTCAAAAACCTATTTGAACTGCCAGTATTGTTCTATGCAATTTGTCTGTATCTCTATGTTACCCAGCAAGTTGATTCAGGGTATCTGTACGCAGCCTATGTGTTTTTTGTATTTCGGGCTATTCACAGCATAGTGCAATGCACGTTCAACAAGGTAATGGTTCGCTTCAGTGTGTATTCAATCTCAGCCATCGCGCTTTGGTTTATGGTACTTCGCGCCGCGATCTAAAACATTTAGCCAACAGTAGCTAATTCATAATTCCACGTCTGCAACACCCAGGTTTTGTGCGTGAAACTGCATGTGCTGCTCAATAAAGCTGGCGATGAAAAAGTAGCTGTGGTCGTAGCCAGGCTGCATACGGATACGCATTGCGTAGTCACTGTCTTGTGACGCCGCTACCAGCATAGGTGTATTTAATTGCTCTTCCAAAAAGTTATCCGCGTCGCCCTGATCTACCAAAATTGGTAAATGATCTTCAGCTTTCGCCTGCGAAATTAATTCAACTGCGTCGTACTCTTTCCAGGCCTCTTTGTTGTGACCAATGTAATTGCCTAGTGCTTTCTCGCCCCACGGGCAGCTCATTGGCGAACATATGGGTGAGAAGGCGGAAACAGACTGAAACTGACCAGGGTTTTTTAGTGCAATGGTTAGCGCGCCATGTCCGCCCATTGAATGACCAGAGATCGCGCAGCGTCTGTGGTCAAGCCCCAGTCCATCGCTGAGCAAAGCGGGCAATTCCTCTCGCACATAGTCGTACATACGATAATGATCACTCCAGGGCGCTTCAGTGGCATTCACGTAGAACCCGGCCCCCAGACCAAAATCGTAGGCGGCCTCAGCATCATCTGCCACACCTTCGCCACGTGGACTGGTGTCGGGGCATACAATGGCCATACCATAGCGAGCGGCGAACTGCTGCGCGCCGGCTTTCTGCACAAAATTTTCGTCCGTGCAGGTCAGTCCTGACAGCCAATACAGCACTGGAACATTGCCATCCTTTACCTGCGGTGGCAGATAAACCGCGAACTGCATGTCGCAATTCAGAGTCTCAGAGCGATGCTGATAACGACGCTGTTCGCCGCCAAACATTTTGTTCGTTGAAATTTGTTCCATCAGTCGTACATCACTACTGAACGAATGCTCTCGCCAGAATGCATCAAATCAAATGCAGAATTGATGTCACTTAAGGGCATGGTGTGCGTGATTAGATCATCAATATTGATTTTGCCTTCCATATACCAATCAACGATCTTCGGCACATCAGTACGGCCACGTGCGCCACCAAACGCAGTGCCGCGCCATGATCGACCAGTTACCAATTGAAACGGTCGTGTTGCAATTTCCTTACCGGCACCAGCTACACCAACGATACAACTCTCACCCCAGCCCTTATGGCAGCACTCAAGCGCTTGGCGCATGGTATTCACATTGCCGATACACTCAAAGCTGTAATCAACACCACCATCGGTCATGTCGACCAATTCAGCGACTACGTCATCGTGGTCTTTCGCATTGACGAAATCAGTCATACCAAACTTGCGTGCTAATTCCACTTTCGCAGGGTTGATATCAATACCAATGATTCGTCTCGCACCCACCATTTGAGCACCTTGAATCACGTTTAAGCCAATACCGCCCAAGCCGAACACAGCAACAGTGCTACCAGGCTCTACTTTCATTGTGAACGCTACAGCGCCAATCCCTGTGGTTACACCGCAACCGATGTAACAAATCTTGTCGAATGGTGCGTCACTGCGAACTTTCGCCAGCGCAATTTCAGGCATTACGGTGAAGTTTGAAAACGTTGAGCAGCCCATGTAGTGAAAGACCGGTTTGCCATCTACAGTGAAGCGGCTTGAGCCATCAGGCATGACGCCTTCACCTTGAGTGCTTCGAATTGCTTGGCACAAGTTGGTTTTAGGATGCAGGCAGAAATCGCACTCGCGACACTCGGGCGTATAAAGCGGAATTACTTGGTCGCCTGGTTTTACAGAGGTAACGCCGGCGCCGATCTCGCGAACAATTCCTGCGCCTTCATGGCCGAGAATTGCCGGGAATATGCCTTCAGGGTCATCGCCGGAAAGTGTGAAAGCGTCGGTGTGGCATACGCCCGTGGCTTTGATTTCCACCAACACCTCGCCCGCCCTTGGCCCATCGAGCTCGGCGTCAACAATTTCAAGCGGTTTGCCGGCTTCAAATGCAACAGCAGCTTTGGTTCTCATGGTGTTCTCCTACGAATTATTAGAATATGTTTATGTTAACGAGTCTGACTCAGGCGTATCAACCCGAAACTGTTCAGGATCTAAATACAGCAAACGAAATTCCAGTTGGCCGGGTGCTGTGGCCGCCCAGCCAAGAATGAGTGCGTTCACCTGATGGTCGGCCGAGTGCAATATGGGCATTTTGAAAACAGAGGATACCCCGCCTTGTTCGGTAAGCACTTCCAGCGGTTCGTCTTTCTCCAAAGCGGTCGCGAAGCGTTTTAGCAATAAACGCACTTGCTCCCGGAAATGCGAGAAGCTGATTTTTCCGCAATACTCATCGCAGTTCATTGTCAGAAACACGTCAATCGTAGATTTGTCGTCCATCACTACCCGTGAGAGGCCAACACGCTTGCTATCACATAATTCCAAAAAGCTGCGCTTGGCGTCAGTACGATTTGCCTCAAAGAATGCCTTTGCAAGCAAGTTGGCGCCCATGATCATAAAATTCTTATTGGGTATGGAATGCTCTTCAGTACCGCTCATTAACGTGCTGTCCGTTCAGGAAATGCGCGATTATACCTGCAGAATGCAAATTGTTCAGCGACTATTCAGTGAAGCTGTACCAGACTGTCACCGTGCCGAATAGTTGAGCATAGAATGTGATGAAGTTGACATTCGTGGTGCTTAGCCCGGCTCTGGCTAACGGCTTCCATATTGCTGGCTACAATGTAATCATGGGTGCTTGAAAGTTGGTGATTTGCTCAGGCATGCCGGAATCTTTTTCGTTTTTGAGAAATCTGCAGTGATTCTACCTATTTTAAACAAACGTATTTTTTCGCTCAGCCTTGTAACAGTGCTAGCGGCCTGTGGTGGTGGCGGAGGTGGCGGTGGCACCACGCAAACACCCGTCACTAGTAACGAGTTCCAAACAGGCGTTTTTCAAGCTTCATCTGCCTTTTTTAATCAATGCGCCAGCCCTGTTCCGGCCGGCGTAAATACCCAGACTAATGAGGATTACGGAAGTGGAAGCAGCACTGCTCAGAACAACTGGTTACGTTCCTGGAGCAATGAACTCTATCTCTGGTACGATGAAATTGCAGACCAGAACCCTGCGAATTTCACGACCGAAGAATACTTCGATCTAATGAAGACCGAGGCTGTCACAGCCAGCGGCAATCCTCGCGACCAATTTCACTTTGCGATCCCAACGCCCGAATGGCTTGAGTCTTCCGAGTCTGGTGTTGTTGCAGGTTACGGCGCCCAGTTTGCCTTGCTGTCAACAACGCCACCCCGGGAAGCAGCCATCGCTTATGTTGAGCCGGGCACACCCGCCGCGGCGGCAGGTTTGGCACGTGGCGCCAGAATTCTCAGCGTTGATGGCGTAGATCTGGTCAACAGCAATGATACTGGTACGCTAAATGGTGGTTTGTTTCCAACTGCAAACGGTGAAACTCACACGTTTGAAGTACAGGACCTGGGCTCAAGCGCCACGCGTTCTGTAATGCTGACGTCTGCAGAAATTACCACGACACCGGTACAAAACGTGTCGGTTATCAATACGGCGACAGGACCAGTCGGATACCTAACCTTCAATGATCATATTCGCCCAGCGGAGGGTCAGCTGATAGCTGCGGTCGACCAGTTGGCCGCTGCGAATATCACAGACCTTGTGCTAGACGTGCGTTATAACGGTGGCGGCTTTCTGTTCATAGCCAGTCAACTGGCTTACATGATTGGCGGCAACTCGGCGACCGCCGGGCGGGCGTTCGAAAGCCTGACATTCAATGACAAAAACCCCGATACAGACCCGGTGACCGGTAGCGCATTAGAGCCCATTCCGTTCTACAACACCTCAACAGATGAAGCAGCGCTACCCAGCCTGAATTTGCCACGAGTATTTGTGCTGACCGGCAGCTCTACTTGTTCCGCGAGTGAATCCATCATAAACGGCCTAGAGGGCGTAGGTGTTCAGGTGATTCAAATAGGCGGCACCACCTGTGGTAAACCCTACGGTTTTTACCCGCCTGATAACTGCGCAACCACTTATTTCAGTATTCAATTTCGCGGCGAAAACAACGCCGGTTTTGGCGACTATCCTGATGGCTTTTCACCCCAAAATGCGACTGATGTTGGCAGCGTGAGCTTACCCGGTTGCGCTGTTGGCGATGACTTCAATGCGGCACTTGGTGATGTTGCGGAGGCAAGACTAGCAGCAGCGCTGGAATATCGAAGCAGCGGCTCCTGTCCAACCGCCAGTGCCGTCAGTGATGGCTCAGCACCGCAGCGTGCGGGCGCAACCCTGCAGGGGCCAATGAATGTTAAAACACCAAAGCCTGCCTGGCTTGAGAATCGTCTTTTATAGACTCTGTGCTGGGTGGTGCTAGCTGGCCTGCAACTCAGCAATAGCTTCTGCGGCTAGCACGTCGTCTTCTGGGTCATCAGGCATAGGAAAAGTGATTCGACCACTAAGGTCTCCATAACGACTGATCAGTTCGCCAGCTATAGTTTTGTACGTGCCCCTTGGCACAAACTCAGCCAGCATTTCGTCCGTCACAATCTCAGGCATTCTCTGCCATTCACCTTTGCGCGTCATGTCCAGCAGCTGCTCGCCTTTTTCCTGCCAACCAAACAACTCTAAACTCGGCCAGTAAGCCGGCGTTGAGTAGAGAAAGCCCAGCATTTGCCTGAGTTTCTCCCACTCCGCCGCAACAATCGCGTCGTTCTTCCCGGTGGCATTCAGTGGAGCCAGAATAAGCTTGAAGCGTTTAGCCCGATCAGCACTACCCTGCTCGGCGGCCTTATCGAAACCCGCCTGTAATCGCGGCAGGCACACTTCACGTATATACCGGGGAGGTGTGTTGGTTGGATGGGTGACCATGCCATCAGCAATACGGCCCACCATACGCGTCATGGCCGGACCTACAGCACCGGCAATTAGCGGAATATCCGGGTGCTCGATAGGACCGGGATTAAAGAACGGCTGCAACTTGGTCAGCTGGTAATGTTCGCCCACAAAATTTAGCGGCTCAGCTGTTTGAAAGCTGTGAAAAATGGCTCGCAGCGCCTGCATATACTCGCGCAGCTGAGGCACTGGTGAATCCCACCTGGCACTGTAACGCTTGATAATATTGGCCTTAACTTGGGTACCCAGACCCAATTCAAAACGACCCGCCGACATTTTCTGCAAATCCCACGCGGCAACGGCCGTTGTCATGGGGCTGCGCGGAAACGCCAATAGCACCCCAGTACAGACTCGCAATCGCTCAGTTGCAGACAGCGCCATCGCCGACAATAGCAAGCCATCGTGTACAGCATCAGGTACTTGCAGGCCATCAAAACCCATGGCTTCTGCGCGTGCAGCGTGCTTGCCTATGTCTCCAGGACCCATGTCTTCCGGCGTAGCGGCGTAAACCTCAAACATTGCGCTGACTCTCTGCTAGGTAAACCCGGATTATAACGCGGCCTCGCGTCAGCCCTGCTCACTTACGGAAACTTTAGGCACAGCAAAGTATCTCACGCTCGCGGTACACTGGCTGCTAAACAAAGTGTGGAACCTTCTTATGAGTACAGTTTTACTGGAAAAACGCGACGCAGTAGCATTGCTGCGTTTGAATCGACCCGAGTCCATGAACGCTATCTCTCGTCAGTTGCGCAAGGATTTCATCACCGCATTTGAAGACTGTATCGATGACGCAAGTATTCGGGTGATTGTCATTACGGGCAACGGTAAAGCCTTTTGTGCAGGCTTCGATCTGAAAGAACTTGGCTCAGGCAGTTCTGACTCAGCCGCCGAAGAAGTTACCAATGATATGGCGCGCGTTATGGAGCGCTTCAAGGGGCCGATTATTGCCGCGGTCAATGGCCACGCGGTCACTGGTGGATTCGAGCTAGCGCTGGCTTGCGACGTATTGCTTGCTTCTGAAAATGCGCGCTTCGCCGATACACACGCATTGGTTGGCATACTCGCTGGCTGGGGACTTAGCCAACGGCTACCGCGCATGATCGGCATCTCGCGAGCCAAGGAATTGTCGTTCACCGGCCGACCCTTGTTCGCCGATCAAGCTTACGATTGGGGGCTGGTGAATCATGTTTACCCTGCTGACCAGTTAGTGGATTCGGCAATGGAGCTGGCCGAATCGATGTGTGCCTGCGTACCGAATGTGCTCGTAGAATACAAGGCGCTCATCGACGACGGCTTCAGCATGCACTTTAACGAGGCCATGGAGTATGAAGAGAAAACCGCGATAGAGTCTGCCAAACAAGCGGCTGCTCACATGATTGAAGAACGACGCAAGAAAGTACTGGAACATGGCCGTAAAGAAAAATGAGCATGCAAGATAAGGTTGTGCTGATCACCGGTGGTGGAACCGGCGTTGGAAAAGGCATTGCCCGTCATTTAGGCTCACTTGGCGCTAAAGTGGCTATCTGCAGCCGCAAGAATGAAGTATTACAGTTGGCCTGCGATGAATTGAAAGCTGACGGTATCGACGCCATTGCGCAAACCTGTGATATCCGTGACCCTGCCGCTGTTGAGGTTACAGCCGCTTGGGTGCTTGCAGAGTTTGGCCGTTTGGATGTGCTGGTTAACAATGCCGCCGGCAACTTCCCTGCACTGATTGAAGACCTGTCCTATAACGGCTTCAAGACAGTTATTGATATTGATCTTAACGGCACGTTTAATATGACCAAGGCCTGCTACGGCGCCTGGTTTAAAGAAAACGGCGGCAATATCATTAATATATCGGCCCCATTTGAAGGCGCAGGCATCCCTTACCAAGCCCATGCGGCGGCCGCGAAAGCCGGGGTTAATTCTCTAACGAGAACGTGTGCGGTTGAGTGGCGCAAACAAGGCATTCGGGTTAATGCGATAGAACCGGGTGCCGTGGACAATACTGCGGGTGTTGACCGTCTGGCCGCACCGCTGACGGGCTCGGCACTCGCTGATGTGCCACCGTGCACACCAAACGACATTGCGAGGGCCGTTGAGTTTCTGGTCGGCGATGACGCTCAGTTTATCAACGGCCAATGCATTGCCGTTGACAGTGGAACCGGTGTAGATCTTCTAAAACTAAATTTGTAAGGAGCCAACCATGAGCGACAGTCTGGAACGCCGAATCACAATGCTTGAAGACATTGAGGCTATCAAGCAACTTAAACTGCGTTACTTGTACGCCTGTGACATGCGAGATGTAGCAGGAGTGCTTGCGTGTTTTACCAAGACGGACTGTTTAATTGATGCTGGCTTTATCGGACGCTTTGAGCGAGCAGAAGACTTCGCTGCGGTGTTTGAGTCCATGACACAAAGCCCCACCCATCTGGATCAGCATTACGGAATAGCGCCTGAAATAGCGATTATCGATGAATACCATGCGAAAGGTCGATGGCGTATTCACTTCCAGTTGCTCGACTCGGAAAAAGGCGTGGCCCAGTTTATGGGCGGATTCTATGAAGACAAATACCGTAAAGACAACGGCGACTGGAAAATTCAGGAGTCGGTTTATACTATCTCTACAAACCTGATGATGAAAAAAGACAGTGCAGGCTTGTTAGAGGCGGTAGAATTAGGCGGCTTACACGCAATCGCTACTGAGCTATAGCCGCTTTTCGAGAGCCGTTTTTCTATAGCCGCTTTTACATAGACACAGTGCGTTTACAAAAACCACGAACCACCATCAACCATATGAGTCTGGCCTGTCACAAAGGTGCTTGAATCAGACGCCAGGTAAATAACCGTTCCGGTGATGTCGGCTGTTTCAAGGTTGCGTTGTATCAATTGCCCTGACGCAATAACCGATTTCGCTTTTTCAAATTTCTCTCCGAAAAATTCTTCAGTGCCTTCCGTCATCACCGCTGAAGGTGCCACCGCGTTAACCCGTATGCTGTCTCGACCTAATTCTCTGGCCATTGTGCGGGTCATACCAATAACCGCCGCTTTTGATGCGACGTAATCCAGGCCGTAGGGCAAGCCAAACACGGCCGCCAGCGAAGAGATATTGATAATAGAACCGCCGCCGGCTTCACGCATCGGCTGCACAACTGCCTTGCAAGTTTGCCATACGCCCTTGATGTTCACTTGCATCACTTGATCCCATTGATCTTCCGGGAGGTCTTCAAATCGGGCACCTTGCAAGCCTGCATAGAGCGCCGCGTTGTTCACCAATACATCAATGCGACCAAAACTTTCCAGCGCAAAATCGGCCATCGCACTGCAACTGCTCATGTCGGTAATGTCGGTGACAGTGCTTGCAATCTTACCGCCAGCGGCACGCACAGCTTCCTCAGTTTCTGCGCAGCTATTGGTGTCGCAGGCCACAATGGAAGCGCCTTCAGCGGCCATCGCCTCAGCGTATGCTCGCCCTAGGCCGCGCGCGGCACCCGTCACAATAACCACCTTATCTTGTAACTGCATTGCAACCCCTTCTCTCTTAGTGACCTGTGAGCAACTGCTCCCTAACGGCATTATGTGATAAACCGCGGCTGCGTTGTAGTAAAATGCGGTGATTCAAGAAAAGTTCAGCACACAGCAACAGCCGGGACAGCAAAACGCATGACAGCGAGCACACTCTTTGACAGCTTTGAACGCGATTTGATCAGCAGTCGTGTTGCCATTGATAAACTGCATGCACTTTTAAAGGTCTGCTATTCAGGCTTAAAGGAAGCTTGCACCAACCAACACTTCGACCACCGCCTGCTCGATAAACACCAATTGGCCTGCTTCGAACTTGCTCGGTTCAGCGCGGAAGTCAGTGCGGCTGATTACGCACTACTTTTCGCAGAAAGTGCGCGAGCCAGGCGCTCTGCGGACAGTGTTCTGCTTGAAGAAAAAATGGCGCTTATTTACAGCGCCGAGGTGTTCGCAAATTTGCGCTCAGGGCTGGCCGTGCGTTTGGCCGACTTCCAGTTAGATCCAATGGTCTTTCACCAAGCGGTTGACGAACCTCAGTTGCTTACCTGGATGAGTCGTTACAACAGCGCAGCAGCGCTTGAGTCTTTGGGTTCAGATTTTCAGTCTGCGCCAGACTATCTGGGCGACAATCAACTCGACAGTGCCCATCAAACGATGGCAGACAACTTTCGCCGCTTTGCGAAGGAAGTGGTGACGCCTCAGGCCGAGAACATTCATCGTTTTGATACCGATATACCAGACGAAATACTGGCGCCCTTAACCGAAATGGGCGTATTTGGCCTGTCGATACCGGAGCGATACGGTGGTTATCAACCTGACGATAGTGATGACACTCTGGGTATGATTGTTGTTACTGAAGCCTTATCCACTGGCTCTCTGTGCGCGGCCGGGTCACTGATTACGCGCCCGGAAATTATGTGCAAAGCACTGATGGCCGGTGGCACGGAGCAACAGCGCAAGCATTGGCTACCAAAACTCGCAAGCGGCGAATGCTTGAGTGCCATAGCTGTTACTGAACCCGACTTTGGGTCTGATGTTGCCAGTGTCAGGTTGCCCGCTTCGCGAACTGACGGTGGTTGGTTGTTGAATGGCAGCAAAACCTGGTGCACCTTTTGTGGCAAGGCGAATGTAATCGTATTGCTTGCGCGCACCAACCCGGACCCGGCCGCGGGTCACCGTGGTCTTTCTTTGTTTCTGGTAGAAAAGCCTGCCTTTGATGGCCACCAATTTAAGCATCAGCAAACCGAGGGCGGTACGGTGAGTGGCCATGCCATACCTACAATTGCTTATCGTGGCATGCACAGCTTTGAGCTTCATTTTGACAATTACTTTGTGCCGGATGCCAATCTGGTCGGCGAAGAAGAGGGGCTGGGGCGCGGCTTCTATTCCATGATGCAGGGCTTTTCCGGTGGCCGAATACAAACGGCGGCACGCGCGGTGGGTGTGATGCAAGTGGCCTATGACAAAGCCATAGAGTACGCGAATGACAGACAGGTGTTTAACCAGGCCATCGGCGACTACCAACTGACAAAAGTTAAGTTGGCACGAATGGGTATGTATCTGACGGTGTGCAGGCAGTTTGCCTATGCGGTAGGTCGATTGATCGACCGTGGCGAAGGCCAGATGAAAGCGAGTCTGGTTAAGTTTTTTGCATGTAAGGTCTCAGAATGGGTCACGCGTGAGGCGCAACAAATTCATGGGGGCATGGGTTACTCGGAAGAAACGGCTGTAAGCCGCTATTTTCTGGACGCGCGTGTGCTGTCTATTTTCGAGGGTACTGAGGAAACGCTTGCGCTGAAAGTGATAGCGCGCAACCTGGTCGAAAACGCAGACTGAAGCAGACTGAAAAAGGGGCGTTACGAAGTGCCAGGCATTCTGGCATCACCCAGTAGGGTTTTTCCGTCCAGACTCATGACCTTATTGCCGGTTGTGAATACGATGTCTCGGCTATAGCAAAACTGCGCAACGTGGGTGCCACTGCACAGCGTTAAGGCTGCTTCAGCCATCATTTCAATCGGTTCTATCATGTCTGGCCGGCGTTTGGCGATGGCTTCAACTTCGGGGCCTACATTGGTGAGGCAGATGTATGAGGGTGACATGGCATTAACGTAAATGCCATGCTCGACTAATTCGTGCGCCAGAATTTCGGAATAGCGATTCAATGCGGCTTTGCTGGCACCATAGGCACCTACCACCCAGGCGGCAATCGGCATGTCTGGATAAGGCAATTCAATCAGTTCTGCAGTTCGACTGCTGATGTTCAGTACCCAGCCCTGCCCTTTTTCTTTCATGGCGGGTGCGGCTTGCTGGGTTAATTCAACGGGTACGTTGACGTTTAGATCAAACATCATGTTGCGTTCAGCGCTGGTGATCTGGCTGGGCAACTTCATGACGCCGGCGGCGGCATTGTTGACCAGGATGTCGATGGGGCCGAAGGGTTCGCTGGCTTGTTCTATTAGGGTGGCGCGGGCGTCACTGTCTAGCAAATCACAGACTACGGCTGCGGCGTTGCCGCCGCTGTCTTTGATTTCTTGTACGGCGCTTTCCAGGGTTCCGGGCAATGAGCCATGCTCGCCCATACGGGAGGCGCTGAGTACTACGTTTGCGCCTTCGGCGGCGAAGCGCTGGGCGGTAGCTTTACCAATGCCGCGGCTTGAGCCGGTGATGAATGCTGTTTTGCCTTCTAGTGCGCCCATAGTGTTCTCCTGTCACTCTATTCAAGTACAGCTTGAAGCAATGTCTTAAGCTTCAAGCCCGGCATTGAATCGAGTATTGGCTAGCTAGACACGCCGTAAACCCATCCATGGGGGCTTGTGTTCGGGG
>JBGCDE010000014.1:0-17833 GCA_045105115.1 Pseudomonadales bacterium | reverse complement strand
ACGGGCTGAGGTTTTTGTGGTCCTGATACAGCGTTCGGATGGATACTTTGATTCACTGCGCAACTTGACCGCTCCGCGGTTCCCTCTTTCCCAAAAGTAGCCTCGCAAAGGCGAGTCTATTTTGCTCACTCGGTCTGCGTTTTTTACCTTCGTGAATCAAAGTATCCATCCGAACGCTTCACTCTGTGCCGTTTGAGAGGCTTGTTCTGTCGTAAGACAGTCCGTCGTAGAAGACTTTTTTAATTGTGCGTTTCAGATTTATGAAATCTATCAATCAGAGACTCGTGATTGAATACAAAGCCGAGCTTCTTAAGCTAACACGGCGCAATCCAAACAGTGTGCAATCAAGAAATATGAAAGACGACTATCAGAAAAGACACTCTAAATTTGAAAACAACAAGCTCTATGCCACTACCGACCTAAGGCCTTTGGGCCAATAGGTCTGTTCACGAAGGTAAAAAACGCAGACCGAGTGAGTAAAAATGACTAGCCGAAGGCGCGGGCATTTTTGGGAGAGAGGGAACCGCGGAGCGGTCAAGTTGCGCAGTGAACAGACCTATTGGCCCAAAGGCCGATTCAGATCCCATAAACCCCAGAGCGAACCCAACCCAAACAACAATCCCTACCCAATAACCCCAGTAACAAGAATAACCGCAACCGCCACAGGAACAACAAAGCGAATCATAAAATGCCAAGCAGAGAACAACCCCCCACTGTCCATATTCAACTCATCAGCCGAAGCCGCCCGCGACATAACCCACCCCGCAAACACCGCAATCAGCAAACCACCCAACGGCAACATTATCGAGTCTGAAAGAAAACTCATCGAATCATTCAAGCCCTTACCAAACACCTCAACATCCGCCAGCGTGTTGTAACCTAACACACTAAGTAAGCTTAACGAACCTATACTACCCACAATGATAATCGACGCCTTATGCCGATCAACACCGCGTTTTTCCTGCATCCAGGCAACCAACGGCTCGATCAAACCCACCATAGATGTTATCGCCGCCACAGACAGTAATACAAAGAACAACAAGCCAACAAAGTAACCACCCGGCATTTGCGCGAAGGCAACCGGCAAGATCTGGAAGATTAAGCCAGGACCTCCCGCAGGATCAAACCCGTTGGCGAATACAGCGGGGAAGATGACAAGCCCGGCAAGAATGGCAACCAGCGTATCGGCAAACATTACAATCACCGCTGAACGGGCAATGGATATGTCTTGGGGTAAGTACGACCCGAAGGTCATCATGCCAGCCATGGCCACACCCATGGAGAAAAACGCCTGACTGACAGCGGCTAACCAGACGCCACCGTTAATCTTGCTAAAATCCACACTGAACAAATAATCAGTCGCTTCTTTAAAGCCGCCAGCGAACATGTTGTAGATCACGAGAATAACCAACAGCGCAAACAGCGTTGGCATTAATATTCGCACTGCGCGCTCAATGCCGTTGTTTACCCCGGAGTACACAATGAAACCGGTAATCACCAAGCCAATAGCCGTCCAAAACAGCATGGTACTCGTAGATGCAAGCAAGCCGTTGAATTTCTGCTCGGCTAACACATTGTCTATTCCGGTGAAACCACCAATGGCGGCTTGATACAGGTAGTACAGAACCCAACCGGCGATAACGCAGTACACTATTTCAATCAGAAACGCGGCACCCAGGTTGAGGTTACCCGCCCAGCGCCATTTGCTGCTGCGGCCTTCTTGCTCGGCAACGTTTTGCATTGACCCGGGTGGGCTTTGTTTACCGCGCCGGCCTATCATGATTTCGGCCATCAAGATCGGAACACCGATGCCAACAGCGCAAATCAGATACACCATTACGAAAGCACCGCCGCCGTTTTCGCCGGTTACATACGGGAAACGCCAGATATTACCCAGCCCAACAGCGAAACCCACTGAGGCCATAAGAAATGCGAAGCGGCTGGTCCAGGCGCTGCCACCGCCAGTCTGGGGAACGGATGCCATAGCTACTACCTTGTTGTTATCACTCTGTTGGCGATATTAACGCCTTTACGCGCCGAAGGTAATACCCAACAGCTGTTCAGACATAGCCCACAGGCGTGCTTCGCCTTCTTCGTCAAACGCGTGCGGTACGTATTGAATATGTTGCGCCGAGTTTTCGTCAACTACTTGGCAGTCGGCTAAGTACAAACCACCTTTGCCTTCAAGCTCAGGTGCTGTTGCGGCATAAATACTGGTAGCTGCACCCTGAGGGATTGTTTTACTGGCTTCACCGCGCTCACTCATGCGGGCCAAAATCGGCGCTAGCGTTTCTTTGGTCAGATGCCTCGCTAGATCAGTGGAAATCACACCGGGATGCAGTGCAGTGGCATTCACGCCCTGCTCTGCATAACGACGATTCAACTCCGTTGCAAACCAAATATTGGCGGTTTTCGCCTGTCCGTAAGCAGCCCAGGGGTCATAGTCGCTTTGCTCGAAGTTTGGATCATCCAACAGCACCGGCGACACAGCATGGCCAGCTGAACTCAGTGACACTACGCGCGCAGGTGCGCTTTGCAGCAAGATAGGCATCAGCTTTGAGGTTAAGGCAAAGTGCCCCAGATGGTTAGTCGCAAACTGCATTTCCCAGCCTTGAGCATTGCGCATTAAGGGCGAAGCCATCAGGCCGGCGTTTAAAATAAGCATATCGAGTTGTGAATGCTCACTTAGCCAACGCTCTGCAAAAGCATTCACACTGCTTGGGTCAGACAGATCCATTAAACCAATATCAACTTGTGCGCTGGGGTGAGCGTCTCGGATACTGGCAGCAACCCCTTCGGTTTTTTCTTTATCTCTGGCAACCAGTGTCACGTGTACGCCTTTAGCGGCTAATGAGCGAGCCGCTTCAGCCCCCAGCCCACCGGAAGCGCCGGTTACCAGTGCGTGCTTGCCGGCAACATCAACGCCTGCCAGCACATCATCACAAGTACTCTCTGCACCAAATGTTCTACTCATTGTTCTTCTCCCAGTTTGCTTTTCACGTTCTTGATAAGCGCGCGCATATAGTCTTTTTCGTAATTGTTCTCTACAACATGAGTAGCGTGATGCAGCAGCTTTTCATACACACCTATTTGCGCTCGCAACGCACGTTCGTTGTCTGGCTCGGCCGCTAGGGCCACTTCCAGAAAATGAAGCGCCTTAATCAGCTCGCCGCCATCTACCGCTTTGCTGGCTTTGTCTATTAACGCATCCGTGCCGGCTAATTCGGCAAGTTCAGCGTATACATCCCGCGCCGGCACAGGATACAAATCGGTCGGTGTATCAAAATGAAACCAGGTGGCGTAGTACTCCCAAATGCTGCGCACGGCCCACGACACTTTGCCGTGAACTTGAGTAAGCTGCAGGTGTTCGGGCAGTTTTATTTCCTCCATCAACTCATACACTGTTTTACCGGTATTCATACCGTCTACAACCGCGTCGTGTACGTATTGGGTGGCTTCACGTATGGTGCTTAAGCCATCAACTATCTGTTCCTTACCGCTGAAATGATCATGGTGGCTCATTACCAGCATCTCTGGCTCAAGCGCTATCATCTTATCCAGCGACTTAATGTATTCCATGGGCTTGCGAACTTTTTCACCGCGCATGGTAAATACATTTGGAAACTGCGGGAAATTAGGACCCAAGGTGTCACCGGTAAACAGAATTTTTTTATCGGGCAGCCACAGGCTTATATTATCGGCGCCTTCTGCGCCCGGCGTAGACAGTACCTGAAACGTAACACCGCCTAGTACGAATTCATAATCGTCTTCATCCACGAGAATGCTGGGCTCAACGCCGCCGTACTTGATCATCGGAATATTCGGCAGTGTTTCAGGCAACCAGGGAAACACCATTCGGTTTCGCTGGTGCAAATAAGGCTCAAGCTCGGTCAGGTAACGTTGCTCTTCTGCGTATTCGCGGTGCGCAATAATTTCCGTGCTTTCTTCTTTCCAGAACCGCACGCCCCCAATGTGATCAGCGTGCGAATGACTGACAATAATGTGCGTAATCGGGGCGGTGACATAAGGTTTTAATTCTGCAATTTGCTGGGCCGACTGAAGCGCCAAACCGGTGTCAAATAGCACGCTGCCTTCAGAGGTATTGATCAAATGAGTATTGCCAATACCCTGAACCTGATAAACGTCTTCAGCCAGTTCTTTCACAGCAATCGGTATTTTATGGAAACCGCCGGCAACGTCATCGGGCATACGATCAGTGGCTGCATTACCGATAATTTCTACGGCTTTTAATTCAGCTTTCTTACGTATATCAGAGCCTTCCCCGCAGGCGCTCAGCATGAAAGCTACACAAAGGCATATTGAGACTTTTGAGGAAAGAACAGTCTTCATGTACTTGGCTCCTGTTAATATGCAGCTATTATGCGTCAAGCGTAGAGCCCTGACTATGACGACTAGCCCACAAACCCACACGCCGCTTAAGGCAGCGCTGACCTCTGCAATCGGGTTTGCTGCCCTGCTGATGGCAAGCGCACTGCACGCACAGGCAAATATTTTACTGATAGTCAGCGACGATCATGGCGCGGCTGACAGTGGCAGCTATGGCAACACCGAGATCAGTACACCCAATATAGATCGGCTTTCCAAACAAGGTATTCGCTTTAACGCCGCTTTCACCACGCAGGCTATCTGCACACCCAGCCGCTCTTCCCTGTTCACCGGACTCTACCCTATGCGCCATGGCGCGCATCGCAACCATACCTCGGTAAACGAAGACACTCTCAGCCTGCCACACTATTTTCAACCACTTGGCTATAAAGTGTATCTAGCAGGCAAAACGCATATAGGCCCCGACAGCGCTTTTCCATTTGAAACCTTAAGCGCAGAAGGTCTAATCCCGTTTTCTACATCCATCACCGATTACTTCCGTTCAATGCGCGATGTATTTCATTCCGATGAGGCCTTCGTGATGGTCGTCTCTACTTCACTGCCACACACTCCGCTGGGTGAGCACCGTTACCCTGATTCGCAGCGTTACCAGGCAAACAATATTTCGCTTCCGCCTTATCTTGTAGACACTAAAGAAACCCGGCGCGCACGTGCAGGCTACTACGAATTAGTCAGTCAGTTCGACAGAGACCTGGGCGTGATGTTGCAAATGCTGGATGACTCGCCCGCGGCTGACATTACTTATGTTATTTACCTTAGTGATCACGGAGCCGGGTTTGCGTTCGAGAAGTGGACTAACTACGACGCTGGCATACGCATTCCCCTAATAGTGCGCGCACCCGATCGTCGCAATGCAGGCACATCCAGTGACGCCATGGTCAGCATTATTGATGTGTTGCCCACAATGCTTAGCCTGGCAGGGCAAAACCAGCAACAGAGTATTGACGGGCGCAGTTTCAAAAAGCTAATTGATAATCCGGAACTTGATCACCGAGACTACATATTTGCAACACACACAACTCTGGGTATTCGCAACGCCAGCGACGCTATGCCAATTCGTACCATTCGTAATAAGCGTTTTAAGTATATTAAAAACCTGAATCCGGAAGGTGTGTTAACCAACAACGTAACAGAAACAGGCCAAAGTGCCTGGCCAAGTTGGTTAAGTGCAGCAAGCAATGGTAACGCGCAGGCGCAACAGCGTATCAGCGCGTATCAAAGTCGGCCGGAAGAAGAACTGTACAGTCTTGAAGCTGACCCTTATGAACTCAAGAATGTGATCGCTAACCCGGGTTATGCGCCCATGCTTGCCAATATGCGCGCCGCACTTGAGCTTGAAATGGCGCGCCAGGATGATCAGGGTTTGAAAGCAAGCCACACAGAATCAAATATTGGTTTTGTAGCGAGGCTGCTCTGGGCTACACAATCGGCCTGGCAGCGTTTACGTGGACTGTTTAGCGCCGATTAGATTACGCAATCGATCTCGTAATGATTCACCCGCCAAATACAAAGCCGGTGTAAACAACAGCGTAACAAATGTTGCGAACAACACGCCAAACGCCAGTGAAGCAACCATAGGTATAAGAAATTGCGCCTGTACACTGCGCTCTAACATTATCGGCAGCAAGCCAACAAAAGTGGTGAGCGAGGTAAGAATAATGGCGCGAAAGCGGTCGGTTGCGCCGCTAACAATAGCGTCCCACACTTGCTTTCCTTCTTCTCTGTAGCGATTCACGCGATCAACCAACACCAGGTTGTCGTTTACCACCACACCCGCACACGCCAATATACCCAACAGGGAAAACATACTGATTTCGCGCCCAATGATTATATGGCCAATAATGGCGCCAACCAATCCAAAAGGAATTGCGGTAACAATGAGTAGTGGTTGCCAGTACGAATGGAACACGACCGCCATAATGCCAAATACAATAATCATGGTCGCGATGATCAGCGATTGAATAGCCGCCTCAAATTCACGCGCGTCTTCCTGCTCGCCTTCTAACTTGATCAATAATTCAGGCAGTTCTTTTTGAATATTCGCAAAATCTTTTTCGAACAACTCAGCAATCAGCTGGAAAGCTTGCGCGCCTTCGGCCAGATCAGCAGTTACCAAGGCAGATCGGCGCCGATCTATGCGCTCTATCTTTGTGTAGCTGTCTTGGTATTCAAAATTTGCAATGGCCTCAAACGGTAACTCTTCGCCAGTCTGAGTGCGTATTTTCATATTCAACATCGAATCCAGTGATTCGCGTTGCGCAAGCGGGTAACGAACCATCACTTTTACGTCTTCTCTAAGACGTGGAATTCTCTGCACCTCTTCGCCGTAAAATGCCCGGCGTACCTGACTGGCCAGTTCGGCCTGGGTGAGGTTAAGCGTATCCGCCTCCGGTTTTAACGTGAGTGCAATTTCAGGTCTGGGATTGTCCAGCGAACTGCGAACATTTGAAATATCTGAAAAACGATTTAGTGCGCTCACAATTTTTTGTGAGCCGGCTTTCAAACTTGCAAGTGTTGGCGCACTTATTTCAAACTGCAAGTCTTTGCCATTGTCGATGATAACGGAGCGCAAGGAATATTCCTTTATCCCAGGCAGTTCACCAATAGAATTGCGCCATTTTTCTACCAACGCTTCATTGGTATACGGCAAGTTATCGAAATCACTCAGCTCAATCGCAACATATACATTGTTGCCGCCCCAGATAGCGGCCTCTACATGGCCAATATACTCATGATCGTTGCTATTGATCTCTTCTTTTACTGAGTAGGCCGCAGACTCTATTTGAGTCATCACTTTGTCCATTTCCTGAAAGGCTGTACCTTCGTACGCTTCAATATTGGCCACCAAAAAATCAGATTGCACGATGGGTGCAAAGCTTCGTAACACCCACCCTCCGCTGTACATCGCGCCACTTATAAACAGCACCACCACAAATACTGACAGTGTTAACCAACGCGATCTCAAGCAGGCTTCAAGCAATGGCTTATAGCGATTTTCGGTGAACGACAGCAAGCCCGAATTAAGTCGCGCTCGCCATTCATCCAGCTGCTTTAAGCCCGGCAGCGTACTCGGTACTTCTGGGCGCATATGCGCTAAATGGCTGGGAAGAATTAGCAAACATTCAACCAGAGAAAAAATTAAAGCCAGTAATACAACCGCTGCAATGTGCATGGCTTCAGTATGCTCAGCCGGCAGTAAGTAAAACGTTCCAAACACCACCATGGTGGTTAGCACGGCAAAGAAAACCGGTTTTAACACCAGTTGAGTACCAATAATTGCGCCGTCTATTCCGGATTTTCCGGAAGCCTGCTGCCCATACACAGATTCGGCCACAATAATTGCGTCGTCTACTACAATGCCGAGAATAAGAATAAACGCAAACAACGACACTATGTTCAAACTGGTTCCCGTTGCCGGCAACCACCAGAAGGCGCCCAGAAACGCCACACCAATGCCAACCGACACCCAAAGAGCCAACATCGGTCGCAGGAATAAAAGCAACAGCGCAAACACCAATACCAAGCCACCTATGCCGTTACTCAATAAGGTTCGCACACGCCCTTCGAAACCGTCATTCATGTCTTGCCAGGCCGCTACCACCACACCGGGTGGCAAGCGTTTACGCAAGTCATCCACATAGGTATTAACAGCGTCGCTGGTACGCCCTATATTGGGGTTGTTGGACATATACACATCCAACGTAATCGCGCGCATACCGTTAAAGCGGCGCCCTACGTCAGTTTCTTCAAAGCCGTCTTTCACAGTGGCTACTTCACCTAAGCGAACGCGCGTACCATCTTCCCTCTTGATCACGCTTATCTGCTCAAAGTCAGAACGCTCGTAGGCCTGGTTGCGCGTTTGCAATTGCAGGTCACCATCTGAAGACCGTATCTTTCCAGCCGGAAGATTGAGTGACTGACCGCGCACCGCGCGCGCCACATCATCAAAGGTCAATCCGTAGCGGCGCATTTGCTGTTCGGATAACTCTATAGCCAACTCATAGTTACGAATACCGGAAGGTTCGATAATTCGCACGTCAGGCAATACCGACAGTTCATCTTTGGCTTGCAGACCCAGCTCTTTCAGGTTTCGCTCACTGATGTCGCCCGCGATAGTGATTCTTATTGCATACGATTTCCAAAGCTGTTGCGCCACTTGCGGCTGCTCAGATTCCACTGGAAAGGTGTTGATGGAATCAACCTGCGATTTAATTTCATTGAGCACGCTGAGTGTTTCAAAACCACTGGCCACTTCGGCCAATACTGTACCGAAGCCTTCAACAGATGTAGATGTTAAGCGCTCAATGCCATCAACACTGTCGAGCGCCTCTTCAATGCGAATTGCAATCTGCTGCTCTACTTCAGCGGGGCCAGCTCCCGGATAAGCAACAGACACAAACACCGTATCTACTTTTCGTTGCGGAAAAAATTCCTTGTCGATGCCAGGCAGGGTCGTAATACCACCCACAGCTATCAGCACCATTAGAATATTGGCGGCTATCGGGTTGTGAACAAACCAGGCGATTAGCTTATCCATTGCGAGTATCGCTCAACATCAAGGTGCTGTTGCCGAGTCCAGCACCAAGGTAGGCTGGCGCTCAGGTGCTTTCAATACCATAGCATTCACTGGCAGAGGAATACTGCTGACAATTATTTCTTGCGTACCAGCCGGCAGGCCAGAAACCAGCGCGTGCGTACTCGTATACTGCTCTACTTTTACTGCATGAATATTCAGCGTTGAGTCCGGTGTTAACAGCCACACCGTGTCATTCGCTCTTAAAGCGTCTCGCGGAATCTGCACCACAGACTGCAACACTCTGCCAGCAATTTCAGCTTGCACAAACTGCCCTACGGTGAGTGGCGGACGTGCTGCGTCTATACCATAGTCGTAAGGCTTGAGCACTTCAGCCACCGCATACACCACTCTGCTGCGTTCATCAACGGCTGCTTCGGTGCGAATCAAGCGCGCGTTCCACTGCCATTGCTTACCCGCACGCTGTGCTTTTAGCACAACCGGTATGGTCTTTGTTTCCAGATCAATACCGCGTAGCGACAAATTCAATAAACCCAATTGTCGATCACTTAGCGGTAATCGAATCTCGGCCGTGTCGGTTGAATATACGTTCGCTATTCTTTGCGCTGGCGCCACGTACTGGCCAAGATTTGCAAACAACTCTCTAACGCGACCTTCGAATGGCACACTTAATTGCGTGCGCTGCACGTCTTTTCGGGCTTTGCGTAATTGTGATTGTGCAGCGGCCAACTGCGCTTCTGCACGAGCCAACTGAGGCTTACGCAAAAATAAGTCATTTGCTGTTTTACTGCCAAGCTCTCGCCATTCACGTTTGGCTTGCAAGGCCTGACCGCGAGTGGTTGCCAGCTGTTCTTCAGCTTCGGCCACACGCGCCTTCGCTTGCGCCACTGCAAATTCGTAATCACTTGGCTCTATGCGCAACAGCACCTGGTCTTTTGCAAAATAACCACCTGCAACAAACTGCGGGTCTACGCTTATCACTTTGCCTGCAACTTCGGCCACCAGGTCGATTGCCTGGCGAGCCTGAACCGTACCCTGGGTATACACCGTTGCGCTAAGCGGCCCCGGAGACACAACGAGCGTGTCTACCGGTAACGCACTTTGGGTGTCCGGTTCTTGTGTTTTCGGTGGGGGTTTTCCATTCGCCAGGAAAAGTACAATCGCAAAACCAATCAGTAACACAATGATTGGCAACAGATACACTCGTTTACTGCTCATCGTTGTATTCTAAGCGGTATTGAAGTCTATTGATACCTAACACAAGCTGCGTGTTAAAAAGGACTTTGAACCCAGTGCAGGAAATTGCTTGCTATTGCGGTAAGCTGATCTGAAACTGAGCACCGCCGGCTGGCGAGCGCCCCACAACGCACTCACCCTTGTGCAAAGCGGCTATTCTGGCAACAATCGCAAGGCCCAGGCCATGCCCGCCAGTATCCCTGTCTCGGCTCTCATCAAGCCGCTTAAACGGTTTAAAAACACTGTGCATATCCCCTTCGGGAATTCCCGGTCCGTCATCGCTCACGCTCAGGCGCCACTGCCGGGCATTGCCTACGCACTGAATCTGTATGCTGGAATGTGCATAGCGTATTGCGTTGCTGAGCAAATTGCTGAACGCCAACGCCAGCAAAACCTCGTCTGCATACACTTCAGCAGCGATCGGATCAACACTAATGCTGACATTGATACCTAAGGTCTCAGCGCGGCTTTTGACACACAAGGCTTCAAGCCAGGGCTGAACAGAAATAATCTGTGGTTGAAAATGGCTTGCCGGGTCGTCAAGCCTCGCATAGTCCAGCATTCTCGCCACAAGCGCGTCGAATTCATTGATGTCTGCACCAATCTTTTGCAGCTCATCACGTACCTCATCATCTACGCGTTGGTCAATTACAGCCAGTGCAAACTTCGCTCGCGCAAGCGGTGTGCGCAGTTCATGCGACAGGGCATTGGTCATTTCTTTTTGACCTTGCACCATTGCGCGTAAACGATCGGCCATTTGCCTGAACGTACCCGACAACACCTGCAACTCTGTTACCTGATCAAGCTCTGGCGTGTCGGCATGAATATCCTTGCCTAACTTTTCTGCCGCACTGTTAAGCCATTCTACATCGCGCACCAGTGGGCGTAACCACCAGGCCAATAAACAGAATACGGCAAAGTAATAGAAGTAGCTGAGCCAATGCCACGAAGAGGCGCTGACGTTCTTGTCGTCAAAACTCAGCGTCAATACCATTGGCGTTTTGTCAGTAGATCCAAGGCTTAGTTGCCGCAAATATTGAGCCTCACCCTCGGCCCCGTACAGCGGCACAGTGTTCCCCCGTCGCAATGCTTGATTAACACTGCCCGGCATAGCGAGTTGATCAAGGCCAAGCAGATTAGCACCGATATCAAATTCACTCGAAAACCCGTCAAGAACCGCTGGCCATTCAGACGATGGATACCGGGAAAGTTGCTGCTCAAGCAAGACTGCGGTTGCGCTTACCCAGCTAAGCTGTTCCGTGTCACTGGATTGTTCAGCTACTTGAAGTAACACTCGATCCAGCAAAAAGCCAACTGTGACCAGACCTAAAAATAGCAACAACAAAGATCGAAAAAGAAACCGGCGGCCCACGCCTGATTGACGTTTGCTCACTGATTGTTCCAGGCATCGGGGCTTAACAAATAGCCTTTGCCCCAGACCGTTTTTATCTTCTGTGGGTTTTGCGGGTCGTCACCCAGTTTTTTGCGAATCTTTGAAATGCGAACGTCAATAGAGCGGTCCAGGCCATCGTATTCAATACCACGAATTCGTTTGAATAATTCATCACGACTGAGAATTGTTCCGGCATTGCTGCTCAGCTCCCATAACAGGGTAAATTCCTGGGTACTGAATTCCACTACTTCACCATTAAGAACAACGGTTTGGTTGCTGGCGTTAACCTGCAATGCGCCAAGTCGTATTTCCTGCGCTTGACTGGTCGGTACCTGCGCCCCTTTATCTTGTGCCCTGCGCAGCAGGGCGCGCACTCTTGCCAGCAACACCATTGGGTCTGCGGGCTTAACAACGTAATCATCAGCGCCGGTCTCCAGACCCATTACCTGATCAATGTCATTACCTTTCGCCGTTAGCATTAGTACCGGGCCGCTAAAACGTTGGCGCAATTGCTTGCACACCTCAATTCCGTCGATGCCGGGTAGCATCACGTCCAGAATGACCATGCGCGGCTGCAATTTTTCGAATTGGGCAATGGCCGTATCGCCACGATGCTCTACCGCCACGCTAAGATTGTTTTGTTCAAGATAAGTGCACGTCAAACTTGCAAGACGCTCATCGTCTTCAACCAGCAAAATATCAAGCATTAAAAAACGCTCCAAATGTGTTTTCGACGTCGCGCGCGGCGTCTGTCTTCTGGAACAACATGCACCACATTAAGTGTGTCTTCATCCAGGGCGTGCTCAACACCGTCACTTAACCAGACGAGCTGATACGCAGTATCCTTTTTGGCTTTCACACGATCCAGAAATTCTCCCAGTCTCGCTGAGGGCCAGCAATGCAATACGGCTTCTTGCTCAGATTTTCTAATGCAGTAATGCTGATCAGTATTGGATTGCCACGCCAACTCTACGTCAATTGTGCACCATTCCCCTTCGGTGCGCACAATACAAAGTTTTGGGTTCGCAGCGATTGATCCAATCGGTTGTTCAATGGCTTGCGCCTGCAAGGTGGCAACAGTCACCAGGGATGCGAAATACAGCACACATTTAGAACGCATAGTGAATACCTGCAAAGTACGACACTATCTGATCATCTTTCAACAAAGGGCTGTCTGCGGCAGAATCATTTATTGTTTCAATATTGGCGCTTGCAAAAAATCGCCAGCGCTTGCTCAGATAATAAACTGCAGAGAGCTTGGCCGATGTGTTAAATCCGGATTCTGCCTGATAAGCGCTTAAGCCGTTTTGAGCTTCGCTGGCACGTACCCCGTAGTAGTAATCATTTTGTTTTTTGCTTTTCCAGTTAACACTAAGGCTGGGGCTAAAATGCCAACGACCACTAATCCAATCCGCGCTATAGCTCAACCAGGCTTCATAGCCATTATGAACGCCACTAACGTCGCCCAGAATCTGACCATGAATATTGCCCCACAAACCACTGCTGAGAATTTCCAGCCCAGTTTCCAGTGCGTAGTCCCGATCAGGAATACTGATAGCAGCCTCTTCTTCCAATACGGGCGCATCAGCACCTTGCTCAACCACCGGCGAGTTAACACCAAATTCAGTGCCGCGAAATAAGCCTTCACTGATACCCGAAAAAAAAGCCCGCTCTGTATTAACCCGCGCAATCCAATTCAGCGTGAATGCCGAATGGTCTTTCAACAGATAGCCAAGATCACCATTATCAAAAAACCACCGGTCACCAAACCAGGCGAAATCCAGAGTCCACCAGAGATCAATGTCATCGCCTGAAATCAGCGGATTGCTGCGCTGACCTGCTCCCAGAGCCAATCCAAGCGACCAGTTTTTGATGGCGGGCGTGTTATCTGCACGCTCACTGTCTGCAGCAACTATTTGCGGTAAACCAACAAGCATGAACACCGCACACAACACCTTCATTGTTCGGCGTGTTACACAGTGCGTACGCTGGTTTACTGCGCGCTCCATATTGACATCACCACATTGCATACTTGTTTCACTGACGGGTTAAAACGAAAACTGATAGCCTAAGGATAGCGTGCTCTTGTCGCTCAATTATTGACTGTTTCGTGCAAATACTGTGAAAAAGTGTAACTGCGCTTGCCGCTGGTCGGTCTACATTTTTTAACACTTTTGCGCACAACTACAACAGTTCATAGTGAGCGCCACACCTATGCTGTGATCTCACGTTTGCTGGGTGCTCGATTTTTTAGTGCGCCCTTGAGCAAGCCAAGAGCTAAAGGAGACGATAATGATGTATTCAGCAACAAAATTCATTGGCCTGGCGATAGGTGTTTGCACGCTGGCCGCGTGCAGCAGTGGTGGCAGCACCGGCGCCCCAAACACCGTAACCCCCCCTGTTCGCGCCGCTGGTATGCTCAGTGAAGCAAGCTCAGCCGTCGCACTTGAGCAATCCTTAAAGCAAGGTTTAAAAAGCGCGTTCGACGAAAACAACACGCCGCTGAGTCTAAATGGTAATAGAGTGTTTTCGCTGGATTCGCTGGAATTGGCCAGTGTTGATTCCGCTGCAAGCGGCGACGCAAGCGGTTTTACCAGCACGTACACACTGGAAGCTGGCGTGGGTGAAGCGGATATTCTTAAGTATGACGGGCGCATAATGTACAGCTTGCGCCGCTCAGACACGCGTGTTGATGGCGCACCTTATGGCGCTGTTAGCGTTCAGCTGTCGCAAACCAATCCTGATGCCGCCGATGCAACACCCTTGTCATCAATTGCGTTGGAAGGTGACCTTTCCGTTGAGGGTTTGTACCTACCTGAATCCGGCCAGCTGGTAGTGTTGCAATCCAGCGGCTTCTACGGCACCTGTGGTGTGAGTTGGTCCGCACCGTGGTATTGGCAAGATCAACGAACCCGTGTGTCATTTTATGATACCAGCGAACCCACAGCACCACAGTTGCAACACAGCATTGAACTTGATGGCGCCTACACGGCCAGTCGTCAAGTGGATGGCTTGTTGTATCTGGTGAGTCGCTACACACCAGCACTGCAGAATATGCCACATCACTATTCCGCTAGTGATGCTGAACTGAGTGAGGCGCAATCTCGAATAGATGACGTAGCGCTGGCTGATCTGCTTCCCAACGTTAGTGCAAACGGACAAGAAGACAAACTGTTCGAACCCACAGATTGCTACGTGCCCACTGACGCCGATGTGACCCCGGACTCTGCGTCCATGACCACGATCAGCGTGATACCCGTCAGTGATCCTCAGGCTATGCAATCTCGTTGTTACACCGGCGACACCTATGGCATGTACATGTCTACCGAGTCGCTGTACTTAACCGCCCAGCGCTACGAATACACGGAAAGCGGCAGCGCCGACTTTTCCGTCATTCACAAATTTGATCTGGAAGCGAATACTGTGGCGTATCGTGGGTCTACGGAAATTCCAGGCACGCTAGGCCACGGCGAACAATTGGATTTTCGCTTAAGCGAACACAACGGCTTGCTGCGCGTAATCACCTCCGAATACGACTACTCTGGCGGCGGCCCTATAGTGCCGTTCAGTGATGACTCTGCAGACGCCGGCGCAGACAGTATTGACCACCGCGTGACAATACTTCGTGAATCAGAAACCAGCGTTGCACTCGAAACCGTGTCTACCCTGCCCAATGAATCACGCCCCGCGGAAATCGGCAAACCCGATGAGCGTTTATACGGCGTACGCTTTTTTGCAGAGCGCGCCTATATGGTGACATTTGAACAGATTGATCCTTTGTATGTTGTAGACCTCAGCAATCCACAAGACCCCCGCATTGCCGGCGAGCTTGAAGTACCGGGTGTTGCGGATTTTCTACACCCTGTGTCAGATCAACTGTTGTTAACACTGGGTCGCAACGTGGAACTGGTGAATCGCAATGGTAATGACTTCGCTCTGATGCAAGGACTGAAGCTGGAACTGTTTAACGTTGCTGACATAGAGAACCCCCAATCGATTTCGACTCTCAGCATTGGCGACCGAGGTACCTGGTCTGAAGCCCTGGCCAATCGCCACGCGTTTACCTTTCAAAACAATTATCTGGGTGAAAACAGTAATGCCCGGTTTGCAATTCCGGTTGAGCTTTATCAAGACGGCGAAGGGGACAACGACCCATTTGTATGGAATCAACAATGGATCAGCAGCGGCTTACACCTGTTTGAAATCAATAATCCACAAAGTGATTCAGCCACGCTTACGCCTATTGGCCAATTAATCACGGCGACACCTGACGGCATGCAACGCCTGGACAATGGTTTTGGCCGACGCTCAGTGTTCCACAACGACGCCGTGTATTACGACGCAAACAATGCCTTATGGTCTGGCTTTTGGTCTGACCCATCAGCATTTCAGCAGTTACACTGATGCGCCGTGCATGTAATACCTCAGCAAGGCCCTGTTAAACTGCGTTAAACGTGCTTTACCCAGGGATGGGTGCTTCTATAGAATACGTCTAACGTCAATAGGAGCGCTGTTGTGGATTCTCGTCTTTATTTCGTGCTGGGCGACCTGATCGCCAACATACTGTGCGGCGCCATCATCGGCGCTGTCTGCTATCTGATCTTCGACCCAAGCTGGAACATGCTGGCCGCCATGTTCTTTGCCATGGGCGTTGGCATGCTCGCATCCATGCTGCTGTGGTTTCCAACCAGCATCGTATTGGGCGCCATGGAAGCCATGTTGCCGATGATGCTAACAGGAATGTACAGCGGCATGGTGGTGGGTATGTGGGCCAGTATGCACCCCATCAGCTTGTCTATGAGCCTATTCGTTGGTGGCGTTGTAGGCCTACTCACCATCACATTGATCTGGATTGCGAACAATCAGCTTCGCGGTGTAAAAACAATGGAGGAGAGCCGCTAATGGACCTGGTAACGCAAGCAAAATGGGACAAAGCCGCACCAAACTTTGATGTGATGGCAGGAGGCGCTGCCGAAGAACGATGGCTGCCCAAAAAAACCGAACTGTTCTCGCACATGCAGGGAAAAATACTGTTTCTTGCCTTGGGTACTGGCTTAGACATACCGGCTTTCCCAACCGGGCAGACAATAGAGACCATCGACATTAGCACCGAAATGCTAAAGCAAGCTCAAACACGGCTGGACGCCTACGATGGCAACATCAACGCACAAGTAATGGACGTACACGAACTGGATTTCAACGACAACGAGTTCGACCAGGTCTACACCTCATGCACTTTTTGCTCAGTACCCAACCCCGTTGAAGGCCTGAAAAGCCTGAAGCGCGTTCTAAAACCCGGCGGCGAACTGCGCATGTTTGAACACACCGGCAGCCAATACTACCCATTCAAATTGATGATGGACTTCATGTCCCAGATTAGCCGCCGCGTTGGCCCAGACATGAACCGCACCACAGTAGCCAACGTTCAAGCCGCCGGCATTCAGATCCAGCGAGTGAACAACGTATTTCTCGACGTTGTAAAAACCATTACCGCCGTGAAACCAGTCTAGCAATGAGATCCCATCGAAACCGCCACCAAATAGACTATTTTTTGCGCAATAAATAATAGCAATAACACTCTGCAGCCCTACCCCGGGTGGCCAAATGGTGAGCACCTCACATTTTTCAAAATGTATCAATTAGCGCTCCCTCACAGCCTTTCACTTTGTCAGTAACTGCTTTAGTATCAATGCCACCCCAACTAAATAACGCGTTACTAATTCATAGGAGCAAATAATGGGATACTCAATTGACACCATCGAAGGCATAGGCCCAGCAAATCGCGACAAACTACTTGCCGCTGGCATCAAAACAACCGATGCCCTGCTGAAACTCTGCTGCGACAAAAAAGGCCGCAAAGCAGCCGCTGAAAAATCAGGTTGCTCCGAAGGCCAACTACTCAAGTGGGTCAACATGGCCGACTTGATGCGCATCAAGGGCGTGGGCGAAGAGTACTCAGAGTTACTCGAAGCCGCCGGCGTAGACACCGTTAAAGAACTGCGTAACCGCAACGCCGAAAACCTCACCCAGGCCATGGTTGACACCAACGCCAAGAAAAAATTGGTACGCTCAGTACCAAGCTTGAAGCAGGTCACTGCTTGGGTAGCCCAGGCGAAAACATTGCCGCCTACTATTACTCACTGAGAACTCAGTCCGTTTTGCTGCCACGACCCCGGCAAGAAGACGGTGACCTCCTCGCTAGACACGCCGTGAACCCATCCATGGGGGCTCTTCAAAAAGGTCCCTCTTTTTGAAGGTCTAGC
>JBGCDE010000013.1:0-20185 GCA_045105115.1 Pseudomonadales bacterium | reverse complement strand
ATTACTGGTGCGCCACCTTCTTATGTTCGCCTCAGGCATAGGACCTGGAATGGAAGCCAACCCCAGCGAACTTTATAAGCACTGGGACAACAACACTATCTATTCAGAGAGTTCGGAATCGCTGGCCGATCGCATAAATCGAATTGCAGTACTGCCGCTGTTTGAAGAGCCCGGAACTCAGTGGCGCTATGGCTGGTCAGCTGATGTGCTTGCCCGCGTGGTTGAAGTGGCTTCAGGGAAAGCCTTCGACGAGTATCTTGATAGCGCTATCTTTACACCGCTGGGTATGAACTCCACAAGCTATCTGCCAGCTGAGGGCGACCGTCATGAGATGGCCACGGTATATACGCAGAACGAAGACGGCGATCTTGTGCAAGCGCCTGCCGCAATAGACGCAAGCAACTGGACACCCGGTGGGAGTGGTCTTGTCTCTACCGCTGGCGATTATATGCGTTTCGCTCTGATGCTGTGGAATGCTGGTGAATATCAAGGTGTGCGAATTCTTGAAGCAGACACGATCACTGAGATGACGCGCTTACACCTTGAATCCGGTGTGCTTGCCCGTATGGGGATTGAAGGCGTAGGTTGGGGGTTGGGCATGGCCGTAATGGCTGATGCAGAAAACTCTCTCATTCCAGGCAATAACGGTGAGTTCTGGTGGAGCGGCTATTATGGAACCACTTTTTTTGTAGACCCTGAAACCGACACGGTTGGCGTAATATTGTCACAAAATGAACCTAAAGGCCTAGATGGTGACGGCGGCCCTACCCCCTTGTTCGTTGCGAAAGGTATAGCAATGGGGGGTTTAGGCGACTAGGGGAAATTAAAACATCTGCCTGCAATCGAATCACAATATTATCAGGTGTTAGTTGGGACTTAGTTTTTTGGTAGCTATTGCCTGCGCTGCGTTTATGTGAGCGTTGCGCGGCATCGGCAAGTAAAAGTTTGCAGCGCGGGTTGCATTTCGCCCTTCCCTCGAACTTCGTTATAATTTCAGCAAACACCACTCTATGAAAAATGCACTTCACCCATCGTTGATGACTACTGTTTAAACTACGGGAAAGAGAATGAAATCAATAAAGTATGAACTATTGGTATCAGTGACAGCAATGATTACGGCCGTCGCCGCCGTAGTTATATCGGTTGTGCAAACCAGTGTTATGCATGATGAAGCTGAAATGCAGAGAGACCATCAGCGCTTGTCTGTGGCACCTTCTGTTTGGATCGAGCATAACGTGAGCACCAGCATTAAGAAAGAAATTGGGCAACTTAATATCGAAATTGCAAATCGAGGTTTAGGACCCGCAATGATAGAGTCGTTTTCAATTCTCTATAAAGGGCAGATCATCAAAAATTGGCCTGAATGGATTTCAAGTTTTGCACCAGATTTGTACGAGCAAGGATTTTCTGACGGTTCAATTATGCGAGAAAGCATTTCGACTTTGCCCACGAAATATGTATTGCAAAACGGGGTGGAGCACGAGTTATTTGCCATCGAAGCACCGTTAGCACTGATTGAGCAGATACTTCAAGCCAAAGACGATACCGACTTCACAATTTGTTCTTGCTCTCTATACGGACAATGCTGGATAACTAATGGCTTGAGCAAGGCGCCAGAAATCACCACACAATGCGTACACAACGCTAGCGAGCAATTCGCGGGTGATATTAAATAAAGTATATTCCTGGCCAGAGCAGTGAGTAATAGATTTCCCTAAGACTTCTGCTTCCCGTTCTCCGGATCATACAAACCAACGCAGCCAACCGCTTCAACCTTAACCGTGTAGGGCTCGTCAAAGTAATCAATGCGCAGCTCACGCCCAATTTCACAGTACTGCGCGGGCAAATAGCCCAGCGCAATATTTTTGCCAACGCTAGGCCCATACGCAATACTGCTTGTATAAGAACGGCGCCCCACTGAATCAATCAGTGTCTCGCCTGTTTCAGGATCAATGATTGGGCAAATACCTACCGGGTATCGTGCAACGCCTTGCGAGTCGAGATTATCTACCATCGTTAGGGTGCACAAATACGCAGGCTGCTGTTCGCGTTCACGAATAGCCAGGTAGGCTTCTTTGCCGTGGAAGTCTGCGGCTTTAACCAGCTTGCGCTGCAGACCTGATTCAATCAGATTGTATTCGGTGAGCAAATCGGCGTTTTGTAAGCGCAGACTTTTTTCCATGCGGCGGCTGTTGGCGTAGGTTTCAACACCTATCGGCGTTACATTCTGACCAGCTAATGCATCCCAAATTGTTAGACCATCGCTTAAGTCGAAATGTAATTCCCAACCTTGCTCGCCTACATATGAAATCCGGAACCCGGAAATAGTAACCCCATTGATGACCATGTCCTGAACACCGGCGAAAGGGAAATTCTCATTGGTCAAACCGTCAGGGTTGTCCACCACTTTCTGCAACGTGGTTCGAGCGTTCGGGCCCCACAAGCCTATGCAGCCAAAGTCAGCGCAACGATCTTGAACCGTGACCTTGCTGAACCCTTTTTGTTCGGCCATTCGCTTTAACCAAACGAAGTCACGATTACCCGCATCACCACCATCAATCACGCGGAAATGGTTTTCACCTAACCTCAATACGGTTAGATCGGCGCGTACACCGGCTATGCTGTCCAGGAAGTGCGTGTAAACGCCTTTTCCTATCGGCGTATCGCCTGCCACTTTGGCTACACAGGTGTATTCCATTAAGTCGGCCGCATCACCACCAGTCACGTCATAGATTGCGAAGTGACACAAGTTCACCATACCTACATCGTCAGATAACTTCAGATGCTCTGCGTTCGACACGCGCCAGAAATGGCGGTTGTCCCATTCGTTTTCGCGCACCGGAATTCGGTCGCCATATTCTTCCAGCAAATGTTCGTTGCTGGCATAGCCGTGAGCGCGTTCCCAACCCGCGGCTTCCATGAAGTAGGCACCCAGTGCTTGCTCACGCTCCCAGAAAGGGCTGCGCCGTAAATCACGGCCGGCTGTGTAGGGCTCGCGATTGTGTACTGGTGGGTTGTAGATTTTAAATGCCGATTCGTAGCAGCGATCATGAATATATTGCTCGTCCATCTGGAATGGATAATAGCGAGCCACGTCAATGCCGGAGTGATCAAACTCTGTATAGCCATCGGTCATCCAGTCGGCCAGTATCTTGCCGGTTCCAGGGCCGTCTTTTACCCATACAGATTCTGCATACCATAAACCGCGCACGTTAGCTGACTCGCCTATCGATGGGCCGCCATCAGCGGTGACTTGCAGCAAACCGTTAAACGAGTATTTTTCATCGTAACCTAACTCGGCCAACATGGGCGTTAGCTCCATGGCGCGCTCTAGCGGCTCCATGACTTCTTCCAACTCAAGATCTCGTTGCGAGGGTGACAAACGCGCTTCTTCTTTTTCCAAAAGATCGCGCGGGTGGCACATGCGTGGTTCTTTCTCTTCGTAATAGCCCCACTCAATCTGGCCGCCTTCTGCCGTGGTCGGATCGCCGGTGTCACGTAAGTAAGCCGAGTTGCCCTGGTCTCTAAGCAGCGGATAACCGATATCTTTACCAGTATTGGCGAATTCGTTGAATGGTTTGAAAAATGTGAGCGGGTGATCAACCGGCATGATGGGCAAATCTTCTCCGGCCATTTCAGCGATCAATCGCCCCCAAAGACCGGCACACACCACTACGTACTCGGCTTCAATTAATCCACGAGTGGTTTCAACGCCTTTAATGCGACCGTCTTCAATCTTAAGCCCGGTGCAGGCCACGTTCGCAAAGGCCTGGAGCTTGCCAGTTTCAACGGCCTGATCAACCAGTTCACCTGCCACAGTTTGTGATCGTGGAACAACAAGACCTGCATCTGGGTCCCACAGTGCGCCCTGAATCATGTCTTCTTCAAGCAGCGGGAATTTCTGCTTCGCTTCAGCCGCACTGATCATTTCTACACGGTTGCCAAAGGCTTTGCCAGAAGACACTCTTCGCTTCAGCTCACCCATGCGCTCATCGTCGCCTGTGCGCGCGACTTCTATGCCGCCAATACGTTCGTAACGGCCCATTTTCTCGAAGAAATCGATACTGTACTTGGTCGTAAAGATGGTCATCTGATCGTGCATGGTGTTGAAGCAGAAATCAGATGCGTGTGCGGTAGAGCCTATATCGGTGGGAATCGCAGATTTGTCGATGCCAACAATATCATCCCATCCACGCTCTATCAGATGGTGTACAACGGAAGCACCAACGATGCCACCTTGACCGATTATTACGACTTTCGCCTTTTCGGGAAACTTTGCCATTTTAGACCTCCAAGTGCCGCGCAGTGTAACGCTCTACGGCGGCTGGCGGGCCCGCATTTACGACGCCATAGTGTTGGATTACGGCATTACACTCAGACCCACTCAAGCAGTATCTTGCCCTGTTCTGCGCCTTGCCTGGCCAGTTCGGCCGCTCTCTCACCAAACAGCTCTTCCACCTTTTCGCGGCGGATCTTAAGTGTGGGTGTTAACACCCCATTCTCGATAGACCAGGGGCTGTTTGAAACAATCACAGCGCCTATGCGGGCGTGCTTTTCGGTTTCTTTATTAACAGCGTCCACGCGCTCTCGCAGAGCAGTTTCAATGTCCTCACGCGGCAACTCTTGCGCCATGGGGTTCAGCACGCAGGTCATCACTGTTTTCGAATAGCCTCGGCCCAGCAAGCAAATCTGCTCAGTGTGCACGTTTTCCGCAAAGGTATTCTCGATGGGCGTGGGTGCAACGAACTTGCCTTGAATTGTTTTGAAATAGTCTTTCACCCGGCCAGTAATGTAGTAAAAGCCGTCGTCATCTATTTTCACCTTGTCGCCGGTGTGAACCCAGCCATCAACGAAGGTTTCCGCGGTTTTGTCCGGCATATTGTAATAACCAGGCGAGCAGCCATCGGCTTTTACCAGAAGCTCATCTTCCTCAGAAATCTTTACTTCCACACCCGGCATAGCCTTGCCAACTGAACCAATACGACGGTGCTCAGAGCTTGAAACTATAGGCCCCATACATTCGGTTTGACCGAAGCCTTCCATCAGCGCAATACCGAAGCGGTCGTACCAATCAATCAAGGCAGGTGGCGTAGGAGCAGCCGCCGTTAGCAAATACTGAACGTCATCCAGACCTAGCTTTTCTCGTACCAATTTGCCGATGCCTTCAGAGTCCGCTTCAAGCGCGGCGTCAACAGCCTCCGGCGAGCCAAACTGCCCAATAATGCCTTGCTGAATTTGCTCCCAAACACGTGGTGGCCCAAACATCATTTGCGGGCGACACTGCGGTAAATCACGCAACAAAGTGCCCAGGTTTTCATTGAAATGCACTTCACCGCAATTCACCAGTGAAGCGCCCTCAACAATCTGCCGTTCTGCGATATGAGACAGCGGCAGATAGGAAAAATATCGCGCACCCAGGGGCATGGAAAACGCGTCGCTAAAACGCGTAATTGGAATAACGTTTGAGTCATGGGTTTGCATAACGCCCTTTGGTACGCCGGTGGTACCGGAGGTAAATACCAGAGAAACGAGATCATCCGACTTGCACTCATAGGAAGGCGAAGAGCCTCGGTGGGGCTCAACAATGTCGTCCCAGCGAAGATGGTCTTCCTCCAACTCAACACCTGGCAAGCACACCAGTTGGATGCCCTTTGGCAAAACGGTTTTAATCTGGTCCCAGTTCTCCGTTTCTCCAACGAACAATAGCTTCATGTCCGTAAACGACATCACGTAGTCGGCCGTCTCGCCAGCCAGAGTGGTAAACATAGGCACCGCAACATGAGGTGCCGCAAGCGATAGAAAACCAGCGAAATACCAGGGGGCGCGATTCTTGGAAAGCAAGCCAACCCGCTGACCCGTAGCCTCTAAATGGGTTTCTAACCAGGAACCCAAGGCATTGATTTCCTGATGGGCTTCTCGCCAGCTCCAGTCCTGATTGCCATTTTCACCCAGCTCGCGAAGCCACATTTTATCGGGGCATTCGGTACTCCATTTGTTTAAGTAATCAGCGTAGGTGGCAGGCATATTCGGCATCCTTTTATTTGATTGACACTCACTGGATTATACCTGACTCGGGCGTAACAGTAGTTATTCGAGAATGGGGTCTAAACGATGGAATAAAGGATTGTCATCGTCTGGATCGCTGCCGGCTACCAGCATAGAGAAGCGTAGAATGCGCTTATGCATCACTTGAACCCAAGCCGCATCCTGACTTGCGTCATTATCGGCAATCATGGTCATAGCGGCGGCTTCGGCGCTTTTAAGGTCTGTACACTGTTGGCCGGTAAGTTCGTTCAGGTCTGCAATTGTTTCACGCTCGAACCAGTCTCTGTAGCGTGCATGGTTTCTCAGAAATTCCGGTATGGCATGTAACAAGCCCCGCTCCCAGGGTTCAAAGGTGCTGCTGGTTTGCAGGTACTCAATATCCACCATGAGTTTGGTGAGTCCTGAGTCTTCCCAGCGTTTGATGCTGGGTTCGGGCAAGTGCAGGTCATAGTCAAGCTCAATACCCTGCAGTTCGGCGATCGCCTCAAAAGCACGGCGACTGATACTGCTGTATTCCAGCACGCCTTCAATCCAGTTGCCGCCATGCGCCGTTGGTGTCATGAAAAACGTTGCACCAATCGCGGACAATTGCAGGAATGCCACAGTGTGATAGGCCACCACGGGTAAATCCACCTCGGTACCCGTCACCTCACCATAACGACGATACAGAGCGGGAATGTCACCCATGTTTTCATAGGGATGACGGCCTCGAAAACAAGCTAGATCCCAATGTGTATCACCAATGTAGGCAATTTCGAAATCCAGCAGCGCCAATACATCGGTTCCAGCCGACATGAACTGCCCGGCGTCGCCACAGATAAAACTCGCCTGCGTGCGGTGAGTTGGAACGTTGCGACGTAACCAGTGTTGCAGGAACTCGAGAGGAGGGTCGATGTGCTTGGCATAGTCACCCACCATATACATGCGTTCGGTCGCACCCAGGGCGATTTGCTCAGGCGTTTCTGGCACCGTACTTGTACGACTTATATGGGTAAATTCAGTCACAGGAACAGCGTGTACTGCGGCTAGATGGTCCATGTAATTCAGCATGGCCTGCCAGCGTTCATCGCTCATTGTGGATGGATTATCGATCGCGGTGTGCAACATGCCCGGCGCGCGGTCTTCGGTTTCTATCCAGTCCATAACGAAGGCTTTGGGCGAGTCACACCAGCCAAAAATGTGCGGCACCTTGATGCCATTGGCTTCCAGCGCCTGCATCACTTCCATTTCGAACTTTAGATCTTTCTGCCCGGCAATCGAGCGATCGCCTCTGAACAGTACGGCCTTGTTTTCACCATTTGCCGAATAGCTTACTTTCCACTGCGGTCGCCAGCGTTCAAGGCGAGTAATATCCAGAACGTCGCCACTGAGGTTTACACTAACCCAGCTGGTCATTCCTTGTATGGCTTCTTGCTCGCGCCGCTCGTCTTCGAGGTGATGCGCAACATCGGCGTTATGACTCATTGAGCGTTACTCCACGCGTAGGGTGAAGCTCAGATTGTAAGAGGTATTAGCTGGTCTGGCGACCGATGCAGGTTACGTAGCGGCAAGCTCTTTTGAGTAGCGCTGGAAATGCTCAAAACGACGCCTGCCACGCTCGGTATACTCCCCATTGAGAGCTTCCATCGCCTCGCTGAGAATATCGGCGCTAAGGCCAACCACCTCAGCACCTTCTGTACGAAAGACAGGCTCGGTAAATTCGTAGCCAAACTTTTTGACCTTGCGCTCCATTACCTCTGTCTCAGTAGAGAGATTCATGGTGACTACTCGCTGAACTTCGTCGCTAGTACCAAATTCGGGCTTTGATTTACTGACCGCGACTATGGGAACCAGTGCAAAACCTGCACCACTCCAGGCATCATCCAACCGGCCAAGCACCTTCACTTCATCCGGATCCAGACCCACCTCTTCCTGAGCTTCGCGTAATGCAGCCTGTGCAAACGTTTCACCTTCATGCAAACGCCCACCAGGGAAGCTCACCTCGCCAGCGTGGGTAGGCATGTTGTTGGAACGAACGGTTACCACGGTTGCAGGCTGGCCTTGCTCGTCCCAGAAAAGAACGAGTACAGCGGCACGGCGATAGTTGCGCGCCAGCATTTCGTCGCAGAAACTAAACGGCTTGCGTTCAACTACCTTGTTTAAATTGTTTAGCCAATCCGGGGCTTCAAACATTAATGATGTCTCCTTGAATACTCTGAGTATCGTACCGCCAACAGTCCAACGCAATGCATGGTGCTGTTACAAATTCTCAATCGAGTACTGCTAGTTTGCCGAAACGGTTCTATTCGATGCCCAAGACCTTAGCTGAGCCACTTTCTCTGCCATCACAATCGATATTGGGAATGTGTTAGCCAGCGCGAACTCCAGGTGCTCCATCGCTAGCGGTGCTCGATGTGCCGATGCTTTATAGACCGCAGAAACCACGGCTTGTTCAATTTCAGCCCCTGAAAAGCCTTCACTCATCTCGGCCAGCCGTTGCAAATCAAACTGCATAGGGTCGAAATTTCGCTTCTCAAGATGTATCTCAAATATCGTATTACGTATTTCGTGCTCGGGCAGATCAACGAAGAACACCTCGTCCAAGCGGCCTTTGCGCATTAACTCTGGCGGCATACGACTCACGTCGTTTGAGGTTGCCACTACAAATACACGCGTTTTACGCTCGGCCATCCACGTTAACAAGGTACCTAGAATGCGTGCCGAGGTGCCATTGTCGTTATCACCAGCAGCAATGCCTTTTTCGATCTCATCAATCCAGAGTACGCACGGCGACATAAGCTCAGCCTGCTCTAGCGACTTGCGAAGATTCTTTTCGGTTTCGCCGATGTACTTGTTGTACAAGGCCGCCATATCCAAACGCAGCAACGGGATACCCCACACACCAGCAATCGCTTTCGCGGCTAAGCTTTTGCCGCTGCCCTGCACACCAAGGAGCATTAAGCCTTTGGGTGCATCAGTAGACTTCTTTGCGCTATTTAAGAATACGTGTTCTCTGAGTTTGACCCATTCTTTCAAATTGTTCAGGCCGCCCACTGCAGTGAAATGCTCGGTGTCGTATTCGAAACTAAGCACGCCCTCCATATCAATCAACTCAAACTTGGCCTTGTTCAGTGGCCCCATATCGTTGTCGTCAATCACACCATCTTGATGAATAGCAGTGCGCGCCAAACGCGTGGCGTCATTCTCGCTAAGCCCACGCAGGTTCCTGGCCAGCTTTTTGACGGATCCCATCGAAGCCTGAACTTTCTTGCCTTCGTTTTGCTTAGACCACTGACTGGCTTCCTTCTGCACTATTTTCATCAAGCGCATGTCATCGGGAAGACTCATGGACATTCGCGCGGTTGCGCGGCGAAGCTCTATAGGGATTTCCAACTCACAGCTGACCAGCACTACAGTGTGCCAAAGCGTTTCGTGAGCCAATGCAATGTCCTTGAGTAGCCGCACATGTTCTGGCTGACCTTGCAGGTAAGGATGGAAATCACACAGCACAAACAAGGTTGGCGTAGTGGTGGTGCGGATTGAACGCAGAACATGCTCGGGTGAATTACTGGTGGTTTCACCCGGCTCAAGAAATGGATTTTTGGTGCCCGATGTATTCAGGCCATCAGTGATAGTCCACGAAGCAAAGCCAAGATCCTTGGCAACCGCGGTTTTCATCAACAAGGCAATCGCGCGCTGTTCGTCGTAGGTTTCGACCACAATGATCGGAATCTTGGCATCGATAAGCAACGCGAGATCGTTGACGTCTTTCACTGATGGTGTTCCTGAATGCTGCCCCTTTACCTAGCTTAGAAAATGGATGACGCGCTGTCTAATGCGCGCTACTTACCCACCACATCAATCTGCTGAACGGCAATTGCCTTGCCTTCGTTTGCAGCCTGCTGGAAGCTCTCAATCTGATCGAAATTCATGTATTGGAAAATTTCTTCAGACATAGAGTCAATCTTCTGCGCGTATTCCATGTATTCCTCAACCGTGGGCAGTTTGCCAAGAATGGCACCCACTGAGGCCAGCTCTGCTGACGTGAGATACACATTGGCCCCTTCACCAAGTCGGTTAGGGAAATTACGCGTAGACGTAGACAAGGTAGTACAACCCTTGGCCACACGTGCCTGATTACCCATGCAAAGAGAGCAGCCCGGCATCTCGGTTCTGGCACCCGCTGCGCCATAGATATTGTAGTAACCCTCTTCCATCAACACGTGCTCGTCCATGCGTGTAGGCGGTGCAATCCACAAGCGCGTTGGAATACCGCCTTTCACGTGCTCGAGCAACTTACCGGCAGCGCGGTAGTGACCGATATTGGTCATACAAGAGCCGATAAACACTTCATCCACATTGTCGCCAGCTACTTCGCTGAGCAGTCGCGCATCATCAGGATCGTTAGGCGCACAAACAATAGGCTCGGTGACTTCAGCAAGATCAATTTCAATCACTTCGAAGTACTCAGCATCTGCATCAGCCGCTAATAAGTCAGGCGACTCAAGCCATTCTTCCATCTTTCTGGCACGGCGCTCAAGTGTGCGCATATCGCCATAGCCTTGCTGAATCATCCAACGCAGCATAGTGACATTAGAGCGCAAGTATTCAGAAACCGTGTCTTCGCCCAACTTAATGGTACAACCCGCTGCCGAGCGTTCCGCTGAGGCGTCTGATAATTCAAACGCTTGTTCAACCGTCAGATCTTCCAGGCCTTCGATTTCAAGAATGCGACCACTGAAGGCATTCTTCTTGCCTTTCTTCTCAACGGTAAGCAAGCCTTTTTGAATCGCGTAGTACGGTATGGCATGCACCAGATCTCGCAGCGTGATACCTGGCTGCATTTCACCTTTGAAGCGCACCAATATTGATTCCGGCATATCCAGCGGCATTACGCCGGTGGCAGCGGCAAACGCAACCAGACCAGAGCCTGCAGGAAAGGAAATACCCATTGGGAAACGCGTGTGTGAATCACCGCCAGTACCCACGGTATCAGGCAGTAGCATGCGGTTCAGCCAGCTGTGGATAATACCGTCGCCAGGACGCAAAGACACACCACCGCGGTTTCTGATGAAATCGGGCAGCGTGTGTTGGGTTTCAATATCTACCGGCTTTGGATAAGCGGCTGTGTGACAGAAAGACTGCATGACCAAATCGGCGGTGAAACCAAGGCAAGCCAGATCTTTTAACTCGTCGCGGGTCATTGGGCCGGTGGTGTCTTGCGAACCCACGGTGGTCATCTTGGGTTCGCAGTAAGTACCAGGGCGAACACCATCCAGACCGCAGGCCTTGCCAACCATTTTCTGGGCCAGCGTGTAGCCTTTTCCAGTGTCAGCAATAATCTCAGGCCGACGGAATACGTCTGATGCTTGTAGACCCATATACTCGCGAGCCCGTGCTGTTAGACCTCTACCGATAACCAGATTGATTCGGCCACCAGCGCGGACTGAATCCAGGATAGTGTCTGACTTCAATTCGAATTCGCTAACAACGCTGCCGTCTTCAGCCAGAATCTTGCCGTCGTAAGGGCGAATTTCAACAACGGCTCCGTGTGCAATCTGCTCTACTGGCGCTTCAAACACCAGAGCACCCGCGTCTTCCATGGTACTGAAGAAAATTGGAGCAACCTTTGAACCAATACATACACCTCCGGAGCGCTTATTGGGTACACCGGGCATGTCGTCACCGAAGAACCACAAAACGGAGTTGGTGGCTGATTTTCGTGATGAACCAGTGCCGACCACGTCACCCACAAAAGCAACAGGCAAACCTTTGGCCTTCACTTCATCAATTTGAGTCAGGCAACCGGTAACGCCTTGCTCGTCTGGCGTTATGCCGTCACGCGCCATTTTGTACATGGCTCTGGCGTGCAAGGGAATGTCCGGGCGTGACCACGCGTCAGGAGCTGGCGATAAGTCATCAGTATTGGTCTCACCAGACACCTTGAAAACAGCCATCTTGATCGACTCAGGCACAGCGTCCTGACGAGTGAACCATTCCGCATCTGCCCAGCTTTGTATGATGTCTTTTGCAATAGCGCTGCCTTTGTCGGCTTTTTCAGCCACGTCATGAAAGGCGTCAAACACTAATATAGTGGTTTTTAGTTCCGCCGCCGCGGCATCTGCCAATTCGGCGTCATCCAGCAAGCCAACCAAAGTGGCTACGTTATAGCCGCCGTGCATATTGCCCAGCAGCTCAACGGCGGCTTTCTTGTCGATGATTGGTGAAGTAACTTCGCCATTCACCAAAGCGGCCAAAAAGGCTGCTTTTACGTAGGCCGCCTCATCAACGCCTGGTGGCACTCGATTAGCGATCAGATCAAGCAGAAACTCTTCGTCACCCGCCGTTGGGTTTTTCAGCGCCTCAACCAATTCATTGGTCCATTCTGCGCTCAAGGGCTTGGGCACTACGCCCTGTTGTTCACGTTCCTTGATGTGTTCACGATAAGCTTCTAGCACTGTGTTCTCCGGCTGTTCAGGTCAGCCCGATATTTTAGCAGGTCTTGGCCTGCGGGTCAGGTGGCTAAGCCGCAGAATACCGCTCAGGCGAACATGTTTTGTATAACTTTGTGATCTTTATCCAAAGGCTCTGCGCATTCGAAGGTTCGTTGGTAGCCGGTGCGGCTAATCAGCCAGTGGCCATTCACTTTTTCGTACTCATCATGGTAAATACCGGCACCATAAATACGGGTATTGTGCTCTATATTGATGACCGTATCTTCCAAATACCACAGCGCCTTGGCTTTCAGTTCGCCAAAGAACTCTATTTCGGGCGAGTGCACCTGATGCATGGTGAGCATATTGTCGCCAGAGAGGTTTTCAGACATGAACTTTACGATGGCTTCGCGCCCATCAAAGCTGTATTTGCCCCCGGAATATTCGGCCATACAGCTGTCGCGCAAAGTGCTGCCAAAGGTGTCCCAATCATTGGTATCAAGACCGCGCACATAGCGGGCTTTTAGCTGCTTGATTTTCTCTATTTCCAGAAGTTCGTTCATAGCGGTGGCTCCGTGTTGAGTGTCTGTTACCATCAATCATACAAGGGTTAAGGAATAGCGGTGATGAGCAAGATTTTAGTCAGTATTGCATTAGTTTTGGCGCTAGCCGCATGCAGTACAACGTCGGCTCCCCGCATGACAGAATTTAGCGCGGGTTTGAGCGAACATACTCTGGTATCAAATGGCCTGGTGCGAACATATCAGCTCTACAGACCAGCCTCGGCAGACGCGGCGGCGCCCGCGGTATTTGCGTTACATGGCTCGCGCGGCTCAGGCAAAGAGATGCGAACGCTGGTCGGCAAGGGTTTTGAGACGCTGGCTGATCAATATGGCTTTATTGTGGTCTATCCCGATGGTGTAGAGAATCACTGGAATGACTGTCGAGCTTCTGCAGACTACTTGGCCAACACCCGCGATATCAATGATCCCTTGTTTTTTGAAGATTTGATCAATGAACTGACCAACACGCAATCTATAGACCGTACTCAGGCGTTTATTACCGGTTTATCAAACGGTGGGCACATGGCTTACCGAATAGCGCTGGAGAAGCCGGACTTGTTTCAGGCCTACGCGGCATTGATTGCGTCTTTGCCGGAAGAACGCAATCTAGACTGCGGGCAATCCCGCCAAGCGGTCAATATGCTGATCATGAACGGTACCGAAGACCCGATTAATCCATTTAAGGGCGGCATGGTAACTCTTGGTGGCAATTCCAGCCGTGGACCGGTTATGTCAACGCGAGAAACGGCCTTGTATTGGGCCGGCCTGGCGGGCCACAGACGCCCACCTGAGGAAACCACCTTTGCGGAACACGACGGTAATGAGGCAACCTCGATTAGTCAGAAAACCTGGTCCAGTGAAGGCGCTCATACAGTGTCGCTGATTACCCTGCACGGTTCAGGGCATGTGTTTCCGGTTCAAGGCGCAAAAATCCCCTCCAAATACGCGGCAATCCTGGGCACAGCGGCAGGTGACATTAACGGGGCTGAAGAGGTCGTACGTTTCTTTCGCTTAAACCACGCGGAGTGACTTCGGCGCGATCTGCTGGATAAGCGTCCGTTTTCTGAGCCAAAAGCGCACTAGCTCTGTTAAGCCCTGTGTTAATTCCTGTTAAGCAGATGAAGAAAGCCGGTAAGGTTGGTACCATCAACGTACTCTAAGAAAAGCAGGAACAAACCGTGAAGAGACGATCTTTTGTAGGCTCTGTAGGTGCAATTGGCGGCGCCAGCCTTCTCACAGGCAATAGCCACGCTGACGGACATGGCCATTCACATGAGGAAGACAAGCGCCTGCAAACGGAAAGCCGCGCTGCATTCGACGAGCTGATCAGCACGCTGCAAGCAGCGGATCAGCAATTTCTTGGTGAAGCTGGCGGCATCACACGCCCGGCGGATGTAGCTGACGGCCATCGCGCCATAATGCATACGCTGCAATGGTCATTGGTTTCCGAGATGGACGTATCGCGTGATCATCCTATCTTTCACCGCATAGTGACACCAACGCGAAAAGGGCTTGGTGACAACCCCGACGCGGTGTATTTCAACGCTTCGATTCGCGGCGGACGAAACTACGTCATTCGCAGCAATATGGCCGGTGCTGTGTATACATCAATCACCATCGAAGGTGGTTCTGGAGACGGCAGTTACGCCACCGGTGTTGTTGCGGCTATTAACAATACCGAGTTCGATGTTGCCAAAGACGGTTCATTCGAATTACAGCTTGGCCCGGATGTTAGTGGGCCAAACTCACTGAAGCTGCCAGACAATGCAGCACAGATAACAACACGACACTATTTTGAAGAAGACATAAGTGTTGCCGCAGATCTTGGTCGACACATTCCAATGACCATTGAAAGCACCGACAAAGTACCGCCACCCGCCACTCCGGATGATGCCAGCATTGCGGCAGGTATTCGTCGTGTTACAGCGCAGGTTGCGGGACGAACCATGGGCATGATCGAAAGGGAACAAGAGTCACCCACATGGGTGTCACGAATTCCCAATCAATTCATGCCACCCGAGAAGCCGGGCAATATGGCCTTCTCCGCAGTTGATAACGCCTACAGCATGGCGCCCTATTATCTGGGTGATGATGAAGCGCTGGTAATGACTGGCCGCTTCCCCACATGCGTGTTTGCTAATGTCGCTCTGTGGAACCGCTTCTTGCAAAGCTACGACTACGCTAACCGGCAGATATCGCTGAACCGCGTACAAACTAAAACCGACTCTGAAGGCAATTTCCGCATGGTCATTGCTCACAAAAATCCGGGTATACCGAACTGGATTGACACAGAAGGGCGTAATTTCGGCATGGTGTATTGGCGGTTTCTGCTGCCCGAGGGCGACATAGTGACGCCTAAAGCGGAAGTGGTTAAATTCAGCGCGATCGCGGCACGCTAAACCCCAATGATGAAATCTTTTGAGCGCCTTTGGTATGCGCTGTTGGCGCGTATTGCCTCTTTGTGGGTGAGACCAGATGTTCTGCCAGAGGCTCCGGCGGAGCTGTTGCAGTCTGGCCAACAGCTTTGCTATGTATTGGAAACCGGCAGTTTGGCAGACCTTTTAGCGCTGCATATCATTTGTCGGAAATACGAGCTGCCGTTGCCTTATCGCCGCTCGGCAATGCACTCCTGGAAAGAGGGGCCTGATGACGACAAGCAATGGGGCTCGGTGGTCGTTATCCGTCGTGGCCGTGGTTTTTTTCTGCGCCGTGCCCATCCCCAGTTACCACGCATGGAAGACATGTTGCAGCGCGCCGAGCTGGAACAACTCGTACTATTGCCCACCGCCATCTATTGGGGTCGTGCACCAGAAAAAGAACATTCGCTAATCAAGGTACTGTTCAGCGAACAGTGGGACGTTGCCGGGCGCACGCGAAAATTTTTCACCACCTTGTTGCACGGAAGACAAACACTGGCCAGATTCAGTGAGCCGCTTACGGTCGCCAGCTTGCTGGACGATTCAGTTCAGCTTCAATCGGCTGCCAAGGAACACGATGAACCTTCGCCGGCAGACACTATCAACTACCCCCGCATGGCACGAAAGTTATCTCGAATTCTGCGGGTACACTTCAGACAACGCCGCATCGCCAGCCTTGGCCCTGACCAGTCACACAAGCGAACCATCATTGCACAGGTACGACGCAACCCCGCCGTGGTTAAGGCCATTGCCAACGAACAAAACAAACCCGGTTACGGCAAACGCAAGCATTGGTATTCCCTACCAAGCAAAACAGCAGACGACACTGCGAATGATTACGCCTTTGAAATTGCTGCTGACATGTCTTACCGCACGGTACGTTTCATGCAGCGCCTGCTGCAATGGCTGTGGAACCGCTTGTATGACGGCGTGCAATTCAAAGGGCTGGAGCGACTGCGCGCCATTGATGACGGCAAGGAACTGGTTTACGTGCCCTGCCATCGCAGCCACATAGATTATTTGTTGATGTCGTATGCACTGTTTATGCAGGGTGTGTCGCTGCCGCATATTGCCGCAGGACTTAACCTGAATATGCCTTTGGTGGGGCCGTTTCTGCGTTTCGGTGGCGCATTCTATGTGCGTCGCAGTTTTGCCGGAAATCGCTTGTACGCGGCCGTATTCAATGCCTACGTGCAAGAAATTATTTCGCGGGGGCATTCGATGGAATACTTCATAGAGGGCGGACGCAGCCGCAGCGGACGGCTACTTTCGCCAAAAGGTGGCATGCTGGCCATGACAATTCAGGCCTATTTGCAAGACACTGAAAGGCAAATTGCGTTTGTACCTGTGTATTTTGGTTACGAACGAATGGTAGAAGGCCAGTCTTTCATATCTGAACTCGGCGGCGCAAAAAAACGAAAAGAAAGTTTTTTTGGCTTTATTGGATCACTGCAAGCCTTACGCCAACAGTTTGGCGAGGTATACGCAAACATTGGTGAGCCGATTGAGCTCGACGATGTATTGAACGCGCACAATGCCAACTGGCGTGAACAAGTACCTACCGAAGATTCCGGTGATAAACCTGCATGGCTCAACCCGGTAGTTGACTCTTTAGGCTCGGAGATCATGTATCGCATAAACCGGGCCGCCGCCGTCACACCAGTGAGTATTTTGGCGCTAGCATTGTTGTCTGCGCCAAGACAAAACCTGGCAAAACAGGATCTGTCGCGGCAAATTGATCTTTTGCTGACATTGCTTGAAACCGTGCCCTACTCTGACGAAGTGTATCTGCCAGAGCATGATGTTGAGCACATAATCGCGCATGGCGAAGGCATGGGTTACATCGAAGTGGAACCGCATGCTCTCGGCGAATTGGTTCTAACCGTTCGCGACCAGGCTGTTGCCCTGACATATTTCAGAAACAACATCCTGCATCTGTTTGCCGTTCCTGCCACCGTAGCGGCTTGCTTCTTGAACCGGGACAAGTTGCCAAAAGAAGAAATCGTTAGACTTGTAACCCTGGCTTACCCTTTTCTTAAAACCGAGTTGTTTTTACATTGGTCAGTTGATGAACTTGAGACGCGGGTTCACGATATTCTGAGCTTATTCTGTTCCCAAGGATTGATCCTGTACGAATCTGGCGAATACTCAAGAAACACTGGCGACGACGGCGCGATGGTGCATTTGATGCTGCTGGCGCAAAGCACCATGCCTGCCCTACAGCGCTATTACCTCACGGCCGTTATTTTGGGTAGGCAAGGAAGTGGTCAGTTAAAACAAAGTGAACTGGAAACACTGTGCGAGCAATGCGCTGAACGTCTGGCTGTCATGCACGGTTTACGCTCACCTGATTACTTTGAACGTAAATTGTTTAAGAACTTCGTGCAGACGTTAAAAGACCAAAAATTCTTACGCGTAGACGAAGACGGCTTACTGCATTGGCTGGCCAATATCGGTGCGGTAGAGCAAGAAGCAAGCCTGCTACTGGAAGAACATATTCGCCACAGTGTGAAAAGCATTGCCGGTGGCGCTCAGAAAACCAGAGAATCCGAAGATACGCCTGGCACTAAGTAAACTCTCAAACCAAATAGGGTTTACAGCCTGTGCTTGTCAAAATGTCATCCAACTCAATGTTCTCCGCAACAGCGGCGTATTTTTGCTTAAGCACCGCTAGCGATTTCACGTGATACTTTTGTGGGCCGCCGATGCTGTGAGTGAACGCTTCCCCAGCTATTTCTACCGTTACTTCCTCTGCACCCGCATTCATCGCCTTAGTAATCGCGTCTGTCCAGGGTAAGAATGTACCCGCTACTTCCTGCTCCAGTATCGGCTGCAAGGTAGCTTGTAGCTGAGCCCATGTTTCATTCTCGCCACCGGACTTGGGGTTTTCCATGCGGATTATCCAGGGCTTTAGACCTGCGAACTGTTTCTCTATGATTTTTCTGGCGGTTGGGTCAGTCCAGGCATTGTAAATTTGCCCCCACAAGCTGAAATCTGCATAACTGGGCTGCGAGCCAAAAATATAGTCGCGCGTTGCCAGATGCTCTTGCAAAAGGCCTAGCAAATTCGCAAACGAATTTTCTATGCGGCCTTCAGTTTTTTCGTTCGAACCGATCACCCAGCCCCGCCCACTCATACGCTCTTTAACCATGGTGGCAATGCGCGCCTGAATAACCGAGTTTGCAATCGGGATGTAGCGAAGCCATAGGGGCAAACGCGATTCCGCTATGCGCAGGCTGGCAGAATTCTGATCATCCTCAGCCTTCCAGCGGTAATGAAACATGTGCTTATTGCCCCACTCATCCGCATACTCTTCGAGTAACTGCGACAAAAAATTAAGAGCGATGTTACTAGGCAGCGCGGAAGGTTCCGGAAACTTTTCTTCTAGCTTGTCCATGATAGGTGTGGAGTCTTGCCAACCTTCGCCTTCAGGTGTAATCAATAAGGGAACTATTGGAAGCTTGCCGTATTTTCCGAAATCACCTTTTTTAGAAGGAGCACCTACTGTCCATTGATGATTAATACCTTTGAATCGAAGATAAGACCGTACTTTTATAGAGTACGGCGACATGTCTGCGCCAATCAGTTTGTATTTAGAACTCATTGAGCAAATTCCATAGCCGGTGCCTTGAACCCACCCATTTCATTGGCAAGTAAGCGGCAAAAATCAATTGTGAGGTAATCATTGTACTCAGCACCTACTGCCTGCAACCCTATGGGTAGTCCGCCGCTTGGTTCGCTGCTTGTTAAACCCGCTGGAAATACTGTGCTCGGAAGATAGGATGCAGTGATCAAACCTGACCAGAAAACCTGCTGGAAATACGGTTGCTGTTCGCCATCTACAGTGATTGTGCGATTCGACATACTCTCACTTTGATCGTGCTTGAATGCAGCCGTTGCCATCTGTGGGCATAACAAAATATCCCACTGTGAGAAAAACTCGCGCCATTGGTAGCGCAGTTTTTCGCGCACGTTATTCGCTCTTAACCAGTCGCGATGCTCAGCAACCATCGCTCTGGCAAGAATTGCCGGCCCAGACATATCGCCCGGACCAAAATCAGCGGCAAGCTTTTTAGAATGCAGAAACACTTCTTCCGGCACAGCGGCACCCATAATCGATTGCATCAAAGTGATATAGGTTCGATGCGACTTTTCTGCGGCAAAGTCAGGGCGTGCGGTGAACGAAACCTCAGCGCCTGAAGATTTCAGCAGCTCAGCAACATTGTTCAGTTTATTCTGAGTCTCTGTGTCGACCGGACACTGATCGTCGCTCAACCACACGGCTACTTTGAACTCGGAAAGCGATTTTTTCTCAGGTATTGGCAAACTTAATTGCCAGCCCGGTGTGTCCAACGGCTCGGGACCGCTGATAATACTCATCGCCAAGGCCAGATCTTCAGCACTTCGTGCCAACGGCCCACATACCGCAATATCCGGCGAAGCTATCGAACCGGGCAATGCATGCCCCTGCGGCGGCACTATCCCATGGGTAGGCTTGTGCCCGTATACGCCACAAAAATGCGCAGGGTTACGCACTGAACCACCAATATCAGACCCAGTTTCCAGCGCAACCAAGCCGGCTGCCAAGGCAGCAGCAGAACCGCCAGAAGAACCACCGGGTGTGCGCTCCAGGTCCCAGGGGTTGCGAGTGGTTCCGTAAATTTCGTTGTAACTTTGAAAATCAGCCAAACCGACTGGCACATTGGTTTTACCCAAAAATATGGCACCTGCATGCTTGTAACGCTTC
>JBGCDE010000012.1:0-8748 GCA_045105115.1 Pseudomonadales bacterium | reverse complement strand
GATAATATGTTTGTAGAACAGATTCTGCCGGCGATGGTGCTCAGAACTTTATCCAGTGAAGAAATGGACGTTTATCGTAAACCGTTTCTGCACGCTGGCGAGGATCGCCGACCGACTTTGACATTTCCACGGGAGTTACCAATCGAAGGAGATCCAAAACAGGTAGTCGATACAGTTTCAGCTTACGCGGATTGGTTGTCTGAGACACATATACCGAAGTTTTTTGTCAATTCAGAGCCTGGCACGTTATCTGGCCAATCACGCAGCTTTATTCGAACGTTGCCCAATTTGACTGAGATAACGGTACAGGGTTACCACTATATCCAAGAAGATGCGCCTGACGAAATTGGAGAAAGGATTTCGGAATGGCTAACCAAGCTTTAGGTCAAATATGGTATTGGCAGCAACCAGCTCGGTAGTGCCAAGCTAAAAGCCCGTAACTGGTAGAATCGGTGGATGAATACATACAAACGACACAGATTCCCACCTGACATTATTTCCTGTGCCGCATGCCCGATTACGGTCATGAAAGCGATGGCTCGCGTGGACGGAGTGGAGAGTATCGAGATCAATTTTGCTGCCAAGACCGCCACAGCCGTGTTTGATCCTACTCAAACCAATACCGACACCATTGCTCAAGCATCCTCCTCGGTTGGTTTTCCTGCACGTTTAAAGGAAGGCAGTGAAAATGACTAGCGCCGCTGAATTATTTTCTACACTGACATGCCCGAAGTGCAGCCATGCTGAAAAAGAAGAAATGCCAACGGACGCCTGCCAGTATTTCTATGACTGCAAGAGCTGCGGCGCGTTGCTTAAGCCGCTTGCAGGCGATTGCTGTGTATTCTGTTCTTATGGCGATATAGCGTGCCCGCCGATCCAAGAAGGCAATAACTGCTGCTGACTTTTCAATACCGGAGCGTGCCATGTCTGAAAGAATCGGGACCAATGCCAACGACTGGGTAGCCAACAAAGGCCGTTTTATTGCCGCGTGGGGATTACCTGCTGTTCTCATGATAATTACTGGGTTAATACAATTCCCGCCGATGACAATCGGCATTCTATGGTGCGGCGCACTAACTTGGATGGGGTATGCCTGTCTAAGAAATGCACGCCAGTGTGGCCGAATGCATTGCTTCTTCAGTGACCCCTATTTTCTATTTTCTGCGGTTTTGGCGTTAGTTGTCGGCATGCAGTGGACGCCGTTTTTGTCTTTCAACAGTTTGGGACTGTTTCTGCTGATAGGCATGCCATTGGTAACGGTGTTGCCAGAGGTGTTTGGGGGCACTTATAAGCTGTCCAAAAAGGGCAGCAATTAATACTGCCCTTACAATATATTTTTCATACTGGGCTATTTTGGCCCAAACTGACGCAAAGGTGCATTAGCCAAAATTGGCCTTGCTTACTCGGTGTATAAATTCATTTATATAAAACTAATTTTCCTATTTAACATAAGAATGTTTATACGCATATGTATTTGATTTATATGGTGTTATTATTGCGCGTGTTTTTTATCGGAGGCACAACACAGAGATTTTGGCAAGCTTAAAGCCAGTCATCCGTGTCCTGTTGGCCACTGATCGCCATGATTTCGACCACCTGCCCCTCGACGCGGTAATACACGCTGTCTTTCCCGCACATGCTGCGCCTGTAGCCGTCTCGGATATCAGACACGGCATATAAAAGTGGCCGTTCTACAAGCTGCTCAAAATGGTCAAAAAATGCCGCAAAATATCGGTATGCTTGTTCTTCGCCATGGTTGCGAACGCCCCACTGGTGAATGCGGATCAAATCAGCCTCGGCTTCGACACTGAGCTTATAGTTCCCCATTACGCCGCAATTCTTCCTTAGACTTGCTAAGGATATCAGCGGCACTCAAATCGGAAAAACCGCCTTGCTCTGCCCGTATGAGCTTGGCGCGTATGTACTCGATTTCGCGGGCTTTGCGAATGAGGTCGTTTACAACTTCGCTCTTACTGGTGAACTCCTCGCTTTCGACTTGTGCCTTCAGCCAGTCGTCATTCGGCGGAGTAAATGAGATGCTTTGTCTTGCCATCGGATTGCCTCTATAAAAATTACCTGGTGCAATATTACACCATATGCGCACCCTTGCTTAGTGATCTTTTTGCCTTTCTGGAGGCCCTCCAGTGCGATCACAGACAGGTACATTGATATTGAGCTCAAGGAGCGCCATAAATCGGCCAAAAAAGAAGAAAATTGTGTCGAGCTAGAAACTGGGGACCGACGGCTGATAAATTCAAGGAGTCAGCATGAGTGAACTGCAGTTTGTACACGCTTATTTTCGGGAGGCCAAAGTACTCAAACTAACTCGCTTTCCTCCACAAGATTGGTGTGTGCCAGCTTGAGTAGCCTGAAGAGTGTGTTCTGTTCTTCACCCGTCATCCCGATGATTGATACCCATTTTTCTCTTCCACTCCTAAACTACGTACCCGGATCTAACACTTTCAATTCTTGCTTACTTCGTCTGCAATATCCCGCTCCCACTGAGATGCATCATGTATGACTGAAGATTTACTCTTCGCATCTACCAGAGCTGATTGATACTTCTCCCTGAAAACTGCCGTCATCTCTTCAAGCGGTACATCGAGATATTCTCCTCTATCGCGCAAATACTGCATATGCCGATTCCCCGCGTTGTCGAATTCATGGTACAAGCTGTCGTCACGCCCATTGAACTCCAAGGGTTTAAGCCCAAACTTCTCGCACAATTCAATGTTGAAAGCCGGAGTGGCTTTGACCCAGTTCCCATCAAGAAATAACGATGTGTAGCCGTGGAAATAGAAGACGTCTGTTCCCATGGCGGTGCGCAGTCGTTCGGTCGACAAATGGTTGCGGACATCCGCAAAGCCCAGGCGGGCGGGTATGCCCGCATAACGACACAATGCGGCGAGCAGTATCGATTTGGACACACACCACCCTTCTCCCAATTTCAAGGTATTACTGGCAGCCAACATGGCGGGGGTCATGTCAAGCCCATAAGGGTTATAGCGAATAACATCTCGCACCCAGTAGTAAAGTCGCTGTGCGTTCTCGACTACACTGGCGTCACGATCAAGTAAGCCGTCTGCGCAAAGCTTAATGGCCGGGTCGGCACTGTTTACCGTCAGGCTGGGCTCAAGGAATTTCCTTATTTCGGCAGAGTACCTCATGAAACTCTCGGCAAAGCTTCAGCATCGACAAACATAGGCAGAAAACCGATTCCTCCCTTATCAGCTAAGGGCTCGCCGTTTTCGCCCTCTAGCAACCCTCCTGCCGTACCTACTACTGACGAGTATGTAAACGGAAACTCTTCGCTCATACGATGCTCCTCTAAGCTCTTTTCGGCGTTCAAGTTTTTGCCTAGCCACACTGCTGTAGCCTTTCTCATCACTGTATCAGCACAATTGTCACCGAGTGCCTGACCAGTCAATTTCCGGAGACCTTCCTAACACCATGTGGCGACCTTCCCAGTTAATGCACTGCGATGGAGTGGGTGCACCACATTAAAATTAGTCAAACCAACTGCTCTGCCTCTACAAGATTGGTGTGTGCCACCTTGAGTAGCCTGAAGAGCGTGGTCTGTTCTTCGCCCGTCATCCCGACGGTTGCGACACCACCAATTTCCTCGACCACTTTTTCGAGTAGGCCGAGCATGGGTTCAATTTTAGTGGTTAAGCAGACAAGTTTGGCGCGCTTATCATTGGCGTCAGCGCATCGCTCGACCCAACCACCCTCTTCCAGCCGATCAACCACTTTACCCAGCGGGGGTTTTGCCAGCATCAGGGAATTGGCGATAGCTGTTTGTGATAACTGACCTTCCCGGTAAAGCAAGTACAGGACGTGCCATTGGGTTCGAGTGAGACCCACTTCCTTCATCCGGCGTTTGAATAGTTTCGCATTCATCAAACTGACTTCATGGATCAGCGTACCCAGCAGCTGATGCCTTTCGTTTTGGCGAGAGTTCTTGCTTTGTGTTGACAATATAGTAATCTTAGTTAATATAACTATAAGTTATCATTTTAGTGATTGATTGGAGCGCTGTCAATTCTGGTCCCTCACCAAACGTCTATAGGACAGGCAACATGCTATTCGCCCTGCGGACTTCCACCGCGATTTTGATTGCCCTTCTCGTCGCTGGTTGTGACGGCAAGGTCACACAAGACATGAAACCGGCTGCGGAGATATCCCGCCCACTTGCAGTTTCCACAGTCCGCCTGGAACCGACCGAGTTTACAGAGCCAATTGTTGTAACAGGCACCATTCTCCCGCTTAGATCCACAGAGGTCGCTCCACTGGTTGGCGGTCTAATTGATGAAATCTACGTGCGTGTCGGAGATCGCGTTGAACAGGGTGATCCACTGTTTCGCATGCGCCAAAAGGATTTCGAAATCAAACTCTCCAGGCTCGCTAGCGCCGAACGCCTGGCGGAAGCTGAGTTTAACGATGCCAAACGCGACCTGGAAAATGCGATTGCGCTGAGAAAAAAAAATGCGTTTTCAGTAGAGCAACTGGATGACAGGCGAACCCGGGTAGAAGTGACAACTGCACGACGCGGCATTGCTAGAGCCAACTTGACGGAAGCTCAAAAAGAACTGGATGACTCCACGACTGTGGCCCCTTATCGCGGCGTAATCACCCGAAGAGGCGTAGACGAAGGGACGTATATTCCATCGATCATGCGCTCAGAGAGGTCAGTCCTCCAGATTCAGCAAATCGATACCATGGTGGCCTTACTGTATGTACCCGAGGTCCATTTACAATCCATCGAGTTAGGCACCCGGGGTAGAGTTCACATTCCGAGCATGAACCAAACTTACGAGTCTGAAGTGGCTCTGATCAATGATCGAATTGATCCAAAGACACGTACGATAGACGTGCGCCTGGGTGTTCTGAACCCGGACTACCACATCAAACCCGGCTTGTTTATTGAAGTCGAGCTCATTCCAAAACCACGCCAGGGAATATTGTTGCCACCCAATTCAACCAAGGGACTGGGCAGCACCCGTTATCTTTTCGTGGTTGAGAATGGCATCGCTAGTCAACGCCAGGTGAAAGTTCGTGAACTGAATGACGGAACCCTAGAGCTGCTGGACCACATTGCATCGGGAACCAGAATCATAGTGTGCAAGAGCCTCCACCTGGTATCAGATGGCGCAACTATTACTACCCCAGACCAATCCTATGTGGATAGCTGACCTCTGTATTCGCCGCCCGGTGTTGGCCATCATGATGGTCGGAGCACTGATGGGGTTGGGCTTTATTTCGATGGGCAGGATCAGTATTGATCTGTTTCCCAATGTCGAAGTGCCGATCGTGACAGTGGAAACAGTCCTTGATGGGGCCTCTCCCGGCACCATGGAGACCGAGGTCACAGACACCTTAGAAGAGGAATTCATCTCCATCGCGGGCGTGAAGAGCCTGCGCTCCGTGAGTTCTGACGGCTTTTCACAAATTATTATCGAATTTGAAATGGCGGAGGACCCCAACTTCAAAGCTCAGGAAGTCCGCGACAAAATCAGCCAGATCATGCCGGAACTCCCCGATACGGTGAAGCAACCGGTCGTTACCATGTTGGATTCGGAGTCCGAGCCGATCATCGCTGTCATTGTTTCCGGCCCGAGGCCGGCCGGAGAGCTCACGGCCTTTGCGAAGGATGTGATAAAGGAGCGACTTCAACGGATCTCAGGCGTCGGCGGCGTGAAGCTGGTCGGTGGTCGCGAGCGCGAGGTGCGTATTTGGTTGAAAGCGCCCCAGATGAGGGGTTTCGGCATCACGACAAATGACGTTGTCTCCGCAGTACAGCGCGAACATGCCGATATTCCAGGCGGCAGGCTGGATTCTCGGGGTGGGCAGTCAGAGTTAATTATCAAGACAATGGGGGAAGTTGTCTCTCTGCGCGAAATGGGTGAAATCGTCATTACCCGCAATGGAAAAGCGACGGTGCGTTTGAAGGACGTGGCAGAAATTGATGACGGCCTTGAGGATGAGCGCAGCTACTCCGAGCTGAATGAAAAAGCCGGAGTAAGCCTGGAGATCAGAAAGCAGTCCGGAACCAATACCGTCGATATTGCACGTGCGATCAAAGATGAATTGACCAAACTTGCTACCGAAATTCCCCCTGATATTGAGGTAACGGCGCTGCGAGACAGTTCGCGTTTTATAGAATCATCCGTGCGAGATGTGTCTTACGATATCTTGCTGGGCGTTGCCCTCGTCGTTATCGTTACGCTGTGTTTCTTGCTGAGCATCCGTGCGACCCTGATTGTTGCCACGGCAATTCCTACCGCGCTTATCGCCACTTTTTTTGCTTTCTACTTACTCGATTTCTCTATCAACATGATATCCCTGATCGCTATATCCCTGTGCGTGGGGCTGCTGGTCGATGATGCTATCGTTGTTCTGGAATCTATTCACCGTGAGGTCGAGGCGGGACGCGATCTCAGAGAAGCCGCTTCTGTGGGTACTCGCAATGTCGCCACTGCTGTTATAGCCGCCACGCTGGCTGTCATGGCGGTATTCCTGCCCATTACATTTACCTCGGGCCTCATTGGCGTGTTCTTCTACCAATATGGTATGACAGTCTCGATAGCAGTTGCTCTTTCATTGTTTATTTCGATTACCTTGACACCTATGTTGAGCTCTCGCCTACTAAAGAAAAGTGAGGGCCATAAGGGCTTGTTTGCTCTTTTGGATCGTGCTTACACCCAACTGGAAACAACTTATGTAAAATCGGTCCGCTTCACCTTGCGCACCCGGTGGCTGGCCCTTCTGCTTGCGAGCGCAGCGGTCGCCATCGGTGTCTACTTTGCCGGAAAGGTCCCTCTGGCTTTCACCTCCAGTACCGACAGGAGTGAGTTTCTGGCGACCGTTGAGCTTCCGCTTGGAACCGGTATTGCTGCCTCCAGGCTCGTTGCGGCCAGGGTAAATAATGCGATGCAAGACCAGGAACATATCAACCTCGTCTTCACGGTGATTGGTTCTGGCGCTCAAGCGAAGGCGAACGAAATCTCCTTCTACTTTGGTTTGACGCCCAAGCAGCAACGGAATATCCATCAAAAGGTCGTCATGGATCGGGCCCGCGAGGTGCTCAACGAGGCAGTACCGGAAGTCAAACACATCTCTATTGCCGAAGTGCCCTGGTTGTCTGGTAGCGGTCTTTTTGGTGCGGATATTGCCTTAGCCTTGAGTGGCCCGGACTTGGAACAGCTCAGGAAGTATGCCGACGGTATAACAAGCCAAATGGAGGCCTCGGGTATATTTAAAGACACTAAGTCCAGCTACGAGCCTGGCAAGCCGGAAGTGCAAGTCACTATCAAGCGCGGCCGTGCTGCTGACCTGGGCATCTCGGTTCGCGATATCGCTGCTTCCGTTGGCGCGACTATGGGTGGTATAGACATCGCAAGCTACGAGGAGTTTGGGAACCGCTACGACATTCGCCTCAGATACGCCGAGAGCTACCGAGACCAAATCAGTAAGTTTGACTTGATTCAACTGCGCTCAGCAGACGGCACTCTGATAGATTTTAACAATGTTGCTGAAGTTAACGTGACCAGTGGCCCGGCACAGATTGATCGTTACAATCGGGCCAGGAAAATTGAGCTATCCGGCAATGCGCCGCCGGGCTACGCGAGCGGTGACCTCATGGACAAGATGGATGAGATTATCAGTGGTCTCGACCTGGCGCCGGGATACGAAACGGCCTATCTGGGTAGCTCTGAACAAATAACGGAAATCGCCGAGGCAATGCTCTTTGCTGTCATGTTGTCACTGGTCAGTCTTTACATGATTCTTGCGAGCCAGTTCAACAGCTATACGCAACCGATTGTCATCATGCTCACGGCCCCGCTGTCTTTTGCCGGAGCATTCAGTCTATTAGCATTGACCAACTCGGCACTGTCAGTCACCACACAAATCGCCTTGGTCGCTTTGATGGGCCTGGTGATGAAGAACGGCATTTTGTTGGTAGATTATGCTAATCAGGCGGTAGCAAGGGGTTTATCAGCAAGTGAGGCAATGCTTGAAGCTGCGCATCTACGCCTGCGTCCAATCTTGATGACCGCCTTTTCAACGATATTCGGAATGATCCCCATTGCATTGGCTACATCGGATGGTGCGGAGCTACGCACTGGCATGGGAGTCATTGTTATCGGTGGCCTGATTTCCTCGACCTTTCTGACATTGTTTGTTGTACCGGTGGTCTACACCTTACTGGCCGACGCCAAGATCTTCTCCCGTCGGCTAATTGCCGTGGAGCGTTAGTCGCTATGGATGCGCAACAGCTAGAAAAAATTTACGAGCTATTCAGCAGTGGCGTAGGTGCCCACAGTGACATGTCACTGCGGTTCATAAGCTCTGGAGTGCGCGATGTGGTTCTGGAACTTCCCTTTCAGGAAAAGCACGCCACCACCAGAGCAAATGGCGCTTTGCATCCAGGTGCATTAGCTGCAGCGCTCGACAGTGCCTGCGGCTTTGTTGTTCTGCTCAGCCTTGAACAACCGCAGGCCATCGCCACTGTCAATCTCAGGATAGACCATATTCATCCCGCACCGGCAGGAAAGGACGTGCGCATTGAAGCCCGGTGTTACCAACAAGCGGGAGAGTTCGCCTATGTTAATGCTGATGTCAGGAGTGTGGACGGGGAAAAAATGCTGTGCAATGCGCTGGGTATCTTCAAGATCGGTAGCCCCGGGCCTAAGCTGGGGAAAAGCTTTTTAAGCACGGAGCTGTGAGTTCAAAATGACCAAGCAATTA
>JBGCDE010000011.1:0-10330 GCA_045105115.1 Pseudomonadales bacterium | reverse complement strand
ACTATCAGCATTTGCTTGTCATCTAGACCGGCTTTGAATCGAGTGTCGGTCAGCGAGACACGCCGGACCCAAAGCACTCGCTACGCTCATGGGGCCAGCTTTAATCCCATCCATGGGGGCTCGTGTTCGGGGTCCCTCCCTCACACGGTCTCGCTGACCGACACTCAATTCAAAACCTCAGTGCCAAAAATTGCTGCTGAAGTAGCTAAGATCTAGTGCAGAATTCTAATGTTTCTAAACCAAACTTTATCGAAATGATCCTGCAGCCCAATATGGCCTTTGTTCAACTTGCCATAATTTGGTCGTGAAGTGAACTTGCTACTTTCATATAAGGCTTGCCATTCAGCGCTGCCTTGTTGAAATTTTGCAGTCAGTTTTTCATTCAACCAAAACTCTACATCCGTACCATTCGCTTTGATATGCACACGATTCCAATAGCCTACCGGTTTGCTGGTGTCATGATCGGGGGCAATCATATCGTAGAAAGCGCCGGCTCGATGCGTAGGATCTTTCGCGTCGTAATGACCGGCGTTGTCGAGTATCTGCATTTCATACCCAGTGTGATGAATACTGTCGCCGCTTTCATCACCGCGAATAAATATACCGCTGTTACCAGAGTCGCTGATACGCCATTCCAGTTTTAACTCGAAGTTATCAAATTGTTCGCGAGTGATTAAGTCGCCTGCCCAGCCAACGCGCGCCAAACATCCGTTTTCTATTGCCCAGCCTGAGTCTACGGTTTGTTCCTGATAGCTGCGCCATTGATCCAGGCTTTTGCCATCAAACAGCAAGCGCCAGCCCTCAGTAGAATCTTCAGCGCTGAGTGTGTTTTGGCACTCAGATGCATCTATGATGGGGTCGGCACCGCAGCCGCTTAACAGCAGCGCGACTAGCAGGCCGTTTAAGAATCTAAAGTTGCGCATAGGCATGCCTCCGCTAATCAGATGTTTTCTTTTTAAACTCGCACAAGTCTTCAATCACACAGGCACCACAGCGTGGTTTGCGTGCTACGCACACGTAACGACCGTGCAAAATTAGCCAGTGATGTGCATCCTTTTTAAAGTCATCGTGAACAAATTTCAGCAGTCGACGTTCAACTTCATCCACGTTTTTGCCAGGCGCCAAGGCTGTGCGGTTTGAAACTCGAAAAATATGAGTATCTACGGCAATGGTTGGTTCACCAAAAGCAGTGTTCAGAACAACGTTTGCGGTTTTTCGCCCAACACCGGGTAAAGCTTCCAATGCTTCGCGATCACGTGGTACTTCACCGTCGTGCTGCTCCAGCAAAATCTCACACATCGCAATCAGGTTCTTGGCCTTATTATTAAACAGGCCAATTGTTTTGATGTATTCCTTAACGCCGTCTACGCCCAGCTTGAGAATGCGGGCGGGCGTGTTGGCTTTTTTAAATAGCTTTGCGGTAGCTTTGTTAACGCTAACGTCAGTGGCCTGCGCAGAAAGTGCAACAGCCACCAGCAGCTCGAACGGGTTTTTGAAATTTAACTCAGTAGTCGGTTCGGGGTTTTCAGCCCGCAGCCGTTCGAAAATCTCACGTCGTTTCTGTGGGTTCATAGTATGGAGCGAAAGTTATTTTATGGTGCCGGTAACCCGTACGCGTTTACTGCCGGCCACTGGCTTGTCTTTGCGGGCTTCTTCGCGTTCTTTCAGGCGTGCATCAATGATGTTCTTCATCGCAATCAATAGCCCAGTGAATAAGAACGCGCCCGGAGGAACAATAGCAACAATGAAACCAGGGTAGTCGCTAAACAGCTCAACTTTCCACTGCGCCGCCGCGGCACCAAACAACAGGTTCATGTCGGCGAACAGAGCACCTGTACCTACCAATTCCCTCATGGCTCCTAGCAGCACCAATACCAATGCAAAGCCCAGTCCCATAATGAAACCGTCGTACATTGATGGCAGTACCGGGTTCTTTGCAGCGAAGGCATCAGCGCGCCCGAGAATGGCGCAATTGGTGACGATCAGAGGGATAAAGATGCCAAGAATTTCATACAACTCATAGGCGTAGGCTTGCATCAGCAATTTGATGCAAGTGGTGAATGAAGCAATGATCATTACGAACGCGGGTAAGCGCACTGCATCAGACACTACGTTTCGAATCAGTGACACAGCGGTGTTAGAGCATACCAACACAAAAATAGTGGCCAGGCCCAGCCCCAGTGCGTTGACAACAGTGCCGCTCACTGCGAGCAAAGGGCAAAGCCCTAGCAGTTGTACGAGTGCTGCATTGTTTTTCCACAAACCGTTGCCGGTTAATTCCGCGTAGCTGGTATTACTGGCCATTGGTATTGCTCCCACCAGATTGACCAACAGGCATCGTTGCTATGTTTTGCTGGTGCTTCTGGAAATACAACAGGGCATTGTAAACCGCTGCTGTTACTGCGCGCGGTGTAATGGTTGCCCCGGTAAATTGATCAAACTCGCCGTTGTCTTTTTTTACTGTCCAGCGCTCTGGAGCAGGGTCAGTCAGAGAGCGCTCGTTAAAGCTCAGTATCCAATCGGATTTCTTCAAATCTATTTTGTCGCCCAACCCCGGCGTTTCGGCATGTTGCACAACGCGCACACCGGCTACGCTGCCATCAACGTTAACCCCAACCAGAAGGTCTATTTTGCCGCTGTAACCGTCCGGTGCAATCACGGGCAGAATCACGGCTTTCAAATTGCCGTTCTGCGTGGCTACAAACCCTGAGCGTGTTTTGCTGAGATGCAAAAGCGCTTGATCATTAACGTCAAACTGCGCGTCCAGCATTTGGTTGTCGTGTTGGTCTCTGGGTACAATTTGCAACAAGGCTTTTTCGCGGGCTTGGCGAATTTGCTCCGCAATGCGATCTTTGGTGCCGAGCTGTGTCGCTGCTATGATCGCCGTCGTCAACATCGCAAACGCACCAAGCAACAAACCATTGCGGGTAATGGCTGAGCCGATCATGGCTGGCCTCTTTTGTCAGGGTGACCATAAGTTCTAGGCTGTGTGTAATGGTCAATAAGCGGTGCTGCAAAGTTCATCAGCAATACAGCGAAGGCAACTGCGTCAGGGTAATTACCTAAGGTTCTGATTAAGTAGATAAGCACACCAACGCCTGCACCGTAATACAAGCGACCGATGTTGCTGACGGCCGAGCTCACGGGGTCGGTAACAATGAAAAAGGCACCTAACATAGTGGCGCCGGTAAACAGATGGAACATTGGCGAGCCGCCGCTGGCTGAGCTGCCGCTGTCGTTAAACACTAAGGCCATCACCGCCAGAGCGGCCAGCATGCTAAGAGGTGCATGCCAGGTAAAGATGCGTTTATACAAAAGGTAAGCGCCGCCCAGCAAGAAGGCCATGTTAACCCATTCCCAGCCATAGCCACCAAACCGACCGAACTGTGGTGAGCTGGCAAACAATTCGCTCACCATCAAGCTGTCATTTTGCTTGAACACATCCAACGGCGTGGCCATGGTAAATGCGTCGATCGGCGTGCTGCTTAAAAACGGAAAGCTCGCGCCAATGGCACTCAGTGGTCCAAGCGTTGGTACTTGATCTGGAATACTGCCAGCGGGCGCTGCCCACTGAGTCATTTCAACCGGAAACGAAATGAGCAGAACAACATAACCCACCATGGCAGGGTTGAACGGGTTGTAACCCATGCCACCGTATAAATGCTTGGCCACCAGAATTGAAAAGCCTATACCCACCACGAGTAACCACCATGGTGCATAGGGCGGCAGGGCAATAGCCAGTAATACCGCAGTTACCAGCGCGCTGCAGTCACGCAAATAAAACATGGGTGGGCGATTGCGTAATCGCATCACCATGGCCTCCATGCCTAAGGCAAGCAGGCAGGCCCAAATGATGTTTACAATCGTGCCCCAGCCAAACAGCGCTGTCATCACTACAACACCAGGAATCAGTGCCAGCAAAACATGGCGCATAACGCTGCCGGTGTCGCCAGCGCGGCTCATATGCGGTGAGGTGACGTGTAGTAAAGCCATTAACTTTCAGCCTCGCCGTCAGTACCTGCGCCCGCGGCGCGTTCTTGTTTCTTCGCTTTGGAGCGAGCCACTGCGGCTTCAATTTCGGCTTGTTTTGCCGTTGCGGCCTGTTCGTCACTGGTGGCGGGGGCAGCTGCTTCTTTTTCAGCGGCGCGTTTAGCCGCAGCTGCCTTGCGAGCGGCCTTTTTAGCTTCTTTTTCTCGCTCGGCGGCTTCAAGACGTTCCTGGCGAAATTCGAATCGTTGCCGCGAGTGTTCGGCCTTTACGTGTTCTTCAGCACGTTCTCTGAGCTCGGCTTTCGAAGCACGATAATATTGCACCAATGGAATATTGCTGGGGCATACATAGGAACACGCGCCACACTCAATGCAGTCTGCAATATTGTGCGCTTCAAGCTGCTCGTATTCTCTTGCTCTGGAATACCAGTACATTTGTTGTGGTAACAAAGAGGCAGGGCAGGCTTCAGCACACATGCCGCAGCGAATACACGCTTGCGCCATGTTTGGTGCTGGCAACTCGTCTGGGGTGGGTGCCAACAAACAGTTAGTTGTTTTAACAATCGGAACGTTTGCCGAGTGCACGGTAAAGCCCATCATTGGGCCACCCATAATCAATCTTGAATGTTTGGTCGGTTGCCAGCCGTGCGCTTCAAGCAGGCTCTGCATCGTGGTGCCCAACAGTACTTCTGCGTTACCCAATGTTTGGAGCGCATTGCCAGTTAGCGTAGTAATTCTCGAAATCAGAGGCTCGCCGTCAAATACAGCGCGCTTGATCGCGTAACAGGTACCAATGTTCTGGCAGACAATGCCAAGATCGGCTGGCAGACCGCCACTGGGCACTTGCTTACCAGTCAGTATTTCAATCAGCTGCTTTTCGCCGCCGGAAGGGTACTTGGTTGGAAACTGTATGACCTGGTAAGGTCTGGCGTTCATCGCATCATTTAACGCGGTGGCGGCATCTGGCTTATTGTCTTCCAGCCCAATCAATATGCGTGCTGGCTGCAGTAAATGCGTGAGCACATCAATGCCTTGCAATATTTCTTCGGCACGCTCAAGTATCAGAGCGTGGTCGGCGGTGATGTAGGGCTCACATTCCGTCGCATTGATGATCAGTGTGGCAATTGGTTTGTCTGCTGGAGGGCTTAATTTGACCGCCGTAGGGAAACCGGCGCCGCCCATGCCAGCAATACCGGCATTGCGTATGTGTGACACGAGGTCGTTGCGTTCAATATTGGTGTAATCACTAAGCGGTTCACGTGCACCCCAGCGATCTTCGCCATCGGTGTCAATCACAATACAGGGCGCGCTCATGCCTGATGAATGCGCAATAGCTCTGTCTTCTATGGCGGCTATCGTCCCTGAGCTGGGCGCATGCAAAGGCACACTGACAAAGCCGGTTGCCTCTGCGATGACTTGCCCCTTAAGAATGTGGTCACCCACCTTAACGCAAGGCTCTGCGGGGGCACCGATAGATTGCGACAAGGGCAGAATCAACTGCGCTGGAACCGAAGCTACCTTAATCGGCTTGCCCAGACTCTGGGTTTTGTTTTCAGGCGGATGAATACCGCCGTGAATGTCCCAGGTTTGGGCTGGTTTCTGTGGCGCGTTCATGCGGCTTCACCATCAACGCGAGGGCTTCGATCCGTTGCGATTAAACTTGCTTCAGCCGTTGCAGGCAGTTCCCATGCCCAGTGTTTGAGATCCACTTCAATCGGTAACATGTCAATGCAATCAACAGGGCAGGGCTCAACGCACAAATCGCAGCCGGTGCATTCGTCGTTGATAACTGTGTGCATCAACTTGGCCGCACCCAGAATCGCATCTACCGGGCAGGCCTGAATACACTTGGTGCAACCTATGCATTCGTCTTCTCGAATATAAGCCACCGTCCGTATTTCTTCGGCACCGTGCTCAGCGTCTAGCGGAATGGGTTCCATGTCCAGCAAATCAGCCAGGGCCTGAATACCGGCTTCACCACCGGGTGGACATTTGTTGATCGCTTCACCGTCGGCAATGGCCTCGGCGTAGGGCTTGCAACCCGGGTAGCTGCACTGTCCGCATTGGGTCTGGGGAAGTATGTCGTTGATTTGTTCAACAATCGGATTGCCTTCCACTTTGAATTTGACGGATGCAAAGCCCAGCAAGCCGCCGAATATGGCGCACATGATCAACAGCGCCGTCACAGCAACCCAAAACGGGTATTCGGTGGCAAACTCAATCATTAAACAAGGCCTGCAAAACCCATAAACGCAAGACTCATCAAGCCGGCGGTGATCATGCCGATTGAGGCACCCTGAAACGGTTGTGGTACGTCAGCTACGTTCAGGCGCTCGCGCATGGCGGCAAACAATATAAGCACCAGTGAAAAGCCAACAGCCGCACCAAAGCCAAACAGCAGCGACTCAATAAAGTTGTGTTGCTTATTGATGTTGAGCAAGGCTACTCCGAGTACTGCGCAGTTAGTTGTAATGAGCGGCAGGAACACGCCCAATACGCGGTGAAGCAGCGGGCTGGATTTCCTCACGACCATTTCGGTGAATTGCACTACCACCGCGATTACAACAATGAAGGCGATGATGTCGAGATACTCCAGGCCTAGCGGGCTGAGTATGTAGGCGAAGGTGAGGTAGCTAACCACCGAGGAAAGCGTGAGCACAAAGATGGTGGCGGCCGACATGCCAATGGCAGTCTCGAGTTTGTTGGACACACCCATGAACGGGCACAAGCCAAGGAACTGCACCAGTCCGAAGTTATTGACCAGTATGGCACCGATCAGTAAGCTAAAGTATTCCATGAGACTTCGCGGGTAATTATATAAAATTCAAAAACTTACAGCGCTTACTTAATGTATAAGTTGCTACTGAGTGCGACGCTATTGTAACACATCAAAGCTTTTGAACAGCGGTTCATTGATGCCCAAGCGCCGTGCAATCATCGTGGAAGATTGGTGCAGGAGTAGTGCATTCCAACCATGATCTGTTGTGAGAAGTCGCCTAAGTGATTTTGTGATAATTGATGTGAATGCGGGAAAAACGCTGGTGCGGCAAAACCCATTATTCGGACGAAGCTTGTGGCGCTGCAAGTTTCAGCGGAACAATAGACAGCACAGCCAGCACCAGAGTGGCTGCGAATACCAACAAGCCAAGTTGGTAACTTCCAGAAAAGCCATGCAGCCAACCCACAATAGTGAAGCCGGGCATAATCAGTAAAGAGATTAGCGGACCCATTAAACCCATTGCGCGACCATAGCTGACCAAGCCAAACACGCTTGCCATCAGTAAGCCCCACACGGGAACCATGCCCCCTGAAGCCAAGCCCAAGAGCACGGCTGAAATCAACATCACGAAGTAGCCAGGCTGCATGGCCATAATGAGTAGGGAGGCGATTAATAAAGTAATGGCCGCCGACAGACCGATCTTCAAGTTAACTTTGTCGGCCGCCATGCCAAACACCAGTTTGCCGACCAGACCTGCAACGGCCACAATCATTATCAAGGTTGAAGCCTGAGCCGCACTAACGCCCAAGTCTGTTGCATAAGGCGCGATATTTGCGAGAACTGAGATATACACACTCAGCATCAGGCCAATTGATAAGCCAACTTGCCAAAACCCGGGGTTGCTGAGAATGTCTTTCGTTGTCAGTTCGGGAATGCCGACAGGTGCGGCAACGCCTGCGGCACCACCTTCCGGTAGCAAACCAACATCAGCAGGTTTGCCACGTATCGTTAGCACTACAAAGGGCAAGACCAGCAGTGTGACGCACAGCGCCAGGTTTTCCAGCGTTCCGCGCCAGCCCAAAGATACTAACCACCACGCCATCAAACCGGGTACTACAATACCGCCGACCGAAGTGCCGACAGCTGATATTCCCAGTGCCTTACCCCTGCTTGAAGTGAACCAACGCGAGATACTGACCTGACTAGCCGGAATTCCGGCAAACGCATTGGCCAGCGCCATGGTCAGGCCAAAGATAACAATGTATTGCGTAATGCTGGTGCTTTGCGCCAATACCCAAAGACCCGCGGCAAACAAGACCAGGCCAGCCGCCATAATCCAGCGCACCGGGTAACGATCAAGCATCACGCCGGCCAGCGGTTGTAACACCATCCCTATGAATATTCCGGCCGTAAGGCTGTACATTACCTGCTGCAGACTTGCGCCAAATTCCTCTCGAATCAATGGCGTAAGCAGACTAACTGCATAGGAAAAAAAACCTACAACGGCCAACTGCGCTACAAATGTTCCTGAAACCACGCGCCAGCCGTAAAACACTCAACACTCCTCAGTGAAAGCCTGATTTTGAATCACTGTAACATGAAAGCAATGACGGAGAATCAAGTGGCCTGGCGCTGTTCAGCAAATTGAATCAGTCTCGAAAAGTGAGGTCTGGCTAAGTTTTTCAAGCGTGCTGTGGAAAAGAGTTCGAAAGTCAGATCCGCTTCATGTCCTGCATGCCTGTTTCGCAGGGCGGTGTTTTCCGGCTACGTTGTTGAGTTTGATTTCCGAGGTTTTTATATTGACATTATTTATGACATAATATTCTTGCAGTCTGGTTTTCGCGCAAAGCTGTGCTGGAGCCGATGCAATATGGGTCAGTGTCCGGAAGGTGATTCTCGATGAAAAAACTCCTTATCTCATTATTGATCATTGCCGTGGTCGGCGGTGGCATAGCCTGGTTAAAGCGTACAGACATTCTGTTGGCTGTGGTCAAGTACCAATCTGACAATGAATACGAGGTGGCCGACAATCGGGAAATTCCCTGGCCGGAGGGGCCCGCCGAGCGAGTGCTTGTTGAAGGCGAGCAGCCGCCTAATATCATTCTGATCGTTGCCGATGACTTGGGTTACAACGACATCTCCACGTTTGGTGGAGGCGTTGCAGGTGGTCAGCTTAAGACCCCGGGTATTGATCGCCTGGCCGCTGAAGGTGCTGTTTTCAGCCAATCTTACTCCGGCGCCAGTACCTGCGCGCCTTCTCGCGGCATGATGATGACCGGACGTTACCCGACACGAACCGGTTTTGAGTTTACCCCCACACCCTCAGGTATGGGAAAGATGGTCTCCAGCATAGCGGCGCAGATGGATAACAATCTGCCACCAGGTGTGTACGACGAATCACTGGAAGCCAGCCAGCCACCCTATGAACTAAAAGGCCTTCCGCCTTCCGAGCATACGATTGCCGAAGTGTTGAAGGGCAAGGGCTACTACACAGCGCATATCGGCAAGTGGCATCTTGGCCGGCAAAACGGCATGGCGCCTCACGAGCAAGGCTTTGACGACAGCTTGTTGATGGCGAGTGGGCTTTATCTTCCCGAACACGACCCTGACGTAGTCAACGCAAAGTTGCCTTTTGATCCTATTGATCAATTTCTTTGGGCCCGCCTTAACTTTGCTAACTCATTCAACTCCGGCGACCAGGACCGATTCAGACCAGGCGGTTATCTGACTGACTATTGGACTGACGAATCCATCAAGGTGATTAAAGCCAATAAGAACCGACCGTTCTTTCTATACCTGGCTCATTGGGGCACGCATACACCGCTGCAAGCCACCCGCGAGGACTATGAGACGGTGGGCGATATCAAGCCGCATCGGCTACGAGTTTACGCGGCTATGGTTCGTGCTTTGGATCGCAGTGTTGAGCGCATTATGCAAACGCTGGAAGACGAGGGTCTTGCCGAGAACACCATGGTGGTGTTTACCAGCGACAACGGCGGCCCGGGTTACATTGGTATCGATGATGTAAACAGCCCATTTCGTGGTTGGAAAATCACAATGTTTGAAGGAGGCATCCGGGTACCCATGTTAGTCAAATGGCCGGCGAAAATTGCATCCGGCACTACTGTGGAAAGCCCGGTGGCTCATATCGACATGATGCCTACTCTGGCTTCAGCGGCCGGTGCCGCAATGCCTGAGGGCGTAGCTATTGACGGGGTTGATTTACTGCCGCTTGCTATGGAAGAAGGTGAGGGCGCTGAGAGCTGGAACCGTGAAACTCTATTCTGGCAGAACGGCCACTACCAGGTGGTACGCCACGGTGACTGGAAGCTACAGCTAAATGATCGCCCCACCGACGGCTTGCAGAAATGGCTGTTTAACCTGGAGGACGACCCCACTGAGCAAAACAATCTTGCCGCAAGCCGCACCGACAAACTTGCAGAGCTGAGCGCACTGCTGGCCGCCCATCAAGCCAGCTCCCGCGGGCCGCTGTATGAGCCCACCACGCAAATGCCGGTGATGATTGACAAGACCCTGGTCGAAAAAATTGTTGATGGCGATGAGTACATCTATATGCCTAACTAAAAAATTGGGGACGGACCACGGTTTACGAATCAAGGAA
>JBGCDE010000010.1:0-6059 GCA_045105115.1 Pseudomonadales bacterium | reverse complement strand
GCCTTGCCGCTAGCTATTGAAAAAGGGCGTAGGGGTCAGGTCGTGGCTTGCGCGTTGCCAACACTGAATAGAAAAAGGCCGGCTTTCAAGCCGGCCCTGCGTGCATGGTGGGGCAGTTACTTCTTTTCAATACGAATGGAGGTAACGCTTTTGTTTTTTCCTTCCAATCTTATTCGGCCGTCGGTCTCCATGATGGTGCGGATACCATCGAAGTTCTCATCCTTGAATAAATAGGCTTTGTAACCCTTGCGAAGGTCTATGTATTTGGCTTTGTTGTCCCAGCCGAAGGCTTCCAGGTTTCGATACTCGCCGAATCTCAGACAGATGGCGTGCTTCATTTTTTTCTTCTTTAAGCTTGCCTTTGATTCGTACAGGCATATTGGGTAACCTTTATGCTTGTCGCTGGTTTTCCACGTGCGCACACCCTTCAAGGCGCCTCGGCGAATGTCAACCGGACCGCTTCGGGTCATCACAATTTTGTCCATTCTTCCATTGGTTTTCTTGTAGTGTAATTCAACAGTGTGGTCTTTCTTAACGCCTACGTACTGCACGGGCTTATTAAATGCTTTTACCAGCTTTTTCAACTTCTTGAAATTCTTGTCTTCGCCGCCCATCACTTTTTCGCCATGGCCTCCTCGAGTGAAGCAGCTGCGTTCAGACTTAAGTTTCTGTTTGCCGGCATTCTCGTAAAAGTACAGGCACGCCGGATACTTGTATTTTGGTGATGCGGCATTCGCTGGCTGGCTGAGAGCCGCAAGAAAAATGCAGGCCATGCTCAAGCATGTCAGCAGCATTTTGTGATTCGATAGTGTGTTGAGTGTCATGGCGCTTTCTCCTGTAGCAACTGAATTTGACACTCTCAGTTTATGGCCGGCAGAAAAACCAACCATGGGGTATCAACCCCATATTACCCACTCAGGATTTCGCTAGAAGTTCAGTTCGGCGCTCAAACCCACTACTCGATGCGAGCTTCGGCCAAAGAAAGAAAGATAGCCACCAGCATCCACCGGGTTGTCGAAGTGTGCCAGCGCAAATGGCTTGTTTAACGCGTTATTAACGAAAAGACGCAGTATGATGTGCTGAGTCTCGGCGCTGATGCCAATATCCAACAGGCCAAATGCAGGTTCGGCTCGGTAAGGGTCGTTGTTGAACGCCGTTTGAGTGCGTGATTGCCAACGGTACAGCAGGTCAATGCTGGTATTGAAGGCATTCAATGTGCGGCCTAATTGATACCCAAGCGATACATTGGCTTTGAGGTCTGGGGCAAAAGGCAGGGTTTCACCGCGCAAGTCGCGCGCTCCGCCAGGGCATTCGCCCCTTTGAATTTCTCCGCTACCGCACAGAATGCCATCTACGCGGCCAATGCGCGCCCTCATCCACTCAATACCCGCTCTAAGGCTCAGGTTCTGGTACCGCCAGCTTGCTTCCAGCTCAATGCCCGAGGAGTGAATGGCACCCGAATTGATCAAACTGTATTTAACGCTACCCGGCTCTTGTACCTGCGCCTGATAGTCACTGAATCGGGTGTGGAATACAGTGCCGGCCAGATGCAGCTGCTGCGCAGGAAAAATTCGTTTGTAGGCCACTTCAAAAGATTGGCCGCGCTCGGTATCAACGGCCTGCAGCGCGCTGGCATCCAGGTCAAACCCAAGATTGTACGCCGGTGCCTTGTGCCCAAGCGACCACGCCAGATACACAGAGCTGAAATTGCCGGGCGCATATTGCAATGACACCTCGGCATCCAGGCTGCGTTCTTGAGTGCTGTCGCTCGCCTGCGCAAGTGCCGCTAAACCCTGGAGCACGAACGGTTCCCGGTCAGCTGTAAACTCGATGGCATCATGGGTGAAACGCAAGCCAGCGTGTAGATTTGCCCGTTCACTGAGATTGTATTGGGTGTTGGCATAGGCCGCTGTGGTTTGCTGTCGAATATCAGCCACAAATTCCGCTTGCTCAATGCCCAGAATAGACCGGGCGTATTGCCGTCGGCGGGTTTGCTTTTCGAAGTACGCTCCAAGTGCAAACTTAAGGCGCGAACCGCTGATGGTTTCCAGCCGCAGGTGTTGCGAATACTGTTGATAGCTGTCGTAGCCTGCGCTGAGAGGTATCAGGTCCAGTGGCAGAAAATCAAAATCTTGCGCTTCGCGTTCGCTGTAGCGCGAATAGGCGCTGACCGATTCGATACGACTGTGCTCACCGATGGCTTTATCAAGCCGCAACAGTGCGTTTGCACTGCGGGTATTCATTAGAAAGTCGCCGTTGGTGTTCGATTCGATATTCCGCGAGCTGGCACTGACCGGCTGCAATGCGCCGGCTATTTGCTCGCTGATCACCGAGCTGACGATTGGCACACAACATCGGGCGCGCGATTCGGAGTAGTCAAGGTCCAGGGCGGCGGTTATCGCCTGCGCGCCGGCCCAGTCAAACTTCACTACCGCCGACTGCTGACGACCATTATTCAAATCCTGGTCATTCCACGCATTGCGCACAAAGCCTTGTTGCTCACTGCTTACCAGCCCCATCCGCACGCCCAGTGCGTCATTCAATGGCCCACCAGCAAACACGCTGGCCAGCACACGCTCGCTATCAAGGCCTGACGCATGGTCGGCAACGAGTCGAACGCGCCCTTGCCATTCAGTGCTTGCGCGTTCGCTCACCAGATTGATCACACCAGCAGCGGCACTGCGGCCAAAGCGACTGAGTTGCGGCCCGCGCCAGATTTCTACTCGTTGCATGTCGAGCAAAGGCGCCATGCTTTGAGCCGCGCTGCCCAACGATACGCCATCGCGCATGGTGAACACTGAGGGCTCTATGCCCGCGCTGAATATCGATGTACCCAGGCCACGAATTAGAAAGGCTGACTGGCGATTGTTAAAGCTTTGTAGTGTGGTCAGCGAAGGGGCAAGCTTTACCAGCTCGCTGCTGTGGCTGATGTTGGCGCTGGCCAGCTGTTTTCGATCAAACGTTGTTAATGCGGTGGTTAGTTCCAGCGATTCAAGCGGCAAATGCGGCGCGTTGACCAACAGCTCTTCAATACCGGGTTCGCTTGCAGCAACGTGGGCGGAACACGCTATAACCGCAAGCAATGCCCGCAGAGACCGTCGACTAGGGGTAATCTGATTCGTCGTCTTCCGTGTCGTCACCCTCGTAATTATCGTCGTCCTCAAAGTCATCATCACTATCGTCGTCAGACGAATCTTCCCCATCCCGGTCGCGTTCAAACCAGCGTCGGTCTTCAAGATCAATGGGCGCGAACACAAGTTTTACCGGCCCCAGCGCACCCTGAACCGTAACGTTCAGTGTACCGGAAGGCGTGGCTTTGTAGGTAGCCGGTCCCATCAATGGCAAATCATTGGCGGTGTACTCCCCCGGCCCGGTACGCACAATGTTTTTGGCCACCACCATATTGGGCTGCACCTGCAATACAAAAAGATGCAACCAGCTGTCTACCGCGTAGGCGCGGCCACGGTCAATACGAATGCGCTTGTTAATTGCAGTGATGTTCCATACGCCATCCAGCGGCATGGCCTCAGCGCTGGGCGCCACGGTGTGGGACAACGGCAAGAAAGCGGGGATTTGTGGAATGCTTGGCACGCCAGATTGAGCATAAGCAACACTGCCCAGTAGGGAAGCGAGTAGAAATACGATACAGTGGCTGAGGTTTTTCAAAGCCTTGTTCATGGCGTTCTCCAGAAAATGATTATCACGGTTGACAGTGTGATGGCTGGAGTGAACAAAAGTATGGGGTAAGCACCCCATTTGTTTATCCGCGAACAGGGTTCAGAATAAAAACCATGGAAACTTAGTCAGGGGGCACCGAGTGGGCGTCATCCAGCAAGCCTTCGCGCAGGGCCAGCGAAATCAACTCCACAACGGAATGCACATCAAGCTTGTTCATCAGGCTGGTGCGATGCTTATCCACCGTTTTGGCGCTAACATTCATGGCTTCCGCAATTTCGCGATTGTTCTTGCCGGCCACTACCATGTTCAGCGTTTGCCGCTCACGCGGGGTGAGCGCAGCAACGGCATTCTGGGTTTCCAGAATATTGCTGAAACGCGGTGCTACATAGGTCGAACCGTCCAGTATGTGGGGAATCTTGTCGAGCAGATACTCAATAGGATCAGCCTTGGAGAACAAACCACGAACGCCGTCTTCAATCAGGCCAAACAGCAGTCCAGCCGCCTCCACACCGGTAAACACCACGGTGTAGGTGTCGGCACTCCAGCGGCGCACATCATTGATGATCTGCGCGCCCGAGGCCAAGGGCATGGCAACGTCCAGCAACAGCAGATCGGGCTTATGCCGTTTCACGGCGGCTACGGCTTCGAATCCGTTTTCCGCGTGTGCAACTACCTTAAGGCCATTCACCGCAACGCGTCCTGGTCGGGTCAGCGCTTCATCCAGCGCATTGCGAATAATGGCATGATCATCGGCAATCACCACCGACTTATGGCCGTGCACTAATGAGCGAGCGCCCAATATAATCCCCTATGCAATGAAAAAACTGAACTTCAGCGCCCTGGCAATTCTTATCTTGATTTCAATCGCGGCCAACGCGAGCGAGACTATATCCTACTACGATTTGAAACTGCAAAGTGTGGCCATTACCGCTGCATTTTACGCCGCATCGTCTGCGCTGCTGATTGTATTTGCATTGTTTAATGTGGCGTCCCGAAACCGCATCGGGCTGTGGTACACACTGCAATTTGCCATTGGTTTGTTTTTTGTTGCCTGCATCGACGATACGGCTTCGCAATACCTGTGGCCGGGCAATCCTGAATTGACCAATTGGGTTCCGCTGACGACCCTGCTGCTGTTAAACGGCAATGGTTTGTTTCTGGCAGTTGCTACGTCAAAAGAAGAAGCCACGCCATTGATGAACAGACTTCGCGGTACGTTCGAAGTGATGGGGCTATTAAGCCTGCTGTGCATCGCACTCATTCCGTTTGTGCCCATCATCTTGCTTGCGCTGGTGGCCAATCTGTTTTTCTTCCCAATGGTTGTTTCACAGGTGTTGTCGGCCATGAGCTGGCGACCGCCGGGCGACAATCTGGGCGAGCGGGAGTACATCTATGCGGGCCGCTTTTCGCGAATTACCGGGCTGCTGTTTACGCTTGTTGTGTTGCTGGTGTCCATTATTGCTTTTTACCAGATGAGCAAGGATGAGTTTTCCTACGTAGACCTTGTGCATCCAGCTGTTCGTCTTACCTATCTGATTCTGTCACTGAGCCTGGTGGCCACTTATTTGGCGCACATCATTGGAATTCGCCGCGACCACGAGGACGCCTTGCAAAGAGAGCTGCAAAGCGCGCGCCGCGAAGCGCAGGCCGGCGAAGACAAACTGCTGGCAGAGCGTGAATTTTCTCGAATGCGCGAATTAGCGAGCAGGCGCCGGCAAAAAATGTCTGAAGCCAGCCACGACATCAGGCAGCCGCTGGTATCGCTGCGCTTGACTCTCGACAAACTCAAGCATTCGGCTGGTTTTGCAGATAACCTGGAATACCAACAAGCGCTCGCGTACATAGACAAACTGGCCGACAGTTTCAGCGAAGGGGCTAACGAAGGCGACGAGACACCATTGAGTGATTCGCCCACGCCAGCAAGCGAACACATGCCGATGAATTTGCTACAGCAAACCATCACTCAGATGTTCGCCGAAGAAGCCGGAAGCAAGGGCATTCGCTTGCGCACCGTGCCCACAAGCATGAGCGCAAACGTAAACCCGGTGGCGGTGATGCGGATTGCGTCCAATCTGGTGTCAAACGCCATCGCCCATTCCGGTTCAGATAAGATTCTGATCGGTTGTCGCAGAGCGGGCAATGAGCTAGTACTGGAAGTGCATGATCAGGGTTACGAGCTGACCGCAGAACAGTTCGAGCACTACAAGACGACCGGTGTAAAGGGTTCGGACTCAAACGGCCTCGGATTGGGTTTGGCAAGCTGCGCGGAACTGGCGGAAGACAATGGCTATGCCTTCTACTGGAAGCCCACCCCGCTGTCGCCCAACTGCATTGCACTGCGCCTGCCGCGAGTCAGCTAGCCGGTCTGGCTAGGCCTGGCG
>JBGCDE010000009.1:0-3520 GCA_045105115.1 Pseudomonadales bacterium | reverse complement strand
GATCGCCAAACGCACAATGCGCCCGGAAGTTATGACCGGACTGGGTGGCTTTGGTGCTCTTTTTGAGTTAAAAAATGATTACAAGCAACCTGTTTTGGTTTCTGGCACCGACGGTGTAGGTACCAAGCTCAAGCTGGCGATGGCCATGGGTAAGCACGACAGCATTGGTATAGATCTGGTCGCCATGTGCGTTAACGATCTTTTGGTTACGGGCGCCGAGCCTTTATTCTTCCTTGATTATTACGCAAGCGGTGCACTGGATGTGGACACAGCGGCCGATGTGGTGCATGGCATTGGCAAAGGCTGCGAGTTGGCTGGGTGCGCGCTGGTAGGTGGTGAAACCGCTGAAATGCCTGGCATGTATGCCAAAGGGGACTACGACCTGGCAGGATTTTGTGTAGGTGTTGTCGAAAAAGAGCAACTAATCGATGGCAGCGCAGTACAAGCTGGTGACGCCTTACTAGGTATCGCATCAAGCGGCCCGCATTCGAATGGTTACTCTCTGATACGAGCCCTGCTCGAACGATCAAACTCAGCACTGGACTCTTCGTTTGAAGACACTACTTTAGGTGAAGCGTTGCTGGCTCCTACCACGATTTACGTAAAACCCGTTCTTGAACTACAACAGTCTATTACTATCAACGCAATGAGCCATATCACCGGTGGCGGCCTGAGTGAGAATATTCCTCGGGTTCTACCTGAGCAAGTAGCCGCCAGAATTGATTTGAACAGCTGGACCTTGCCGCCTATTTTCGAATGGTTGCAAAGTGCCGGCAATATCACCCAGGAAGAGATGCTACGCACCTTTAACTGTGGCGTGGGCATGGTGCTGTGTGTTCGCGCTGACCAGGCTGAACAAGGTATCTCAGCACTTAAGCAAAGTGGTCTGCATGCTTGGCAAATCGGCGAGCTAAGCGAGCGCGAGAAAGGCTCAGCGCCCATAGAGTTTGTAGCATAAACACGGTTTGGAAAATACAATGTCGCGCCAACGAATCGTTGTTCTCATTTCCGGCGGTGGCAGCAACTTGCAAGCCTTGTTGGACGCCAGTACAAATCAACATGCCGCAGATATTGAGCTTGATGCCGACATAGTCGCGGTTATCAGTAATAGACCTGCAGCTTATGGGCTTAAACGTGCCGAAAATGTGGGCATTGATGCCATCAGCCTTGATCACACGCAATTCGATGACCGGCACAGTTTCGACAAAGCACTGCTGGAGGCAGTCAGCGAATATTCAGCTGATCTGGTTATACTTGCGGGGTTCATGAGAATTCTGACCCCTGTATTTCTAACTCCGCTGCGAGGCAAAATGCTTAATATTCACCCGTCATTACTGCCCAAATACGCAGGCTTAAATACGCATCAACGCGCAATTGATGCCGGTGATTATGAGCATGGCGCTACAGTGCATTTTGTTACCGAGGAACTCGATGGCGGTCCTGCCGTGTTGCAAGCCGCGGTACCCGTTATGGAAAACGACTCGGCCGACAGTCTAGCGGCTCGGGTTTTAGAAAAAGAGCATCTGATTTTCCCCTTGGCTGCGCAGTGGTTTGTCAGCAATCGCTTACTGTTAAGCGATCGCGGAGCAGAGCTTGACGGCGAACTACTAGGCGTAAATGGTATTCGTTTCGATGGATTGCAAGAAGCCTGAACCATGAGATTTCTAAGCACTGTATTACATCCCTTCTTGTTCCTGGTGTTCGCTATGACGCTGACGCCATTTTTGGCGCACAGCAGCGACATCACTGACAGCTATGCGGCCGAGTACGAGGCGGAAATAAAAGGCTTGAATGTACGCATGCACCGCAGCTTTACAGTTGCGGGCACTCAGGCAACCATTGAAATGAAGGCGCAAAAGCTGATTTTTAAAATAAGCGAGTCAAGCACACTGCAAATTCAGCAAGACGGCATACTCAGAGTTCAGAGTTACAAACACAATCGCCGCAATCTGGGTGAACGACACAACAGAGACCTTCTGTTTGACTGGCAAGACAATACAGTGAGTGATGCTCTGCGACCAGAGCAAGACGCTTTGGCGCTGGAATTTCCAGTGTACGACAAGGTCAGCTACCAGGAACAATTCCGCCTGGACTTAATGGATAACCCTGCGCAAACACGATTTGAATATCAAACAACGGACGGCAAATCCATCAAGTTATACGCGTTTGACAGAGTTGCTGAGGAAACGATAGAGACGCCTCTTGGTGAGCTTTCTGCTGTAAAATTCAAACGTGACAGAGGCCCTGAAAGCACCAGAGAAACCTATATCTGGTTTGCCAAAGACCTAGGTTATCTGCTTGCCCAATTAGACCAGATTAAAGACGGCAAGCTAGAGCGTCTGATGCTTAGAAAAGCCAGCATTAATGGCACGAAAGTTAAGAGCAAATAAGGTTTACTAACGAGCTCGTTCCAATACCGAGCGATGAAAATCAGCATCGCTTAAGCCAACCGAAAACTTGTAATCTTTCCAGACCAAATCCGTGCTTTTCCCGGTTTGCTGATTAGTCATAACCAGCTTGTGAGATCGCCAGAATTTATCATTGTACTGTCGATAGTCGCCCATCTCCATTACCTTCAGCAAGCCGTCTCTTCGATCATAAAACTCTATTTTATGGTTACGCAGTTCCGCCTTGTCTACCCATAGTATTTGACGCTTGTAGCCGGAAAATTCGTCTTTTGGGTAGAGCTCTACCACATACATATCCATATCTTTAAACGTTTCATCACGCAGATATTTGTAGTCGTACTTCTCCACCTCGCTTGAAGACATATCTTCGTAGGTAAACTCACTACCCATAAAACGGCCGGTTTTATTCTTGGAAGAAATTCGCTTCACACGACGCAAAGCAGGAAGATAGATCCACTGGTCGTCCGGCTCTAGGGCGTGCGAATGATTCAAAAACGTTGTTCCCTGCACATCACGTGGTTGATCGAAGATCGTTAAGCCTTTGTCGCCATCGCCCTGCACTTCCAATAATTTAAATCTAAGCCTGCGCACCGTCTCCTGACCGTTTGCCCTGCGCAGTATCATTTCCATTTCAGCCTCGGAGTCACCCCAGCCCCTGTCTTTGCGGTCCACGGCCACGGCAATCGCTAAACCCTTTTCTTCAGGTGTAGCCGCGTTTTCAATACTAGGCACATCAGCCCATTTGTCTGCCAGTGCAAGCGAACTAAACAACGCTAGAAAAAACGCAGCGATCCGAAAGTTTGTCATCTTAGATACCTTGTTCAATGTTGTAATAATCTCTATAGGCCGAAAACTGTGACCCTATTTCCTTTTCGTTCAGACCAAATTCTTCAAGCGAATATCGATGCTGACCAAACTTGCCTTGCGGCTTATCTGCGAGGTAAGCCTGCATACTTTCTTTCAGTGATTGATCAGTTGAAATACCAATCTTTTCGAAAGCGTCAAGCAGCGTGTTGACCGGAGCGCGAAGAAAATCCTGATATTTAACATCCGCAATTTGTTCAAGCGGCAGTTTACCTTGGTCTCGCAACGCAATGCCTGACTGCAAGGCC
>JBGCDE010000008.1:0-6083 GCA_045105115.1 Pseudomonadales bacterium | reverse complement strand
TCAATCCTCAAGCTGCCATTGTCGAAGTATTCCTGCTCGCTGATCTCCTTGTCAGTGTTGCTTGTTTTCTCAAACGCCGTTTCAGCAGTAGCACCACGCCCCTTCAACAGGTTTACGTCATCATTGCCCCAGTCAGTCATCATGGTACTGGAAAAATGCCCGCTGATGATATCGTCAATGTGCTTTTCATAGAGGGGGCGAAGTGTGCTTCGCAGTTCTTCTGCCAGTTCAAACGCGCGTACTTTCGCGGGGTTGGAAAGGCGGTCCATCATATTCGTGATGCCGCCATGCTTTAGCGCTTCGGTGATGGTTTCCCAGCCGAACTGCACAAGCTTGGCTGCATAACCCGCATCAATACCTTGCTCAACCATTTTGTCGAAGCACAATATTGAACCTGTTTGAAGCATGCCACACAGAATAGTTTGCTCGCCAAGTAAGTCAGACTTAACTTCAGCAATGAAAGAGCTTTCCAATACTCCGGCGCGATGGCCACCTGTGCCGGCAGCGTATGCTTTGGCTAACTCCAGGCCGTCTCCATTAGGGTCGTTTTCAGCGTGCACTGCAATCAGTGTTGGTACGCCAAAGCCTCTTTTGTACTCTTCGCGTACTTCAGTGCCAGGGCATTTGGGTGCTACCATGATTACTGTGAGGTCGTCGCGAATTTGTTTGCCTTCTTCAACAATATTGAAGCCATGTGAGTAGGCGAGACAAGCGTTTTGCTTCATCAGCGGCATTACCGCATCAACAACCGAAGAATGCTGCTTGTCAGGCGTTAGGTTAAGAACCAGGTCAGCCTGGGGCACAAGCTCTTCGTAGGTGCCTACTGTGAATCCATTTTCGCTCGCGTTTTTCCAGCTTTGACGCTGTTCGCTAATCGCTGCTTCGCGAAGCGCATACGACACATCCAGACCACTGTCGCGGAGATTAAGGCCTTGATTCAAGCCCTGCGACCCACAGCCAATGACAACCAGCTTCTTACCTTTCAATTTCTCCACGCCGTCAGCAAATTCGGCGGCATCCATGAAGCGGCACTTGCCCAATTGTTGAAGTTGTTTGCGCAATGGCAGCGAATTGAAATAGTTCATGATCCTCTCTACATGGTGACGTTTTTGCTGGCGCGCAGCATACAACATTACGCTTGGCGGGTATAATACTTCTGCACCCCAGAGTAGGCCCATGACTGACTCCAACGATACAGATAAGCCCTTAAATACTGAATCAGACCGCAAGGATTCTGGCTTGGAAAACCTGCTGCCAATTGATGAGCATGTGGAAATGGTGTCCGAGAATGGGCAAAAAGTGCAGCGTAAAGGCATTTACCTGCTGCCCAATCTGTTCACCACAGCGGCTCTTTTCTCTGGTTTTTACGCCATTGTGGCAGCGATTAATGCGGATTTTGCCTCTGCCGGCCTGGCTATTTTCTTTGGTCAGATGCTTGACGGCATGGATGGTCGAATAGCACGCTTGACCAATTCGCAGAGTAAATTTGGCGAAGAATACGACAGCCTTTCAGACCTGGTTACGTTCGGTGTGGCGCCAGCGCTGATTATGTTCAATTGGTGTTTAAGTGATTTGGGTAAATTGGGCTGGTCCGTGGCCTTTATCTACCTGCTTTGTGCGGCGCTGCGCTTGGCACGTTTTAATGCGGAGGCTGAGACAACAGATAGCCGGTTTTTTACTGGTCTAGCTAGCCCGCCAGCAGCGATTCTGCTTGCCTCCACAGTATGGTTGTTGACCGAGTGGGGTGTTTCAGGGCTAGAGCTGAATCGGGGCGCTCAGCTGGTGTTTGCTGGTGTTACTGCGTTGGTGGGCTTAATGATGGTAAGCAATGTGCCATACCACAGCTTCAAAGGCATTGATTTCAAAGGCCGTGTGCCATTTCTGACCATGTTTCTGGTCACTATGATATTTGTTGTTATCGCTATGGACCCAGCACTGGTGCTGTTTTTGATGGCGTCTAGCTACGCTTGTTCTGGCCCCATAGTCTACGCGTGGCGATTTATATCTGGTAAGAAGTCGGTTGTTGTACGTTAATTGAATTTTTTCGCGTTAGTCAGTCTAAAGTAGTGATTGTTCTTACGCGCCTGGAATTTAGATAATGCTGATAAAGAAACCCGACGATATTCTTTCCTCTGAAATTACGTCCGAATCGGCGTATTTGAACCGAAGAAAGTTCATGGGTGCTTCTGGCAGTTTGCTGGTGGGCGGTGCGCTAGCGGCGTGTGGCAAAACCGAGCAAGCTGAAGCGAAAGTAATTGAAGCGCCAGCCGATTTGGGCCCGCTTGATTTTTCTGAGGTTGAAAAAAAATCAGGCAACCCCTTTTATACAGCTGAGGCTTTAACGCCGTATGCCGATGTAGCCAGATATAACAATTTCTACGAGTTTGGTACGGGTAAAGATGATCCTTCCAAACATGCCGCGGCCCTGACTAGCAGTCCTTGGCAGGTAAAAGTTGATGGTGAAGTAGCAAAACCGGGTACTTATAACCTGGAGGATATTCTTGCTAAAAACCCCCTGGAAGAGCGCATTTACCGCCTCAGATGTGTTGAGGCCTGGTCAATGGTTATTCCCTGGATAGGGTTTCCCCTTGCTGCAATGCTGCAGCAATTTGAGCCCACTAGTGATGCGAAATATGTGAAGTTTGAAACACTGGTGCGCAAATCAGAAATGCGTGGCCAACGTTCTTTTTCAAGCACCATTGATTGGCCGTATGAAGAAGGCTTGCGTATGGACGAGGCGATGCATCCGCTCAGTTTCATGGCAACCGGTTTGTATGGCCGCGAAATTCCGAAACAGAACGGTGCACCACTGCGCTTGGTAATGCCCTGGAAATACGGCTTTAAGAGTATCAAGTCTATTGTTCGAATCAGCTTCACCAAGCGCCAACCGGCCACCAGCTGGCAGCAAATTGCGCCACATGAGTACGGCTTCTACGCCAACGTTAACCCTGAGGTTGACCACCCGCGCTGGAGCCAGGCGTCTGAGCGTCGCTTGCCCTCGTCGTTGTTCGAACCGAACCGCATCGATACGCAAGCGTTTAATGGTTATGGTGAACAAGTTGCCGAATTATACAAAGGAATGAATTTGGCGAAGTATTACTGAGCCTGCATTCATGAACACTTACCTTCGCCGCAACAAGTGGTTGCTGATGCTTCTGCTTGCCATCCCCGCGCTGGCCTTGGTCTATGCGGCGGCCACCAACCAGCTCGGACCGGATCCTGCCGACGTTTTAGTCGCCGAAACAGGTGAATGGACAATCAGGTTATTGTGCGTAACTTTGTTTATCTCGCCGCTTGCCAGCATTCTGCGGTCTCGTAGCCGATTTAGGCTGTTGCCTTATCGCCGGATTCTTGGCGTTGCGACATGGGTATACGGTGTTTTGCACCTGCTCTGTTATGCGGCGTTTTTGTTAGCTTTCCAGTGGGGAGATATTGGGGCAGAGCTGATTGAGCGTCCTTATATTACGGTTGGGTTTGCCGCTGTATTGTTAATGACGCCGCTGGCGATCACGTCAACTGACGGCATGGTTCGTAAGCTAAAAAAGCGCTGGAAAACTCTACACAAGCTCATCTATGCGGTTGCCTTGCTTGCAGTTGCTCATATTGTCTGGCAGATTCGAAGCGATGCTGGCGAGGCAATTGTGTACTCGTTGATTATCGCCAGTTTGTTGCTTTGGCGCGTGCTCGAATCGAGGCGCGCCAAGAGCAAGGGCTGAAGTGTTTTTGGCTAACCCTTAAACAGCGAGCCTAGAATTCCGCGAATCAACTTTCGCCCTACCTGACTGCCAATAGAGCGCGTCACGCTTTTAAGAAATGCATCGCTTACCGAGTCTCCTCTGCGTGAGCGACCCTTTTTACGTTTTTCCGCAGCCTCTTTCTTGGCGCGTTCTTTTGCGGCGGCTTTTTCTTTTGCCGCACGCTCGGCTTCAACGGCAGCCTGTTCGGCGCGTTGGGTCAGCATCTCATGAGCAGATTTCCGGTCTACCGCCTTGTCGTATTTGTGACCGTAGGGGCTATCGGCTTGAACTGCTTTTCGTTCTCCAGGTTTGGCTGGGCCTATGCGAGAAAAGGGAGGTTTAATCAGTGTTTTCTGCACCACGCTGGGCGTACCTTTCGATTGCAGAACAGACACCAGGGCTTCGCCAACGCCCATTTGTGTAATCGCATCACGAGTTTTAAATTTCGGATTCGGCCTAAACGTGTCTGCCGCAGCTCGTACGTGTTTTTGGTCACGTGGTGTAAAGGCGCGCAGTGCATGCTGCACTCGGTTACCCAGCTGAGCCAACACTGTGTCGGGCAGATCCGAGGGGCTTTGGGTAATGAAGAAAACACCGACACCCTTTGAGCGAATCAAGCGCACAACTTGTTCTATCTTTTGCACCAATGCTTTTGGTGCGTCATTAAACAGTAGGTGGGCTTCGTCAAAGAAAAAGACGAATTTCGGTTTGTCAGGGTCACCCACTTCCGGCAAGTTCTCAAATAGCTCTGAAAGCAGCCAGAGTAGGAATGTAGAATAAAGGCGTGGGCTCTGTATCAAAGTATCGGCCGCCAGCACGTTTATGCGACCACGTCCTTGCGAATTGGTGCTCATAAGATCAGCCAGCTCAAGCATCGGCTCGCCAAAAAACTTCTTTCCACCTTCTCGCTCTATGACCAGCAGTCGGCGCTGAATGGCGCCTACTGAAGCGCCCGATACATTCCCGTACTCCGCTTTGAGCTCTTTAGCGTGATCGGCGATGTGCTGCAGCATTGTGCGCAGATCTTTCATATCCAGTAATAGCATGCCTTCGTCATCGGCCAATGCGAACGCAATGGTGAGTATGCCTTCCTGGGTTTCATTTAGATCCAGCAGTCTGGCGAGCAGGGTAGGGCCCATGTCGGATACTGTTGCCCTGATGGGGTGGCCTTTCTTGCCATACAAGTCCCAGAACACGGTAGGGTTGCCTTCCCATTCGTAGTCTTCGATCTCCATCTTGACGAAACGCTCTTCCACCTTTGGGTGGGTTTTCCCTGGCTGGCTAATACCGGATACATCGCCTTTTACATCGGCGAGAAAGACTGGCACACCAATGCGGGAGAATGATTCGGCCATCATCTGCAGGGTGACTGTTTTGCCGGTGCCAGTGGCACCTGCTATCAGGCCATGGCGGTTGGCGTATTTTGGGTTTAGGTAGACCTTCTTATCACCCAGGCCAAGCAGGATCTTTTCCTGATCAGACATACCTTTAATCCTCTTTCTCTTTATCCGTTTTATTCGGGGTTATTCGGGGGCACAGTTTACTGAATTGCGAAGCAATTCAGTAAACTGTGCCCCCGAATACCGTTCTTGCCGAAGGTCGGCTATGGTAAACAACTGGCCGCGAAAATAAAAAGGCTATAAGCCTCTTTTAATTGTTGCTATGCAAGAACTGATGCGTATAATGCGCCCCTCTTCGGCACGCAGTGCTGTGGAATTGTATGGCCTGGCGCCATGCAAGCTGTTTAACAAGACGATCAAGTAATACGTGTGGGTACTTGTTTCGTGGTAGAGCCACGGAGCAAATACTCGTCAATTTTAACTCGTGTTATCTGTATATCTGACTTCGGTTGGGTGCATTTATAGGTAACAGTGAGGCAAATGCGTTGAGTGATTACTCTGAGTAGTAAATACGTACTGAGGTTGGTTTTGATCTGCGGATCAGGATTGATGAGGGTACAACGTCGGTCATGACGTCAAAAACATGAAGATTAAACTGAAGAGTTTGATCATGGCTCAGATTGAACGCTGGCGGCAGGCCTAACACATGCAAGTCGAACGGTAACAGCAGAGCTTGCTCTGGCTGACGAGTGGCGGACGGGTGAGTAACGCGTAGGAATCTACCCAGTAGCGGGGGATAGCCCGGAGAAATCCGGATTAATACCGCATACGCCTTTCGGGGGAAAGGCCGGGATCTTCGGACCGGTCACTATTGGATGAGCCTGCGTCGGATTAGCTAGTTGGTGGGGTAAAGGCCCACCAAGGCGACGATCCGTAGCTGGTCTGAGAGGATGATCAGCCACACTGGAACTGAGACACGGTCCAGACTCCTACGGGAGGCAGCAGT
>JBGCDE010000007.1:0-21925 GCA_045105115.1 Pseudomonadales bacterium | reverse complement strand
AGTGAATACACAAGGGCTTTACGCAGCAGACTTTCATGTTCATTCTGCACCAAGCTTTGATTCCAGTATTCCAATAGAGGAACGTTTGCGCGGATTTGTAGCGCAAGGTGGTGATGTGTTGATTGCCACCGAACACAATGTATTGGTGGACTACCAACATGTTGTACGGCAGCTTGGTTTGCAAGACCGTCTTCACGTTATTAGTGGAATTGAGTTAACCGGCATGGCGCGAACCTCGTCGGCGGCCTATACCAACGGGCACCTTAATGTATTTCCTGTGCAAGAGAAGCCGACTCATTTTTCTGGTGGTCTGCCCAAGCACGAAGGGCTAAGGTTGCGAGAACTGTACGCAAGTTTCAGCGCCGCAGAAAAACGGCCATTGTTTCAATTGAATCACCCGCGAACGGTGGATCTTGGCAGCGAAGACTTTGATGGCAATTTTTTTGAGCATCTTTACTCGGGGCAACGCTATGATCCAGCCCAGGATTTGAGCTCGTCAGGCAACAAAGTACTGTTAGAGAAAGATTCCAAAACGGGTTTGCGAGACCTTGACTTTGACCTATTGGAGGTAGCCAACGGGCCCGCCTATGACAATTACAAACGCACACAGGCAGATTGGTTTTCACTGCTAAGCCAGGGTGAGCGCATCGTGGGTACGGCCAATAGCGACACCCACGGAACGCGTCACTTGGTAGCTATTCCGCAAAATTTTATCGCCCTGAACAGCTACACTGACGAAGCATTTTTGAAGGCCGTAAAGAACGGTCAAATGTTTGGCAGCACGGGCCCAATTCTCGAAGTGTCTATTGAGAATTCAACAGCCACCCGTCTTGGTGACACTTACAGTGGTGGTTCATTTATGTTGAATGTCAGTGTTCAGGCTGCTTCGTGGGTGCCCGTGTCTGAAGTGTCAATTCTAATTAACGGCGAGGTAACCCAGCGCCAAGCTGTCGCAGCAGGTCAGACCATAGCAGTGCAAATAGATGTAACAAAAGACAGTTACCTCGTGGTTGAAGTAAATGGCGAGGCCAGCAAACTGTACAATGAATTGGCACCCGATTTTCAGCCATTTGCGTTCACCAACCCTATTTATATTGACGCCGATCAGGATGGGCAGTGGCTTGCACCAGGCTTGAAGTAAACCGCTAAGCGCAAGACCCATAAAGGCAGAATAAATGTTTCCAATTAGAGACGACAATCCCCAGCTAGTAACCCCGGTGGTTACCTATGGGCTAATTGTTGCCAATGCATTGGCTTGGCTATTGTTACAAGGTGCTGGCGTTAGTGATGAGCTGAATGTGTCGGTGTGTCAGTACGGTCTTGTGCCCGCGGACTTGTTCCCCCAGCAAGCGGGCGAGCGGATGTGTCCGCAAGAATTGGGTTCCGGTTGGCTGGGGGTATTTAGCTCTATGTTTATGCACGGCGGCTGGATGCACATACTGGGTAACATGTGGTTTCTATGGATATTTGGTGGAAATGTGGAAGACTCCATGGGGCCTATTCGCTTCCTTACTTTTTACTTGCTAAGCGGCCTGGCAGCGGCAGGAGCTCAAGTGGCTGTTGAGCCAGGCTCTGGTATTCCAATGGTGGGTGCTTCCGGCGCTATTGGCGGGGTGATGGGGGCCTACATTGTGCTGTACCCCAAAGTGAAAGTGCATTTGTTGCTGATACTCATCATTATATTTACAACCATTCGCGTGCCTGCGGTGCTCATGTTGGGTTACTGGTTTGCGCTGCAATTCTTTGGTGGCTTTTCCAGCTTGGGTTCTGAAGGCGGTGGCGTTGCATTTTGGGCGCATATAGGTGGTTTTGTTGCGGGGGCTCTATTAGTTTGGGTGTTTAAAGATAATGAGTTGCTACGCAGGCACCCACATTACGGTTGGTAAATGGCAGTCACGTACAGCTTCGGTTAGTGTTAACGAATGAAATGCATAAATGAAAGTTCGATTGATGAGTGGCAGCAAAGTGCCGATTTGGTCGTGGCTGGCTTCGGCATGGCCGGTGCCTGCGCGGCCCTCAGTGCACGAGAACAAGGCGGCAGTGTGCTCGTGCTAGAGCGTGGTAGTGGTGTGAACGGCAGCGCAACGCAAGCGGCGGGTCATTTTTATCTTGGTGGTGGTACACGTCCGCAACTGGCCAATGGCCTGGAAGATACCGCCGATGAAATGTACAACTATCTACACGCGTTAACACCCGAACCCGAAGATGAAAAAATAAGACTCTACTGCGATGACAGTGTTAAGCACTTCAATTGGCTGACAGAGCAAGGTATTCCATTCAACAATGGATTCTATAAACGCAAGCACGTCGAGCAGCCTACTGACGAATGTTTGATATGGTCCGGAAACGAAAAAGTGTGGCCTTATTCTGAGCAAGCTCAAGCGTGCCCGCGCGGACATAAGGTAGCAGTTGAAGGCAGCGGCGGGGCGTTAGCGATGCAGCGTCTTTTAGAGAAAGCCAAGTCTGTCGGCGTGTCTGTTGCTTTTGATACGGCGGTGCATGCCTTAGTGACCAATGCAGAAGGTCGAGTGGTGGGCGTGCAATGCCGCCGTTTCGGTGAAGAAGTCAATGTAAGTGCCAAGAACGGCGTTCTGCTTGCCACGGGTGGTTATGTCATGAATAAAGACATGCTCAAGGAATACACGCCGGGCGCAATGTTCGAAAAGTTCTGGCCGCAAGGTGGGGCTAATGATGATGGCAGCGGTATTCAACTGGGGCTTGCTGCTGGCGGTGAGGCTATTCGCATGGAGCGTTTCTTTGCCACTTCACCGATTTACCCTCCTGAGCAGCTACTCAAAGCCATAGTAGTCAATAAGCACGGCCAGAGATTTATTAACGAAGATTCTTATCATGCGCGTTTTGCCCGTGCCTGCCTTGATCAAGATGATGGCATAGCCTATCTCATATGTGACAACACAGTATTTGCGCGCCCCGAGTTTCAGATGCAAGAGCTGATAGACGCGTGGGAAACTGTGGCTGAAATGGAGGAGGGACTTTCACTGCCACCTGGCAGCCTGCAGAACACACTTGATCAATACAACGAAGATGCAGACAGGGGAGTGGACTCAGTATTGCATAAACATTCTGATTGGTTGCAAGCGCTAAAGGAACCGCCGTTCGGGGCTCTGCAATGCTCAAAAGGTGAGGCTACTTATACCGGATTCACGTTGGGTGGGCTTAAGGTATCCGCTAATGCCGAAGTGTTGACCGCAACCGATCAACCCATTGCCGGCCTGTACGCGGCGGGTGCCTGTGCGTCGAATATTGCACAGGATTCTAATGGCTACTCCAGTGGAACCTGTCTTGGCGAGGCCAGCTATTTTGGGCGCAGGGCAGGTCATTATTCCATTCGCGGCGAAGCGATGAGCTGATGGGTAGTCTGGAATTGCCTGAGCGTTTTAGCATAGTAAATAGACGATTATTAGCCTTCGTATTGTGCGCTTGTTGTATAGGCTGCGGGCAGCAAATACCGGCGCCTCAGGACAAATTCGCACGCGCGATGGTTGACTATCGGCAGCATCTTGGAAGTCAGTTACATTGGTCGCAGGTAATTGACGCACTTGGTTTGCCTGACACTGTAGAACAAGGCTATCGCTTGCAAAAACGCTATGTCGACCTCAGAGCGTCGGATGAAAAACGGGCCGGTTACAAGGTGGCGCTTGGCAGCCCTTCCAGTCAGGCATTACTTGGCGCTTCTGAGCCAATACTTGGGGTTTTATTCAAAAGGGACTTGAAGCCATCTGGGGCTCGAATCAACCGACAGCTGGGAATCGTATTGGCGGTGGAAGCAGACCTATTGGTCACAGTCGGTTCCGAGAACATTAATAGTGCGCGTACCGTCGAAGATGTGGCCCAATCTATCGAAAGTCTTCATGCCTATATTGAGTTACCCGATTTGCCGTTTCCTTTTGCCAGCGATGTAGCGCCGCGGTTCACTGCAAGCAATGCAGGCGCACACCTAGGTATTGTTGGCAGCACTGTGAAAGCATCTGCCAGCACAGAATTTATCAATCAACTCGCCAACATGCAGGTTGTGTTGAGCGCTAATTCTCCAGGTGAACAGAGCAAGCAACTTGCCAGCGCTGCAGGTGATTCCTTGATGTTGCACCCTTATAATGCTGTATTGTTTTTGCTCAGAAAAATCGCCAATGATGGAGGCACGCTGCAGAAAGGCGACGTCATTAGCTTGGGGGCCTATAGCAAACCCACGCCTATAAAAATGCTTATGAGTGAGAAAGAGCTTGCCGTTAGTATTCGCTATCTCGGCTTGTTAGATCATAAAACAGGCAAAACCGCCTCTGCCACCGTTTATTTTGACTGAAACACCGACCGGCGGTGGCAAAACCGCTGATCTGATCCATACTTTTTTCATAACTCTAATGGAAAGACCTTAAGCAATCGGTACCACTGCGCAATACAGTTGGCGACATCGAGCGCGAAAAGTTCGAGCACAATAAAAGCAATGCTAAAACGAAGCATTACATTGATCGGGCTCAGCTGCACGATGTCGAGCATTCCCTGTCTTGCGTTGGGACTCGGACCTATTCAGCAGCAGTCTTACGTTGATGAACCGCTGAAAGCCACAGTCGATATTTTGGACATTGGCGAGCTGAATATAGATTCGATTTCTGTTGTACCGGCTGGCACTGCTGATTTTTTGGAGCGCGGTCTGAGTGTAAAAGACTTTATTGGAGACCTGGAAACGGTAGTGATTCGCACAAAAGGCCAAACCCCTTTCGTGCAACTTAGCAGTGTTGAGCCGGTACGAAGCGCAATTTTGAATTTTGCGCTAAAGGCTCGATGGGAAAATGGCAGTTTAGTCCAGCAATATACCGTGCTGATGAACGACCTGCCGACAGACAATGTAGAAAACTTTTCAGAAGAGGGCGCACAAAGTGCGCTAAGCGACCTTGAGATGCTGGAGTCAGAGGCTATGAGCACGCAACAAAAAGATAACGATAATAAAGAAGCTGTGTGGAATTTAGACAAGGATTTGGCGAATCGTACTGAGTGGCTGGTGAGCGATGAGCGCAGCCTGCAGGAGATTGCAGTCCATATGCGACCGTCGAATACGGTTAGTATTCAGCAAATGGTTGTGGCGCTAATCAAAAAGAATGCAGGCGTAGTGCAGCAAAGACAGTCATTGGCATTGAACGAAGGTGATGTGGTGCAGCTACCCACTCACCAGGAAATAGTCGCCGTGAACAAATTGAGTGCTGGCCATGAACTTGGTGCCCTGCAAGCACGGTTTCAATTTGCGGAAACGGCTGCAAATGAGTCGGTACCGGAAACATCAGCCGATGTCGGTAAGCCGGTTGAAGCCCCTCGGGCAACAGGCAGACTTAGCCTGGGTAGTTCCGAGCCCGCAGCAACTAACAACACAAGTTCGACAGAAGAATCGATGAAACAACAAAGCGCCTCTAGAACAAAAAGTACGGACCTTGCCCGGCGGCTAGAGAACGTGGTGGCCCGTCTCGGTGATGCGAATCAGATTATTAACAATCACATACACGAAATTAGTGACCTGAACTTACTGGTTGAAGACCTCAAACACACCATTGATTTGAAAAATTCCGAATTAGCTGATTTGCAAGCGCGCGTACTAGGCGCAATGCAGGCGCAAGACAGCGTAGAAAATTCTGCGAAAACAGCAATAGCCGACAACGAAGCAAGAATCGACAGTTTGCCTGCGCAAGCGATGAACGACGAAGCAATTGAAACACCTGCTCCAGTAGTAAGTAATGCCTCTGCGAATACGTTAAACCAGTCTGTGCTGGGTGGCTTCCTGGCGATAATGGCGGCGTTGGTGAGTATCGTTACGTTTGCGCGCTTCAGAGCGAAACGCCGTGAATCCATGGCTGTTAAAGCCGCCATTCAGAGCGAGCAGTTGAGTGAAGATATCTCGGCTACTAACAGTGATGACACGGTTTTGCATTTTGAAGATGAAGAGCTGCAGCAATTGCTTGATAAGCAAAAGGGCTCAGTCATTGGCGAGGCCGAAGTATTGACGGCTCATGGTTTGCATAATCAGGCCATTGCTCATCTGCAAGCCGCACTGGATGAAGATCCGGAATCCGCTGAATTGATTGGCGCGCTGCGCGAAGCGCTCATTCTGTCTGGTAAATATGAGCAGGCAGCCGAGTTGTTTCCTGAACTGGAGTCGGCTAACGATAACGCAGTGATTGATTCGGACTATATCAAACAAACACTGGTCATTGATGACCTTGAGGAGCCGTTCGACGAATCCAAACCACCAGTGTGGGAGCCGCCTGCTGCCTCAGTTGACGCTTCAACTCAAGAAGACAGCAACAGCGTTGATAAGGTCAGTACAGAACCAGTGCAACAAAGCCCGGACAGCCAGCCTTCGAGCACTACGCACAATAGTGAAAAAGCGCAGCCCGTGGTTCCGCCGTCTGCGGCAAGCAAAAACGATCCAAAGCAAAGTGTAAGCGAGGACACCACTGCTGAGACAAAGAAAACGACCGCTGCCGAGAAAAAGAAAGCAACGGCAGCAGAAAAAGCCGCTGCACGTAAGCAAAGCCGACGTGCAAAGAAAGCAAAAGCCGCCAAGCGTCAGCAGCATAGTAAAGAAGTTAAAGCTAACAAGACTAAAACAATTGTCAGTAAGAAAGTGCAGACGACTGAAGTAGCTAACACTGTACAAGCCAAGCCCGTCGCTGCAGCAAAGCCAGAGATGGCGATGCAAGAACAGCAGGCTTCTATTGTTACACCGTCAGTTGCAACAAAAACAGCGGCTGACAAGTCTGTTACCAGCAAACCCATCGAAGCGAAACAAGCGCTGGAAACACCCGTTGTTGCGAAAACAACAGTCAGGGCAGCTGCGCCAGCAGAGCGCGAACCGCAACCCGAAGTCGATGTAGTGAATCAGCAAGCCGAGCAACATAGGGATAATAGCGATATGTTTACGGAAAATAGCGAATTCTTTACCGAGGTAGAAGCAACGCCATTCGAACTGGTTCAAGCGTATATTGAACTAGATGATCGCGACGGCGCTCGACGGATGCTGGAAGATATTCTTGGCGACGGAAAACCAAATGAGAAAGCTCGGGCTAAAGAACTGCTGGAAGAGTTTGCCTAGTCTCCTGAGCGCCAGGTAAAGCTAAACCAGCTCAAGCTCGCGTAATGCAGGCAGTACATCGCTGGCAAACAGCTTAAGGCTTTGCCACGCCGTAGCCGGCGCTATACCTCCACACATTGGGTGTGTTAACAGGTGGCAATTGGGATGTTCCTTGCAGAACTCTATCAGTGAGTCTGGGGTAAACAAGCGATACATCGGACTCTCACGCAATTCATCAAGCGTCTCGAAATGCTGGTAAGGCGTGAATACCTTCGCAGCCTCAGCCCATTTTGCGTATGTATTGGTTTCGTGCTGCAAATGTGGCGCTATCTGGTCCCAATACTCGTCAATATCATTGCTCACAAAAAACACAGAAGAAGGAGCCTCTGGCATAGGACCAGGATCTGGCTTACCTAGTTTTGCAAGCTCTTCCCTATACAATTCAAAGATCTCTGGGCCCGAGGGAATAAAGAAATCAGCATCCCGTGCAGCCCTGCGCGCAGCGGGTCGGCTGCTGCCGCCCATGAACAGCATCGGCCTCGGCTCAGTATGTGGCGATGGTGTGACTTTAACGCTTCTACCCTTGTAGTCAAACCGCTCTCCGCTCCAGGCTCTGTTCAGCAGAGGAACAATATCGTCCATATACTCTTTGCGGTCGCTAATGTTTTTACCCAGCTGATTAAACTCTTCAGCGCGATAGCCCGCACTGATAATCGGTATCAACCGTCCACCACTGATAATGTCGAGCACGCTGAGGTCTTCAGCCAGTTTTATGGGGTCGTGCAGCGGCGCGATAAGCGCCGATATCATGATCATCAACGATTCTGTTCGTGCAGCAACCGCGCTGGCCAGAATCAACGGCGAAGGACAATAGTTGTCGTCGGAGCCATGGTGCTCTGACAGGTGCACCGAGCCAAAGCCGTTATGCTCAGCCCAAGCGCATTGCTCAATGGCTGCATGGTAGCGTTCAACCTTGTTTTTAGTGGCAAACGCCGGCTGGCGCATATCGTATCGGAGTGCGAAATCAACCATATTTGAATGTCTGGCGGAGAGGATTTCGTGTTGGAGTATACCAGATGTTTACAATTTGTTCGCTATTGCACGCCGCCCAGTACCCTATACACTTAAGGAGTTGAGTACCTGGTTTGGAGACCTTCTTGATTACTTCTTTTTTCGACGGCACACAGCGACGTCTGGATCAGTTAGACAGTGCAATGGCCGAGTCCAATGACTACGAGCAATGGCTCGAGTTGGCTCAGGAGCATGATCGCCTGAGTGGCGCAGAAGATTGGAGGCACAATGACAAGTCTTCACTGTATGACTATCGGAATCTAAGCATTCGATTGTCGAACCTTCGACAGCTTCATAAAGACAAAGACGATCATGGCTTGTTGTTCGCTCTAAATGAGGGTATTCACGGCAATATGGCGGGCATGGGTAATGCAAAATTGCATACTCGAGCCAAGTGCGGCAGTAAATTTTTGATAGAAAATTACGTCAGCAAAATTGAGCAATCGCTTGATCGGCTTGCACCAATCGACTTTCCGGGAATTCCGTTGCTGGAACGTATTGAGTTCTTTGAACGAGCAAGTCACTGCTACGGTCGCTCTGCCTTGATGCTCAGTGGCGGTGGAACTCTGGGGTATTTTCATCTCGGTGTTGTTAAAACATTGATTGAACAGGGTATGTTGCCCGCGGTAATTTCGGGTGCCAGTGCCGGTTCGTTTGTATCTGCTGTGGTCGGCACGCGCACCGATGAGGAATATTTGCAACTGTTTGAAAACGACATGGTGCAGTTAGCGCTGAGCGAGAATAACGAAGATTTGAATCTGGGTTTCGGCAAGCTCAAAGAACTGGATATGGAGATGGTCAAAGACGGCATGGCCAGATTGATCCCGGACATGACGTTTGAAGAAGCTTATAAGAAGACCGGGCGCAGTATTAACATCTCTATTTCGCCGTCTGAGCCACGACAATCATCGCGCCTGCTAAATCACATTGCGTCACCCAATGTCTTGATTCGTTCCGCAGTGCTCGCCAGCACGGCCTTGCCAGGCGTGTTTCCGCCAGTACGACTTGAGGCGCGAAACGCTAAAGGCCAAACACAGGCGTACTTACCTTCTAGACGATGGATAGACGGTTCATTTTCGCAAGACCTGCCAGCCAAGCGCCTGGCAAGAATGTACGGTGTTAACCACTTCATTGTTAGTCAGGTTATGCCGGTTCTTGGTAATGAAAAGAAGAGTAAGCCGTTTATTAACCAATTGATTTCAGATACTACGGTAGCTGCTTCAAAGCAGTTCGTGCGCGGGTCGCTTGAATTGTTGCAGCGCCAAGCCAGACTTGGACCTAATATGGCAACGGCGCTGAACGCGATGAACGCCTTGCTGGATCAAAGCTACAGCGGTGATATTAATATTTTTCCGAATTTTGGAATTCTTAGCTTAAGCAAAATTCTCAAGAAGCTAAGCCCGGAAGAAACCGCTGAAATTATTAAGGCAGGTGAGAGAGCAACCTGGCCTAAGGTGGCCACCATAAGTACGACCACCAAAATCGGCAGAACGTTGGATACCATCATGGACGCCTATGAACTTGAGCAAGTGCATTGGTTACGAACTGGTCCCGACGCTACCCGAAAAACAGCGACGCGTTCTACAGCCGTAAAGAAAAAAACCACTGCCAAGACTAAGAAATCTGCGGCAAAAAAAGCCAAGCCTGGCAGCGGATCTCGTAATAAGAAGCAAACAGCAGCGGCTAATGACAGCAGTAAGCGAGCACGCGCAAAACGTGCTTGATTGGTAGTGCCCAACAAGCGCCTTGGGCCTGGCTGGCTCAAACTCCGGGGAATGTTAGCTCACGCTATTGGCTTGCCATTTTTCTTAGGTATCTCGCTGTCACTGATGACGGCACTGTCTTCAGCGCAGTCGTTAAACGATACCGATGCCCGGGCGGTCACTGCTCAGGCCATTCTCGCAGAGCGAAATCAGCGCGTTTTAGATGGCTACCTATTAGCGGCACTGGCGCTTAAGACGCAAGCAGAACGCACAAGATTTGTGCCTGAGTGGAAGAGAAATCCGGGCCATCTAGGACAAGTTGTTCGTTTTGGCTTGTCACCCCAGGCTTTCGAAACCGCCAAACGTCGTTTTCAACATCAAGGCTATCGCTTAAGCTGGTCGCAACAGTATGCAGTCTCGTCACTCGATAAAGTGGCCGCTATATGGACTGAGCATGAATCATCAAAAGTACAGTTTCGAAGCCGGGTGGGGTTTGAACGCGCGATAGCAAACTATCGAAAAGAGGTTCCAGCAGGGCTTGCGGTAGCTGCTTTGCGTCGTGGCAAGATAGTATTTAGCCGCGGCTTCGGTGAATATGAAGGCCGCGCTGTGTACGCTGATACTGCGTTTCCTTCGCTCGCTGCTAGCCAGGCCATTGCAGGTATACTTGCCGCAAGACTAGAGCAAGAAAAACACACGGCAGCTGGTGTGCCCATTAATCTCTCACTGGACTGGGCAATCGCTGACCTGCTTCCAATGATGCCATCACAGCCCGCGTTTTCGGCTCGCGAAGTTATGGCGCACACGGCATGTATTGATAACTATTATGTTGAGCCGAACATTCTTGAGTCGCGCAATACTGGCGATAGTCGCCCAACGTCGGCTACCTATTCTTTAGCAAAACAAGTATGGGAGCGTGCGCCGCTTGGCGCCTGTGTGCCGGGCTACCTGCAATCTTATTCACAGCCGGGCTACCTTTTGCTGGGTGCATTTCTAGAGGCAGCAACCGGCCATACTGTTGAGCAATTACTCAAAAATGAAATTTCGGACCGTTTTGGATTAGCGTCGATACAAGCTGCTTTCGTTGAAGAGGGCAATGTATTGGGTTTGGGGATACAGAGCAATGCCCTGGATTTTGCTAATTTGATAAATGGAGTATTTAACGGATCAATATTGTCGCTGCGTACCAGTCGTTCGCGCCTGTGGCGTAAAGTGAACAAACATTCTGAGTTTGGTCTCGGCTGGCGCCTGAGCGATCGTAATTCTGCGGAAGCTCGTGACGATACCTCGGCATCGTCAGTACGAATTTGGATAGACCACGGTGATCAAGACGCTCTCGTTATTCTGGCAGCTCAGTCTTCACGAGAACACTTAGATACTCTGCTACAAGACTTGCAGCGCCTACTCTAACTTGTACTCGTGCAATCCGCACTCTGCCTTCATCTGTTTGAACTGTTTGATACTGCCGGGGTATAAGAAGGGCGCATGGCCTGACTCTGAGCGATAGTAGCTGTTGCACGAACTATGCCCCCAGGAAAAGTTCGACACATTGTCGGCTACCCATTCGCTGAACTGCTTATGTAATTCGGGTTTGACGCTAAGCGTTTTTACTTTCTTGTCGGCTTTGTCCGACAGCAGGCGCGCAAGTGCTTCTGCGCAAATTTCAGCGGTCACGAAGTAAGAAGCCGACAGAAGTAAGCCATTTGGGCCGATCACATAAAAGTAATTTGGAAATCCTGGCACGGCCATGCCTTTGAACGCTTCGGGTGCTTGCGCCATGGTAGCCATCAGTGACTGATTGTTTTCGCCTAGCACTTCAAAACGATCAAAATCCATGACTTTGTAGCCCGTGCAATACACAATTGCATCCGCTTCAATATGGCGGCCACTTTCAGTGGTCACGCCAGTTGACGTGATCTCAGCGGCTGCATCTGTTACTAACTCGCAATTGTTTGCCTGCAAGGCATCGTAGTAACCATCGCTGACCAGACCGCGTTGGCAGCCGTAATGGCTGCTTGGTACAAGTGCGTCACGAAGCTTGGGGTCGGTGACTTTGCTATCAAGATGTTTGAGCGCCATGTTCTCAAAATCCTGCATTCTCTTGTGACCCATGGTTGCAGCCTGGTAGACCAGCCCCATGAAGAAACCCTGAATTTTTCTGAGTAGCTTCAAACTTGGTGGGAACAGCGCGAATAGACGTTTCTGAAACCCGGAGTATGGCTTTCTGCCTCTCTCCATTATCCAGTTAGGTCGCCGCTGTATGACGGTCAGATGCTCGACAGAAGAGATCAGTTCAGGAACAATTTGCACGGCGGCAGCCGCTGATCCAATCAGTGCAACCCGTTTACCGCGCAGATCTACTTCATGATTCCAGTTTGTGGAATGCCAGCTTGGTCCCGAAAAATTGTCAATGCCGGGTATATTGGGCATTTGGGGCGTATGCTGGTTTCCACCAGCATTTATAACGACATCGAAAATTTCTTTGTCGCTGTCATTAAGTGTAAGCTCCCAGCGCCCATCCCCCAGATAAGCTGCTCCGGTGACGCTCGTGTTAAAACGTGTAATTTGCTCTACGCCAAACTCACGCGCACAACGCTGAAGATAGGCCTCAATTTCATCACGCTCTACAAAATTAGCAGACCAATCCGGGTTGGGCGCGAATGAATAAGAGTAGGAATGTGCCCATACGTCACAGGCTAGCCCCGGATAGCTGTGCTGGTGCCAGGTGCCACCTGCCGCCGCATTTTTCTCTAGTACGGTGACTTGCTCAAAGCCCTGTAGCAGCAGTTCACGGGCCATAGCTATACCTGCCGGGCCGCTTCCGATTACGGCTATTCGACAGCCTTGCTTGCTACTTTGCTCACTCATTGGCAATGATTCCACGCTGATAGATTGGTAAAGCTTGCCTAACGATCAGATAACCGGTGTTTTACAGTCGTTTACGATATGGCAAGATCTGCTTAGTGTACTATCAGACGCAGACAAATTTCTGACGAAGCCGCCATGATTGAACTCGCCACATTTTTTAGTGTTTTCTTCGGTGTTACTGCAGCACTTTTGCTGCATGACATGATTCGCAGTCGCAATGAAAGAACGGTCGCTGACGCGATGATGAAAGTGAGTCAGCAGCTTGATGAAAGCATTACTGTGCAAGGCGAAATTCGCCAGTTCCTAGTGGCTACCAAGAGTGCTGCAAGCGCTACTACTGTGCTTGCTGAGGAAATATCAAATCTCGTCAGAGATATTGCCAATAGCAATCCTACGGTAGACGACCAGCGCTAACCATTTTAGCTTTAAGTACGCTGTGCGGTACCCACTCAACAATATCGTCAAATTCGAAACCGTCTCTTTCTGAGAACAGCTGCTTCCTTTTGCTGTCGGCGGTTCCATCTGAATGTTGGTCTGGATTAAAATTACGCGCCTCAACGATGCTTCTAGCCGTGTTTGTCGCGGCATTCTCTAATCTGGTTTTTCCATGACTTAAGACAATTGCCGGCAGCTGCTGGGCAATCGCATCGCCGTTATTGTCCAACACCTCAAGATTACCTGCAGCGCAGAGCGTGAAACTCACGCCCGGCGGAGCTGTTGCACAAGATGGTGTAGTTTCGTCATCGTCCGCAAATTCCGCTGTTACAAAATAGGCATAGGGTTGATTCCAAGGGTCTTCTTTGCCAACAGCAAGAGCATGGTAGGGCAGGCGGCCATACGAGCGAACGCACACTTCCTGGCCTGATACAGTCTGAGTATTTTCCTGCCCGTCGCCATTGGTATCGGGGCAGGGCAGGCGACCTTCTGCCATTGCATGGCCGATCAGGGCTTCTTTGATGGTTTGCAACTGCGCTTGGGCTTGTTTTCTATCGCTGGATTCCAGTTGCTTGGACATTGGCACAAGTAGACCGCCAAGTGCCAAGCCGAGAACCACCATGACAACAGCCATCTCTATCAAGGAAAAACCACGACTTCTGTAGATGCCTTGCGTATTGGAATGACCTAGAGTTTTCATCGCTGTGTTTTCAAGCATGCCTTTCTTCCTTGAAAGTACTGTTTAACAACCTGCATTATTGCAAGCCAAGTCGTTGACTGATGACCCGTTTCCATTCACGAACGTTTCATCCCCTGATGGAATGGTCGCACTTCCGGTGGCCGGTTGATTTTGACCTTCCAGATAGTTCTGCACTCTGCCTTTGTTGGTATAGCCTGCACGACTTTGGCCGCTGAGTTCTTCATTGGCCAATAGCACAACAAATTCACTTGCTGAACCATCCAGTTCCAACACAGTGCTGCCAGCCCCAACTGGGTCGGTGTGCTGATCATGTACTGCGTAGAATATTTCTTCTTGCCAGGCTGGCCACCAGGACCAGTTAAAGCAGTTTGTACCAGTGCTGGTATCTGGGTCCGGCGGCCAGCTGGTTCCACCAGGCGAACTTAAACTGGACGGAATACGACCGAAACGCTGGCCACTTTGCTCATCGTATTCCGGGTCAGCTGTCGAGTCCAGATTGGCAGCCCATGGATAGCGCCTTGTGCCAACAACGTTTAGATCGCCATAACGAGCGACACAACTTTGTACTTTGTTAACCGTCCATTCGTTCATGCGTTCAAAAACAGCGTCGAACTTTTGTCGGTCAATCCAGATTAACTGGTCGTTATACGATGGCCCATTGTCCACTTGCTGTTTACTGGCTGTTACAAAAACAGACACACCGTCAGTTGGTAACGCGGAAGCTCCGGGATAGCTGCCGCCAGCGCCCTGTTTGGTGCCATCGGCATTAGAAATTCCGTTCAATCTGTCCAGATAATTGATAGCTAGATTGATCTTGTTACTGGTGTTTACCGCGCCACACACCGTTTTTGTGCTTGCGGCCAAACGGTCCTGCAGGTAATCCGCTGACGCCGGTGTTGGGCCATCGATGGTCAACACCGGGCCTGGGTCAAATACAACAGCAATCGCTCTGTCAGCCGCCGATGTACCGACAATCACATCGCCACGAACATTCTCAATTTGAAATTTGCCTACAGAACTGGAATTGAGTATTGGAGGACCAGCCGTGTCAGCGGGTGATTTGAATCCTCCTGATACTGCATACCAGAGACAATGCACTTGATCGCCACTATCACCAGGTTTGGCCAAGCCCAGTGTGCGCCATGGCAGAAACCCTATACTGCTCTCATCCGGATCGTTGCATTGATCAACATCTTCCAGACCGTCACCATCGACATCGGGGCATGGCAAAAAGCCGGGAGGGGCATTCTGTGCGCCTGAGTGATTCTCGGGATAGCTGATTGCATAACCCAGTAGCGCATCTCTAGCTTCACTGAGTGACTGCTTATTACCGCGTGCCAGGCTGGCAAGTGAGCCGTCGTTACTCAACGTAGAGAGAATGAGCGCGGAACTGCCGACCAAAACGATCAGTGCTACCAACAGGAGTACTACACCTTGTTGGCGTTGATGTGATCTCCTCATCAAGGGCTTTCACCGAGTTCTTCATCGAGCAATTCAGGTCCTTCACTGGTTTCGGAATCGCTTAGATCAAGTTCACTGGTCTCATTTTTTTGGGGTACGTTGAAAGGCTCCAAGCGCCGGCCAGTCAGTAAATCAAGTTGCTGGCCTGGCTTGAGGTTTATGTGCAGCTTGCGCTCGGGCAAAAACAATTCAACAGATCTGCTGTTTGATACCGGTTTTAGTTGTGGTCCATCGCCTTGAGTAGGCTCACCGTTCAGCCAGATTTTTGGCGGCTGCTGGTTGATTGTAACCACACCATTTAGATGTAATGATTGGGTTTTGGTTTTGGTCTCATCACCTTGTGTCTGCTCACGGCCATAACGGCGACTGTCCAAGATCTGTCTTTCCTTCACCGTAGTAAACAAGCGGTCGACAGCGTTTGCAGTTCCGCTGGAAAATAGTAGGAAAATTAGCACGCAGCTGAGATTCAGAGTTTTCATAGTCGTCTCAATTTACACATCAGGTGCCGGCATGCCACCGGCCAGATCAACACCCGCAGCGCCACTGCTGTCATCAAACACAAACTTGTAGATGTTGATCTGGCACTGAGCTGAAAGCATTGCTTCCAATTGCCGCAAACTGGGCTTGTCTCTTGTACGCCGCAGCTCGCACGACTCGAAGGTAAATAAGCCGAGATTACTTTTGGCAAGATAATACTCCAGCGCCAACAGATCGCCTTCGTGCAGCATTGTCAATTCCAAATTCAATGGCGTTTTATAAAGACCTAAGCCATCGGCGGGACCTGGAATAGGTAACGGCATTTTGCTGTGTTCATTGAGTTCGTACTTGCTCAGCGGAATGCGCAGCTCTCTGGCTCCCGTCTCGATTTGCTCAACCCAATCCAGCTTATTCGCTTTAGTGAAGTAACCTGCCGAATCGAGTTTTGCAAACTGCTTGGAATACTCTTGGTCAATTCGACGACGCTCAGAGTCCGTACGTTGCCTTTTTTGAACTGCGCGCATGTCGCTAAGAATTCCTTCCTCAATCGCTTTTTGATTCTGCTGATAAGAGAACGCGGCGTAGCAAAAATAGGCGCTGCCAATTACACAAATCGAAAGCAATGCCAGCGCTACTCGTAAGCGCTTTAACTCAAAGGTAGGTCGTGCGCGCATGTTTGTTTACCAAGGTCATCTCTAATTCAAATTCTGCCGTGCTTTGGTCGACCCGTTCCATCATGCCAGTGATCTCGCCTGTCACTCTGGCCTCAGAACTGAGATCTACAGGCAGCTTGGTGAGCTCTAGTGAGATAACACCCTCACTTGCTTCCAGGCGGTTCGCGAAGGCCTGAATTCTGTCGATGGCATGGCGTAGCTCGCCAGCGTAGTCATCTTTCTTGCCCTTCAGCGTGACCACAAATTTTTCCTGCTTTCGCGAAGCGTCGTTATCAGTCGACGGAGCAGCGGCAGCCATTGGGTCAGCGCCATTCATGTCTGCCATTGGGTCCGGCATCTCGGCCTGAGCCATACCACCATCCTCAGCGCCAGCGCGTTCCCAGTGCAACTCGCTGATTACAATGTCTGGAAACAAGCGCAAACTCGTACTTATTTCAGTCATCAGCTGATCGGGTGGTAGCGTATGTTGCTGTAACCATTCAACACTGAGCACCGCGGCTTCAAGTTGCTCCGCCGCTTGGGCCAGTTCAGGTGAGGAAGCTTCCAACTTTTCTACTTGGAGCCTGTCTTTTTCAAGCAATGCGGCTAATTCCTCATTACCATGATTGATACTCATGCCACTGAGAACGAGGGATCCAGCAAATAGGGATACGGTAGCGGCCAGTGCCAGGCTTGCCATCGCTATTCCCCAGCGAGCCTGGTGGTGTCGGTAGTGAAACAAACTGTCTTTTGTGCCGTAGTGCCGTTTACTGCGGTGTCGACAGAGATCTCCAGCCAAAACGTCATCAAAGAAAACGTCTTGGTCAGCGCACTTAAGCTTAAGTACTTCAGCAATGCGCTCTGGTCTTGCATACTGCACGTCGAATTCTTGTGGTAATTTAAGTCTGCCAGTTCTCTTCACAGTACTGTCAGATACCAGAACCAAGGTTGTCAATCGCGCAAACGGGTCCAGGATTCGATGACTGGTCAGGTAACGTCTTGACCCATCAACCTCATCGGCTAGTTCATCTGTTACGTTATTCGATTGATCGAGGTGAAACGTACTTAAGCGCGTGAGCGCCAACGCGCCATTCGTGAAGAAACACTGGCGAAATGAAATTTGGTTATCAACATGGTTATCGACTTCCGACAGCACCAGAATATTTGAATCTGGCAGAATATCTTTCAAGCACTGTTGAATAAGAAGTGGCACAGAATAAATTCCAGCCAGCGCTAACTCCATTTCTTCAATGCGAGTGAGTAATTCACTCAGAGCGGCCGATTCATGCATTGTATAGAACAACACTTTATCGTCTTTTCTGCCTGTCTTTTCCCTACCAACAACGCGATAGTCAGCGAAGCTCTCGCCTCTGAACATTTGTTCTTTCTTTCGGTCAAGTAACAACTTGCGATCTCTACCACGGGTATGTGGTACGTTCTCAAGCTGAAACTCTTCTTCGAGAATATTGGTGATCAGATACAGCGGTGATCGCACATCTTTTTTGAGATACTCAGACAGCGTGGGCCAATAGTCATCCTCCAGACCCAATTTGACGTCACGTATTATTTTCCCACGCGTAACGTGGTATGCCTGGATGTGGTAATTGCTAAGAAGCAATACGCGTTTGCTACTCATATCGCTTCAACCTACCGTGCCAATTAAATCGTAGAGTGGGCCAAGTACAGACAGCATGATCCAGGCGATAATGAGCCCGATGACTATGGTCATCACGGGTTGTATCATTGCTTGCATTTTGCCAATAGCCTCATCAACTTCACGTTTGTAAAAATAAGACACATTCACCAGTGATTGATCAAGGCGGCCACTGGACTCACCGACCCGAATCATACGAACGACAAGGGGAGGGAATATGTTCGTTTCGGCCAGTGCCGTATGGATGTTCTTGCCTGTGGTGATGTCATTACCAGCTATTTCCAATGCGTGTTCCATGTGTTTGTTATCAGTAATACGCTGACACACCTGCATGCAACGCAGTACCGGTATACCGGCACTGAACAACAGAGCAAAGTAATTTGAAAAACGCGCGAGAATAATTTTGCTGAGTATTTCGCCTATGATGGGTATTTTCAGTTTTAGTCGGTCAAACTGATAATGAGCACGTTCACTGAACTTGACCGCAATAGCGAGACCGACGGCAAACACTACCGGCCCCAGCAACAGGGCATACCAGTAGGCCACAAAAAAATCAGAGACCGCAATCAACGCCAAAGTATGCGATGGTAGTTCCTGTCCCATTGACATAATGAATGAGGTGAGCTGTGGAACAAGCTGGGTCATCATGTAGAACAGTAAACCAATAACCACCACAATCATGAAGGCCGGTTGAATAAGCGCTTTTTTAGTTTGGGCTATCAGTTCGTCCTGCCATTTCAACGTTTCACTGAGATCATATAAAACCTTATGCATCTCACCGCTTTCTTCGCCAGCCTCAACCAAACTGACAAACGAGTTGGAGAAAACGGCTGGGTATTCGCCAAGTGCTTCCGAGAATTTCTTGCCGCCCTCAATATGTTGAATCAACCCGGTGTCTACTCGATGCAATGCACCTTTCTCCAGGCTGTCTCGCAGGTCTTTTAGTGCGTCCACCAAAGGAACACCAGCGCCTTGTAACTGCTCAAGATAAAAGCAGAAATTGATCAGGTCCTGGCGCGTTGGTATTGAGCCGCGGCTGGGTAGTATGCTTGCGCGTTTCTGCTTCGCATGTATAAGATCAAGTTGTTGCGCGCGAAGGCGTACTTCCAGATCGGCAAGGTGCTCTGCTTCAGTATCGCTACTAACAATCTTGCCGTTGGCATCCATTGCCTTGAATTTGAAAACTGGCATGGTTTACTCGATACGGCTCGTTAAATCAGTTTTTCGAGTTGCTTCGTCCAAACTTGTGGCGCCGCTCATTACGTGACCCACGGCCACATCAGCCAGCGTTTTAAACCCGCGCTCTTTAGCGGCGGCTTCCAGTTCGCCAGCGCTGGCTTTACGCGCCACCATTTCATCCAGCATACGGTCCATGCGCAGAACTTCGATAACAGCGACTCGGCCGCGATAACCTGTTTGATCGCATGACGCACAGCCACTCGCTTTAAAAAGCGTCAAACTTGGGCTGGGTTGCACTTCCAAAAGCTGACACTCGATGTCACTTGGCGTATAGGGCTCGCGACATTCCTTGCATAAACGTCTCAACAAACGTTGACCAACAATACCGATCACGTTGCCACTCAATATGTCGGGTACTAAACCGATATCGTATAATCGAGGAAATGCACCGATCGCTGAGTTGGTGTGCAGGGTAGAAAGAACCTGATGGCCGGTCATAGCTGCACGAAACGCCATTTCCGCCGTTTCATGATCTCTGATCTCACCGACCAGAATCACGTCGGGGTCTTGTCGCATTAACGACTTGATACCTTTTGCGAAATCCATCTTGCCTGATTGGCCAATCGAGCTTTGGCGAATGAGTGGAATAGGGTATTCGACAGGGTCTTCCAGTGTCATGATGTTAACCGCTTCATCATTGATTGCATTGAGCATCGAATAAAGCGTTGTTGTTTTACCTGAACCAGTTGGGCCGGTTACCAGAATGATGCCTTCAGGACGAGACATCATTAAGTTAATCGAGCGATACGTAGGCTCATCAAGCTGCATAGCTTCCAAAGGTAAAATGCCTTTGTTTTTGTCCAGAATTCTCAGAACAAAGTTTTCACCGTGGATCGTTGGCTGGGAAGCTACCCGGAAATCAATCTCTCTACTGCCTATAGACAAACTTATTCGCCCATCCTGAGGCAGTTGTGACTCAGCAATATTCATGTTCGACATTACTTTCAGTCGAACATTGATAGCGGGCCAGTACTTAATGTGAATACTTCGAATTTGGCGCATGATGCCGTCAATTCGATAGCGTATTCGCAAGAAGCCTTGTTCGGGTTCGAAGTGAATGTCACTCGTGCCTTTCTTGACAGCGTCGGATAACAGGGCGTCAACCAGCCTGACCATGGGGTGGCTGTATTGTTCGTCATCGCCACGAAATTCTTTGAAGTCTACCTGCCCGGTTTCGATTTCCTGCAAAATTCCATCGATTGAAAGACCAAAGCCGTAGAATCGGTCAATGGCCGATTCAATCTGGTTTTCCGACGCGAGCTTGGCAACAACATCAATATGACGTCCAACCTTGGCTTTGATTTTGTCCAGAGTGATGACATCGAACGTATCCGCGAGGGCAACAACCAGATGCTTGTCTTCGTCGAGCGACACTGGTAATGCGCGCATTTGTCGACACATGGCTTCTGGTAAGAGTTCCAGCACATCAGAGTCGATAACAATGTTTTCAAGATCAACACTTTCTTGACCCAATGAACTGCCGAGAACATCGCGCACGACTTCTTCAGTAACAAAACCCAACTTAACCAGCACTTTGCCAAGCGCATTATTGGTGGCTTTTTGTTCCAGCAGCGCAATTTTGAGCTGGTCTTGACTGATTAAACCACTCTCAATTAGCTCATCGCCGAGGCGAAGCTTTGGCTTCTCATTTGCTGCTTGATTAGCCACTATCTGTCTCCCCTTTGAAGTCTTTTTCTTAGTGAGGCGATATCAAAGTCGGCGCCTTGTGTTTCTGCTAGCTGCAATGCTTGCAGGTAGAAATTGCTTGCTTCTTTTGCTTTGCCGAGATGATCCAGGGCGATGGCAAGGTTGAAGGCGTAATTTGCGTTTTGTGAATCTAATGCAAATGCGTCGAAATAGGCGCTTTGGGCTTCTGTCCAAATGCCCGCTGCGGCAAACTTATTTCCCAGCAAGTAGGCGATCTGGTGGTTGCTTGGGTCTGCGCTTTGCAGGCTTTTTAACTGACTTAGGCTACTTCCGTTCGATGCTGCTATGCCCGATTCCTTTTCCGGCAACGCTGCAAGAGAGGCAACGGCCCAAGCGTTATGCCGGTCAATGCTTAAGATGTGCTGTAAATGATTCCGTGCGTTATCGGTCTGGTTTTTTGCGATGGCGACGCTGGCTAGCCCTGACAAGGCCGGTACTTTATTCACTTCTGTTGTCGACAGCTTGAAATACAAGCTTTCAGCTTGATCCAGGTTGCCTTGATTCAGAGCAGTGTAGGCACGGCGTAGTTCTTTGGGTGCCGATCTTGCCGGTTCTACAACGACCATATTCACTGGCGCATCGTCAGCCGATGAAAATTCCGGCATGCTCAATCGCTCTGGAATGCTGCCAGGATCTACTTCTTCGAGAACAACCGCACTCTGCGTGCTTGCTTCAATTTGTTGGGTTACCGGATCGAAATTAGACGCATTCGCCTGTGTTGATTCGCCGGCGAACGCAAGCTTGTATATGATGGCGCAGGCACCAGCAAAAATCGCGCAGGCGATAAGCAGCAATATTTGGCCACGTTTTTTCTGCGCCCGGCTGTAAGCCTGGATCAGTGGTGCATCCTGCAGCACTTCTTCGACAAGCGTTTCGGGT
>JBGCDE010000006.1:0-4286 GCA_045105115.1 Pseudomonadales bacterium | reverse complement strand
TGATTCCATCTCGAACTCAGAAGTGAAACGGTACATCGCCGATGGTAGTGTGGGGATTCCCCATGTGAGAGTAGGTCATCGCCAGGCTCATAAATAAAACCCGTAGTACATCTGTACTGCGGGTTTTTTTATGGGAGGCAGCTATAGGATGGCTGATTCAATGTGAGGTGGTGCGCTATACTGAGGTATGACCTTAATATGCAAACCTATAGTCAGTCTCATAAGCTACAGTTTAATAGTGGCTCCAATTGCGATACTGACTGTCGCCGTGGCCGAAGACAGTGCAGCCACAGGCTTCGAAGACTGCCTAACCGAGCAGGAGCACGCCGAAGTTGTCCGCAGGCACACAGAGCTTGGCGCTTTGGAAACAGAGATGGGCTGCAAAGAGTTGGTTAAATTTAGCCGGCAAATTCATTTAGAAAAGAGAGCACTTCATAGGCAAACGATCGAAGCAGGCCTGTCGGCGGATGAGTATGCGCTCCAACTAAATCTACTCGAGCGCAGAGAAAGCGCCTATCGCGATGAGACTGTTGAGCTACGTGAGCGCTGTATGGTGCCAGTGCAGGAAATGTTGGCTCTCAAGCGTAAGATGGTTACTGTGCGCCTCTGTTCGCTAGTGCCGCTAGGCTCTCCTTCAAACACGACTAACTAAGTTACAGCCCAAAACGAAAAAGGGCGGCTCTAAGGCCGCCCTGATAATGTTCATTACGGGTTAACCGTTTAGGCTTAGCCTGGTGCCAAGCGTATTGCATGGCCCACTGGTACCGAGGTGAAGGTTAGTTCCTGTCCGGCGGTATTCGCCATGCCTCTAAGCGTAGACTCAGTTACATCTTGCCCATCGGACATTCGGAAGTTGCCGTTGGAGAGTAAGCGTGCGCTGATTGCTCCCGATGCACTCGCGCCTTTGACAATGAGGTCTGAATCTCCTGCCAGTGCCCGAGCAATCATCGTATTAATGCGGGTATTTAACGCCGCCGCATTGCCGGAAGTAAGCGTTACTTGCTGGCCAACAATTGGGGCAAGGTTAGTGGGGAACACCATATTGAAGTTGGTGACATTAATCACTTCTTGCGGTGTTAGGTTAAAGACACCCGCACTGATAAATTGATCTACGGTAGGAACGTCTCCACCGTGCAAGAAGCCAAAACCTTTCACCTCGTCCTGGCCAGAGCCAAACATGCCGATTTTTGCGTAGGTGTTTCTCAGGTGCGGAATCTTGGCTTCTTGGGTTCTGCCTTCAAAGCTAGACAGGCCAGAGGTGCCGAAAAAGTTTTGTGACTCATCCAACGTATGGCACTCCTCACAAGTCCGGCCGCCGTCAACGTTATTCTTATTGACATAGGTGTTGCGCCCGGCCGCTTGGCTAGCAGTAAGGCTATTGTCCAGGTTTTGATTCGGATTTGGTGGCAGTGCCAGCCGCAGTGCGAAATCGGTGAAGTCTTGCATATCTGCTTCAGCGAGCTCAGTTGCACGACCGATCAGACCAACAAAGGCGGGATTAAATTGCTTGAACGCTGCAGATTCTATCGTCTCGCCGGGAATCGGGTTTCCGTTTGAATCACGCCCCGTTTTATCTCCTCGCCAATGCAAGGGGCCGCTGTCGGCGATACCACGAAGTGTCTGTGTCGTCATTGGCCCCTTCATTGGATGAAACGTAGGGTTTCCTAGAACTAATTCGAAAGGATTGGGGTTATCTTCAACATTTGCATCCGGGTTACCTAAGTCCCATGCGATGTTGTCGAAATCACCGAACACGTGACACTGGCCGCAGGATTGAGTGCCGTTGCCAGAGGTAAAGTCTGCGTCGTACAGCAGAGGTCTACCGGCAATTAGTTCAGATGATTCAGGTGAGAACATCGCCGTAGTGTTGATGACCTGCTTATCCAAAACTCTTACCACGGATATGCTGTTATCAAACCGACTCATTACATACAGTCTCTCAGGGTTCGGGCTGTAAACAATACCTGATGTGCCTCCCCCCGGAATATCAATGTTGTTGCCAGGCGCGAAGGTGTTGTTGGCAAGCTCGTGAGAAAGAAAGATACCTACTTTGGAGGATCCAAAAGCGGTTACGAATACGCGAGCTCCAATAGAATCGAATACCATTTCACCGGGCTGTGCGAGGCTCTTCGCTTTCTCAGACGCGGGAATAACCTGCCCTTCAGCTAAGCTAAAGTCTACGTGCGGGTTGAGGTGTCGTGGTGTCACCGTTGTGCCGTCAATAATGGTAATCCGGTTTTCGACGGAGTGCCCCCGTACGGTCGTTCCCAAGACGCCAGGGCCTTCGAAACGTACGTGATTACGTGCCTCTGTGTTAGATACGAACAGGCTTCCATCCGTGGGGTGAACTGCCATGTTAAATAACGTGGTTCCTAGGTGTTCACGGGTTCCACTAGGCACCGGTGGATTAGCGCTAGCGTCGATGAGAAAAACGTCGCGGTCAGGAAGGTTAAACTGCACCGGGCGGGGGGTACCATTCTCATCAACAAAATTGTTGCCATCGTATTTTACGATCAAGCCTTCTAGAGGCGCGGCAATGCCCTGTTGGTTCGCCAGCGGTGCGGGTCGGTTGCCGTTAATAAATTGCGATAGCACGGATGTAGTTTGGTTACCCGAAAAGAACCCCGCTGCATAGACGGTGTTACCATCAGGCGTAACTGCCAGCGATCGGGGCGAGTCGGAGAATAGATTGATGATGGTGCTTGGGTCGCCGCCAAGTGAGGCGCCCAGATTGTTTGAATCAAATACCCAGACATCGGCTCTGCCTAAGCCAGGTGTTCTGTGATCTGTTTCGGCATTATACGTGGGATGGTTTTGTCCTCTAAATGCAGCTGTTACGAAAGCTTTATCCTTGTTTGGCCCTGCAAAAACAATGTCTCGTGGTTCATCGCCGACCAGGAGCGTACGCACCACCCGTGGTGTGTGCTTAATATCAACAACGCTCACTGAGTCGGAGAGGTGGTTCACCACCCAGATTTCTGTATCGCTTTTGGCTGCGACTGCAACGGGTTCTAGGCCAACGGAGACGGAGCTCACTAGAGTAAGGCTGTCGCCTTCAGTGCTGTATATTTCGAGACAGTTTGCTGGAGTATTGGTGGCAAAAAGCAGCTGGCCATTCGGTGAAAGAGCCAGAGGCCTAGTGTGGCCTGATTCAAACAAAGTGTAGCTGTCTGGAATGTCTTCTTCGGTTAGCGTTTCGGCATTTGTGCCACAAGCAAATATGGGGTTTTGCGGCATGGGTATATCAATTTCAAAGCTGGTCGTGGCGTCTCCGCCTGTTACGCTCGCGGTGACATGCACTAACGCTTTGCCGAATTTGCCGCCTACTGACGTAATGTTTAGCTCGCCGGTTGTGCCGTCAATCTGCACATCAACAATATCGGTATTTGAATTGGCCACGGTGTAACTTACAGCGCCCTGACCACCGCCGGCTGTTGCGTTTGCCTGCAGATTGAAAGGGACGAAGTCTTGCAGGAGGGTTTGATCGGCGATTGGGTCAATCGTGAGTGCCGCTAGCCGAAAACGCGCCTCAACGCTGATCTCACCATCTACGCCCACCTGAACTTGGCAGGCGCCTGTTCCTGTACAGGGCCCGTTAAACCATCCCTCAAACACGTGATTGGCATCTGGAATAGCAGTCAGTGTTTCAAGGGGTGTGCTGTAGCCGTAAGAGTGCTCACAGTCCACACCACAGTTTATCACTGGATTTCCTGATGCCATGGTGTTGCTAGTCACGTTTCCGCCGCCAGCATTTACGATAACCAGTTTGCAACCCGATAAAATCAAAAAGGTCGCGAGGAAGAATGACCGTTTAAACAAGGTCTTGTACAGGGAATTGTTGAGTGGGAAGTGATTCACGGTGCGCTCCGGATACTCTGTCTAATTATGATTAGCAGCCATTAAGTGACTGGCTAGTCAGAGGACATTAGCGGAAATCCGAGAAACTCGCAAGAAATGGGGGAAACGCATAAAGCGACAGTCGCTTTATGCGGCTGCCGTTTAGATGTGCTTCAATGCTGGCGGCTTATTGAGTTCCGGCAAATTCCGGATCAGTTGGGTTGCGCGGTGGCATGTCGAACTGGAGGCTATTATCCAGTTTGTCCTGCAGCTCTTGCTCGATATCAGAAGAGTAGTCGGCTAAGTCAGGGTGCCGGATGGCTTCGCCCCAGCCTTGATCAAGCTCTTCAGACATCTGCGCATTGGTGTTTTGCGCGCTCACGCTGACGGACTCGAAAGTCGGGTCATTTGCGGCGTCTGCAACTGCTAGCTGGCTGGTAACCGCCATG
>JBGCDE010000005.1:0-22596 GCA_045105115.1 Pseudomonadales bacterium | reverse complement strand
GCATGGGGTAATAAGTTCTTAAAACATGTTGTTCAGGAATGGCGGCGGCATCAGGCGACCCAGCAAGGCTCGAAGCCAATGTCACGACAATGGCGGCCCAGCGAAGACGCCATGGAGCTGTTACTGCGTATTGATATTACGCGAGAATTTATTGAAGACGCTATTCCGGAATTTGTGTTGTACTGGCGCGAACGTGGCGACGGAATTGCTACCTGGAATACCAAATTCGTTGCGCACGTAAAGAAGCAATGGGCCAGGTTCAATGCCACTTTACAGTACGACAACGAGCCCCGCTTACTGCCCTCTAATTGGCAGCCGAATACCGATGTGTTCGAAATTCTGACGTTGGCAAATATTGACGCCAATTTCGCTCGCTCATTACTGCCCGAATTTCAGCTTTTTTGGAACGACAATAAACAGATGCACGCCTCATGGAACACTAAGTTCCTGCAGCATGTAAAATACCAGTGGGCGAGACAGCACCAATTTGACCCCTCCTTTGATGGGCCTAGAGGCCAACGAGATGCGCAACAGCAAACAGCTAATCAATTCGGCCGCCGCGAAAATAAGGGAAGCGGCAGCACCTTCGAGCGACTCACTGATCGCAGCTGGGCAAGCAGTCTCTGAGCCAAACACCGAATACGCGCGGGAAACACCACCCGAACTGGACAAGGTTGACGCGATCAACCGAATGTTTGCGGAACTTGAACTGGCCTATCACAACCAATATCACAAAGCGTATGGTCGCGATGAAAATCTGCAAATGGCCAAGCAACTTTGGTTTGATGCGTTGCGCTCTTTCTCTAGCGAAATTATTCTAAAAGCTTGTCGTAGCGCTATTGCTGAGTCGGAATATCTGCCAAGCTTGCATGTGCTGCACCGACACTGTCGAAACCAACTGGCAAGTTTTGGACTAACTGATGCACTCAGCGCTTACCGCGAGGCTTGCAATGCAAGTTCTCCAAAGTGCAATTTTGAATGGTCGCACCCAGCCGTTTATTACGCAGGTCTTGCCTGCGAATGGCGCTTACTCGCATCAGAAACAGAAAGCCGCATGCTGCCTGTTTTTGAACAGCATTACGAAACACTGTGCGAGGAAGTATTGAGTGGTAAGACGCTGTTATCACCCGCTCAGGAAGCACTGGAGAACACCGCATCCGGTAAGCTTTTAAGCCAAGACGAAAACCGTAAGCGCCTTAAAGCACTACGCGACAGCAGTAGCCTCTAGCGAACAAGCTATTCGTCAGGTGGCTGGTAAGAGGCGTAAGCCAGATTCTCAAAGCGTGTATACGGACCCAGAAAAGCAAGTTTACAAGTGCCTGTTGGCCCATTTCGCTGCTTGCCGATAATAATCTCAGCAACACCTTTCTCCGGGCTGTCTTCGTTGTAAAACTCGTCACGGTAAATAAACGCAATCACATCGGCGTCTTGCTCAATAGCACCCGATTCACGCAAGTCTGACAACACAGGTCGTTTGTTAGGGCGCTGCTCAACACTACGATTAAGCTGTGAGAGCGCGATCATAGGGCAATCAAATTCTTTGGCTATGGCTTTCAGAGAGCGCGATATTTCTGATATTTCTGCGGTTCTTCCCTCAGAACCACCGGTCTGCATCAACTGCAGATAGTCGATCATAATCATGCTGATCTTACCGTGCTCACGCATTACCCGTCGTGCACGCGATCTGACCTCACTCGGCGACAATGCTGGCGTGTCGTCAATAAACAGCGGCCTGTCTTTCAACTTTCCTACCGCTGCACTCAAACGCGGCCAATCGTCTTCGTGCATGGCACCGGTGCGAATACGATTCTGTTCTATCTTTCCGATCGAAGACAGCATACGCATGATCAGCGATTCGGCCGACATTTCCATGCTGAATACCAACACCGGGTTTTCTTCAACCATCACGGCGTTTTCGACAATGTTCATCGCAAAACTGGTTTTACCCATCGACGGTCTACCTGCCACAATGATCAAATCACTGCGCTGCATACCCGCGGTTTTTTCATCAAGCTCCTTAAAGCCGGTACTGACACCGGTGATCGAACCGTCGGTATTGAAAAGTTCATCAATTCTATCCAGCGCCCCTTTCAACAAAGGATTCACCGGCTGGGGGCCACCCGCTTTAGGTCGGCCTTCGGCAATGGCCATAATCTGCCGTTCGGCGTCTTCTAGAATGTCGCCGCTGTTGCGACCTTCGGGGAAAAAGCTGTTGTCAGCGATAGATGTTGCGGAACGAATGAGTTGGCGCAAAATGGCGCGCTCGCGCACGATGGTGGCGTACGCCCGAACGTTGCTGGCACTGGGTGTGTTGTTGGCAAGCTCACCCAAATAGGCCAGGCCACCGACTTGCTCAAGTTCTTTAAGATCAGCCAGGGCATCGGCAACCGTGATTACATCCAGCGGTTGGTCAGCTTCGGCCAATTTGGCCATCACGCTAAACACGCTACGGTGATCACTGCGATAAAAGTCTTCAGCACTGACCAGGTCAGCCACTCGCTCCCAACTTTCACTGGATAACAATAAGCCGCCCAGCACCGATTGCTCCGCTTCAACCGAATGCGGCGGAATCTTCAGATTGCTGACTTCAGACTCGACAGCAACAGGAGCAAACTGCTCTTCCATTTATTGGCTCTAGTGAGGAAAAGTTTGAGGCTTGATTGTCAGTTATATTGTGTGGCTTGTCTATGAAACAGAGGCATCTGAGCACAAGTCGAGTTCCGGCATCCAATTCAGTATCGCCACCCGGGATACGCCGGACCCAAAGCACTCGCCGTGCTCGCGGGGCCAGCTTTAAACCCATCCATGGGGGCTTGATTTTCGACATCCTGTCTCAAACAATCCCGGGCGGCGATACTGAATCAGATACCTCAGTGCCAGCAGAAGCAATCACGCAACTATCAAAAACGACAATTTTGAACTTATGGCAATGAGGTATCGAAACAAACAGCGCATTTCGGGACTGTTGAAAAGAGGGACCTTTTCAACAAGCCCCCATGGATGGGTTTAAAGCTGGCCCCACGAGCGCCGCGAGCGCTTTGGGTCCGGCGTGTCCTGGAATGCGCTGTTTGTTTTGATGCCGGTCTAGCAGCATCTAAATTACTATTTTACTCAGGAATAACAGCAATCTTAACGTCTTGCGAAATATCGCTGTGCAATTGCACCGCAATTTCGTATTCGCCCAAGTCGCGAATCACACCCTCAGGCATGCGTACTTCGCTCTTGCTGACTTCAACGCCCGCTGCAGTAATGGCTTCCGCTACATCGCGGGTACCAATTGAACCGAAAAGTTTGCCTTCGTCGCCCGCGTTCGCTGCGATAGTAACGTTCAACGCGGCCAGCTTCTCAGCACGCGCCGTCGCAGAGTCCAGGCGCTCTTTCGCAGCCGCTTCAAGTTCAGATCGACGCGCTTCAAATGCGGCCAGATTGTCTTTGTTGGCTGGAACCGCTTTGCCCTGTGGCAACAGAAAGTTGCGACCAAAGCCTGACCTTACGTTGACCTTCTCGCCTAAATCGCCGAGTTTACCTACCTTTTCCAGTAATATGACTTCCATCATCCACCTCTTTTTGAATTAATCCCGCGGCTCAGAATTTTTGCTCTGCCGCTGCCGAATATTTATAAAACTGTCTGCCAATGCCAGTGCACAAACAAGTTGCGTCACTGGAGCGATGGTCAATAGTAGAAAATAAAATCCTACCAGTAAGCCACCACTGCCCGAATAACGGTTCACCAACCAGTGAACCAGACCAATGCCCGCAACAAGCAAAGGTAACAAACACATCCATGCCCACAGCCGGTAGTGCTCACTACTAAGCAGTAACAGGCCCAGCAAAACAAGTCCGATCGCCATAGGTTTTCTAAACCGAAGCGAGCGAAACTCTTCGCCGAAGCCGCCCGGATTATAAAGGCTGGCTTGCCAATATCTTCCAAGGACTACCGCCACAACGGCGAACAAGCCGGCTCCTGCGCTGATTGATCCGGCCACTTGTTGAGTAGTTACACCTGCAATGGCTTCTTCCAGCGGTTTATTGCTCGGCGAGCCTTTAAGCAACTGCTCAAACACGGTGCGGAACAACTCCAGAATACTCTCAACGTAGCCTGGAAATGCAAACTGCAACACAATTGCCGACGCCAAACTGCAGGCGGCGCCGGCTAATAATGCGGTGCTCCACTGCTGTGTTGCACGCAGCACCAGAGCCATCAAAAAGCTTGCCAGCAAGCATAAAAGCGCGCCGGGAAACTTTAACCACGCCAACACTGCGGCGGGTAGCATGGACCACATCAACAACATTAAACCGTGCTGCGGCCCTTTGCGCATGGTCACCAGTGCAATTACAGCACCGCTAACCCAGAAAAAAAACTCAATGGCTACACCGGTCATGGCAACGGCAGTGGCCTGCAGTCGACCACGCATTACAAATTCAGCAAGCGCTTTCATTTGGCGTGCCTCAGCACCAGCGAGTCAAATCTTCCGGCTTGGTTTGTACGAAACCAAAGCCGAAAGCAATCGCTCAGCTATGGCTGTCTGAGTAAGGAACCAGGGCTAAATAACGCGCCCGCTTAACAGCTGTTGCCAACTGCCGCTGATAGCGTGCTTTGGTACCTGTGATTCGGCTTGGCACAATTTTGCCCGTTTCTGAAATAAACTCTTTCAGAATCTCGAGATCTTTATAGTCGATCTCTTTGATGCCTTCGGCAGTGAATTTGCAGTACTTTCTACGACGGAAATAACGAGCCATGATTATGCCTCTCCAGATTTGTTGTCGGTTTCGCTTTCAGTAGCACGGGGCTCAGGGGCCGGTGCTCGAGAAGAGTCATTGCGCTGCTTACGCTCTTTGCTCTCACGCTCTTGCTTCATGATCGGTGACTCATCAGTCACAGCATCGCTGCGTTTGACGATCAAGTTACGCAGAACGGCGTCATTGTAACGAAATGCCGTTTCCAGCTCTTCCAGAGCAGCGGCGTCGATTTCAACGTTCATCATGACGTAATGAGCTTTGTGCAGCTTATCGATAGAATAGGCTAGCTGACGTCGGCCCCAGTCTTCAAGACGGTGTATTTTGCCGCCATCTTTCTCGATCGTGCCGCGATAGCGCTCGATCATGCTGGGAACCTGCTCACTCTGGTCAGGGTGGACCAGAAACACGATTTCGTAGTGTCTCATTAAGACTCCTTACGGGTTACGCCCCCCGAACACAGTCGGTAGAGCAAGGAGGAGACTAAGCCTTGAGCTCAGTCGCGGGCGCGCATTCTATGCGAGCTAGCCTGCTTGCGCAAGCGACTTTATTGCCAGCCAACCCTAAGAGTTAACTGGCGGTCGATCAGAGGCCGTCGCTTACGCGGGTGCGCGAGTTATTCACCCACGCCGAGCCGGCCACCTTTACCCAAACCACCTTCCACGGTTTGCGCTCGGTAGTTTTTCAAGGCACCAATCATTTGATTCAAAGAATCCGCAAATGCTGCAACAATAACCTTACCCTCAGGTGTTTTGGTGTAGCCACCCAGAGCGCCGCCTGCACTGCCGCCAAAAAAACCGCCGCCAAGGTTGAGATCAAATTTCTTGGCACTGCCCACAGCGGCAGCCAGCTGCACACCTGAACGATTGTCGATGGCGATTAATGTTGTAGACGCCTCATTCTTCTTCAAACCACCAGCCAATAGGCCTAGATTGCGATTCTTAGACCCGAGCAAACCACCGATTGCACCGCCAAGGCCGCCGGTGTTGCTGGAGAACTGGATCGACGGGTTAAGCGTATAGTCTGCAGCGACCATTTGGCCCTTACCGAAGTTACTGCCACTTCTCATTTCACCCGACTCCATCAGAGCCCGCTCACCCATCATATTGTTCATGGCCTTGCCACGCTCTACAACGACGAAGCAATTGGTTTGCTGAATCATCATTCTCAATACAGGTACGGTGCTGCCAAGCCGCGGATAGCGACGATAATAGTCAGCCCACCATGGCTCATTTTGATTCTCTACAACTGCAATCGTGCCCAATGTTTGCGGGCAATGCTCTAAGCCATCTGCGCCGGTTGAGTTTGCGCCCCCTGCAGCGCCAGATTGGGCAAACGCTATTGCACCCAAAGAGCTAAACGTAAGTCCTGCAAATAATCTAAGCAATGGTTTCGAGACCATGGGCACTTCTCCTTTGAACATGATTTAGGCGCTTACGGTACCAATAGCCATCGTCGATGGCAAGATTGTTCAGACAATGGCGGGAATGGTCCGCCCAAATCAGTATGAACCGCGGATTTACGCCCGATTAGCCCGCCGCAGCGCGCTGTCGACTTGCCTCAAATAGTGCAACACCTGCACCCACCGAGACATTCAAACTCTCAACGCGACCTGGCATTGGTATCTTCACCAGATAATCGCATTCCTTACGGCTTAGCTGGCGCAAGCCTTTCCCCTCAGCGCCCATAACCAACACAGTTGGTACAGTTAGATCAAGGTCATAAAGCGTGCTTTCCACTTCTCCAGCCAACCCAGAGACCCAAAGCCCCATGCGCTTGAGCTGACGCAGACTGCGTGCGAGGTTGGTCACTCTGAAAACCGGCAACAATTCAGCCGCACCACAGGCCACTTTACGAACCGTGGCATTTAACCCGGCTGACTTATCTTTCGGTATCACTACAGCATCCGCCCCTGCGGCTTCCGCAGAACGAATACAGGCGCCAAGGTTATGCGGGTCAGTCACACCATCCAGAACCAACACCAGCGCACTGCCTGATAAACCCGACAAGTAGTCTTCTAACTCATTTTCGTTACGCACCTGCGCTGGTGAGCATTGCGCAGCAACACCCTGATGATTGCCATCGGCAACCGCTTGCAATTCGGATTTACTAACAGCCGTACTGGTAACACCTGCCTGTCTGGCGGCACTCAGCAGTGACGCAATACGCTGATCTTCACGGTTATCCTGCACGTAGAGCTGCTTGACACGCCGAGGGTGGCGATCTAACAAGGCCTCAACAGCGTGGAAGCCATACACCCATTGCAATTGTTCGTGTTCAGTACTCAAGGAATTGCTCAACAATTACCGACGCTTTTTGCGTGCTGACGACTTCTTTTTGGTGTCGGAACCACTGCGTTTTTGCTTGCCACTCTTATGCGTGCCGACCAGCTCGAGGTCAATCTTCCGCTCGTCGAGATTCACAGCAACCAAACGAACCTGAAGACGATCACCCAAGTGAAAACTGACCCCGGTGCGCTCTCCTTGCAAGCGTTGCCGAGCGGCGTCGAAGTGATAATAGTCATTGGCAAGTGCGGTGACATGCACCAAACCTTCAACGTAGATGTCTTCCAGCTCAACAAATAAACCAAAGCCAGTGACCGCATTAACGATGCCAGGAAATTCCTCACCAACCCGGTCACTAAGAAACTCGCATTTCAGAAATGCAACCACATCGCGCGTTGCTTCATCGGCACGCCGTTCGGTCATCGAACTGTGTTCGGTGTTTTGTAGCATCTCTCCTGGTCCATACGGAAAGATGTTGCGCAGGGCCAGTGGTTTCGCACCTTTCACGCGCTGCACTTGTTTTATTTCCTTGCGAGACCGTACCGCTGCCCGAATGGCCCGGTGTACCAACAAATCAGGGTAGCGCCGAATTGGCGAAGTGAAATGGGAGTACGCCGAATACGCCAGGCCAAAATGGCCTTTGTTTTCCACGTGATAAACAGCCTGACTCATCGATCGCAGCATCATCGATTGAATAATGTGAGCATCCGGACGCTCTTTGGTTTTTTCCGACAACTGCAAATAATCTTTCGGTGTTGGTTTTGAGCCGCCGCCCAAACTCAATCCCAGCTCGCCAAGAAATTCACGCAAATTAGTGAGCTTGTCTCCGCTTGGCCCTTCATGGATACGAAATACCCCCGGCCACTCCAGCGATTCAACAAATCGTGCGGCGCATACGTTGGCCGCCAGCATGCACTCTTCAATCAGCTTATGCGCGACGTTGCGCACCACCGGCACTATGCGCTCTATCTTGCGATCTTCACCAAATATAATTTGTGTTTCATGCGTTTCAAAATCCATGGCACCGCGCTGCACACGAGCACGGCGCAGGCATTGATAGACATTGTGCAATTCATCAAGAGCAGGATGCAGCGACTTATTGGCAAGTTTGCCAGTCTCCAGATACTGCCCTACCTGGGTATAGGTAAGACGTGCAGTCGAGCGAAACAAGCCCTCGTAAAAAGTATAACCAGACACGCGTCCGTTTGCCGACACAGTCATGTCGCACACCATACAAAGACGGTCTACGCCCGGGTTCAGTGAACACAAGCCATTCGATAATAATTCCGGCAACATCGGAATGACCTGACCAGGAAAATACACCGAATTACCGCGGCGAGCGGCTTCCTTATCCAAGGCACTGCCTACCTGAACATAGTGAGACACATCGGCAATCGCTACCAGCAGGCGCCAGCCCCCGCCTTTTCTGGATTGCGCACACACGGCGTCATCAAAGTCTCTGGCGTCCTCACCATCAATCGTCACGAACGGTAACTCGCGAAGATCAACTCTGTGCCGTTTATCTTCCTCTTGCACCTGCTCGTGAAAGCCCTTCATTTCTTCCAGCACATCTGAAGGCCAAACATGGGGAATATCGTGGGCTCGCAAAGCAACATCTATTTCCATGCCAGGCGCCAAATCATCGCCTAGCACTTCATCAATGCGGCCGGTCGCAGGACTCGCCATCGACGGCGGAGTCAGTATTTCAACGGATACGATTTGGCCATTACTCGCGCCGCCACGCTCTTTCTTGGGCACGATAACGTGATTGCTGATTCTCTGATTGTTCGGCGTGACAAACCAATAACCCTGTTCGCCTTGCAGTCGACCGACGATATGCGTGTGCACTCGCTCGAGAATCTCGACAATATGGGCTTCTGCCTGGCCTCGGCGGGTAAACCCTATGGTTCGAGCCAGCACCTGATCACCGTCGAATACTTGGCGCATTTGTCTGGGACTAAGAAACAAGTCGTCGCCGCCGTCTTCCGGTTGCAAGAATCCAAAGCCGTCGCGATGGCCGATTACACGCCCACGAATCAAGTCCATTTTGTCGATCAAGCCGTAAGCTTTTCGGCGATTACGCATCAATTGGCCATCACGAACCATCGCCTTTAAGCGCCGATTCAACGCGAACTCTTGCTCAACAGACAGCTTCAAAGCCTTGGCCACCTGTTGTTCACTCAGTGGTTTGCCCGCTTTTTTGAGCAATTTGAGTATGTGTTCGCGACTGGCTATAGGTTCCGAGTATTTTCTAGCTTCACGCTCTGCGTGAGGATCGTCACCTATATCGGAGTTAGAAGCTTTCTTCCTTGGCACTGGCGTCCTGTCTCGATGGGTGGCAACAGCCATCTGCTGCCTAGGCCTTATTATGCCTGCCCAGCCTTAAGAAGCGTTAACACATTAATACCAGTGGGCTTGCTACTGTACCTGTCTATCGGGTGCAACACTCAGCGCGGCAAATGCTGTTAGGATAAGACTATGCCTTCATTCACCGTAAGCCACCAATCCAGACTCTCAGCTGAGGAGGCGTTTGAGCGCGTATGCGATGTAGTCGAAAACTCTTCCGAATTTCGTGATATCGACCCGGGATACCACTGCAGCTTTGACGAACAGAATCTTAGCGGTTTAGCCAAAAGCAAACTTTTCAAAGCGAAGCTGAGCGTTACTGATCGCGGCCAAGGCTCACAAGTTGATATGACCATTGACTTGCCAATGAAATACGCGCTGGCCAAAGGCATGATTAGCAAAGCTTTAAAACAGAAAATGCGCTCAGAACTGTAGGGCCAAGCACCTGTTTAGTTACTGCAGATCCCGTTAGCCAATACCCCTAAGGAAAGCTCATGCACGCTGTTGTTCAGCAATTGGTCGACCAGGCCAGAGAAGAAACAGGCTTGGTTGACCTCGGAGACGAGCGCTGTCTGGAAGGTTTGGACGTATACGTTCAAACTCTGGACCAGTGCTGCCCGGATGAGACCGGCAAAAGTCGTCTTCTGAAAATTCAATACAAGAAGCTCATTAGCCGCCTTAAAATTTTTGAAGCGATTAGGAAGCACCCGGAAATTCTCGATGAGAAAATTATAGCGCCGCTGTTTGTAACCGGTTTGCCTCGGTCAGGTACATCTGCACTACTGAATGTATTAGCGAAAGACCCTGACGCTAGACCACTGGCACAATGGGAGCTGCGGCATCCGGAACCTTACCCCGGGCTTAAACCCGGCGAGTCTGACCCACGTTATCTGGCCGTAGTAGAAAAAATGGCGGCGTTGGAAGGCAGCGAGTTTCGTAAAATTCATTACGCGGATGCTGACACTCCCGAAGAATGCGTGATGTTGCATCAATTGTCATTCGATGGCGTGCAGACTGGTTTTGAAATCATGTTTGAGCCTTACCACAGCTGGTTTTTAAATCGCGATCTGCATTGGATGTACGAAGAATACCGACTGTTCTTGAAAGTACTGCAGTGGCAACGACCCGGAAAACGCTGGGTATTAAAAGCACCTGCGCATATGTGGGCGATTGACGTCATTCTTGATTTATTCCCTGACGCCTCTTTTGTTTGGGGCCACCGCGATCCTGTAGGAGTCACCTCGTCAATCAGCAGCATGAACCAGCAGGTAATGCGCATGTACATGGGTGACACCAGTCATTTAGACCAAAGCGCGGTAGCCAAAACGGTGATGGATTTTTACGCGCAATCTCTGGAGCGCGGCTTGGCGCAGCGTCGCCTGCACAACGAAAAACACTTTATGGACTACAACCACAAAGAGTTTATTCACCAACCATTGCGATTAATAGAACGCGTGTTTGATCGTTTTGATTTCAATATGCGCGAAGATCAACGTGTCGCATTTTCGGATCACATACAGAATCATCCACAACACAAGCACGGTAAGCATGAATACACCTTAGATGATTTTGGTTTAACCGAGAGCATGATTCGAGATCGCTTTTCGTTTTATTCCTTCAAAGACAATTATTCACGGGAGGCATTGTGAACGCTGAAACTGACAATACTGAAGAAGTAGTCGCCGCATGGGAAACATTTTGTGATGAGTTAAAAGATGCCGCAAAAATCTTGCGGCGCGATGATCTGGAACTGAATAATTTCGACCGCGTTGAGGGGCTTCGCTATTTGTCGCGGCTAGCGCGCTCGGGTATCAGCACATTTGCTGAATTGACCGGGCCACGCAACCCGGTGTTTCGAACCCAACCCGATCTTGTAAAAATGGGGCTGGACAACCCCGACAATTACTATGTGGGCGCGTCTATCAAACCGGCGTTCGATTACAAAATCACCGGCAATCGAGGCAATATTCATTACATAAGCTTCGCTGCTCAAAATCAAAACTTTTCTGCCGTTGACAAAATTACAGGCGGCGCTGGGCACTTGAATGCATCCGAGCTCGAAATGGACGCGCAGGGCAACTTTGAAATCATTGCCAGTCGCACGGAACACCCAGGTAATTGGCTGCAACTGGCTGACGACACCTCTCAGGTTTTGTGTCGCCAAACTTTTCTTGATCGCCGTGTAGAGCGTGAGGCACTGCTCAATATTGAATGTCTGGAGCCAAGTGACCCGCCACCGCCATTGCAACTGGACCGATTTGCGCAGCAATTAATTGGCGCCTCTAAGTATGGCAAGGGTACCGCGCGCTGGTTCGCCGACTGGGTGGTGGATATGGCCAATCACGCGGCACCAAATGAACTGTATCTTCCGCCCGCGGAACAACATCGCAAAGTAGGTGGTGACCCCAACGTCAGGATTTACCTGGGCCGCTGGCAACTAGAAGCAGACCAAGCTCTGCTGATCGACCTGGAACCGCCCGCATGCGAATACTGGAACTTTCAACTGGCGAACATCTGGGCCGAGTCACTGGACTATTCTCATCGCTCGGTTTACATCAATTCCGGGCAAGCAATAGCAGATGATGATGGCCGGGTTCGATTGGTGGTATCAGCCAGCAATCCAGCCGTTGATAACTGGATGGACACATCGGGACATAGCCATGGCACCATGTGCGTGCGCTGGGTGCTTGCTGACCAGCATCCACAGCCTAAAACGCAGGTGGTTGCACTCTCAAGCCTCTGATTTTTAATCAAATGCGGTCTGAACCAGGCTAAAAATACCACCTGTCAGGCTATGGTGGATAAATAGGCAAATGACGCGAATATCAAGGTGCAACTGCTAGGCTTAAAGAAATAATATTGCCCAACCTTGGCACCACATGGATTTCAAAAGCCTCAGAGCACGGCTGCTTTTCTTCTTCTCCTCACTGCTGATATTGGTTCAGCTGATTGCGCTCGTGTTGATGAACACGTCAACCACGCAGATCAGTGATGAGGCAGCCGCTCAACAGCTTCGTGACTCGCGCGGCATGGTGGATCACTATTTTGTTGCTCAGCGAGAGTCATGGGTTAATGCCGGCAAATTAATTGCCGCTGACAGAGAGGTTTTGGCTGCCCTGCGCACTAAAGAAAAACCGGTGCTGAATACCTTGCTTGAGCGCTATCGTGGTCCGCTGAAAGTAGACCACTTGGCCGTAGCAAGTGAAAACGCCGCCGAGAAACAGCGCTTTCAAGATTTTATTCGAACTCGCAAAGGTCTGTATCATCAGGTGATGGTGCCTATTAGCGATGGCAGCGCCAGCGCCTGGCTGCGTATTGCTCGAAAACTCGATGACAGAACAGCCACTGAAATCAAAGACATTACCAACCTTAGCGTCTCGTTCATCAACAAACACTCGCAGGGAATTAACCTTGAAGGCAGCTCACGCCAGACTGCAAACGATGAAGATACAGACAAAAATGCGACCAATAACCCTGCTGATTTAATTGCTGAATACGCGATATTACTCGCTGAGCAATCTGAAGAATCAATTCGCAGTACAGACTCTGTGTTAAGCGGTGTAAAAGCAATGGTGATGCCGCTAGGCGAGCCACACCTTGCCATCTACGCCGTACTTCAGAAATCCTCTGATCACGCCGGCAACGCCATTTCGGGCTTACGAACAAATCTTACCTTACTAGCCGCTTTTAGTTTGCTGCTCTCACTAGGCGGTGGATTTTTTATTGCCAAAACCGTTTCCCATCCGCTTAAACTGCTCGCCGAGTTTGCCAAGGAAATACAACTGGGTAACTACGCCAAGACCGTAGAAATTACTCGCAACGATGAAATAGGAGAGCTGGCTTACACCTTAAATGTAATGAATCAGGCCATTGCATTACGCGAAGAAGAAATGATGCACATGGCTTATTCTGACAACCTAACAAGCTTGCCAAATCGCGCCATGTTTAATGAACGACTTGCGCGCGCTGTATCCACTAGCGATCGAACGCCAACTCCTTTCACCATCATGATGATCGATCTTGACCGATTCAAGTTCATCAACGACGTATTGGGCCATGAGTCTGGCGACTTCGCACTGCGTGTGGTTGCAAAACGCTTGCTTGCCGTATTGCGAAAGTCCGACACTGTTGCCCGATTGGGTGGAGATGAATTTGGCATAATCTTACCCACAGCCGACAAGCGTCGAGTGATCGATATAGCCCGCAAAGTATTGCGCGCACTTGAACAACCAGTTGCCATGAAAAACCAGCATGTCGACCTTGGTGGCAGTATTGGCATAGCGTCGTATCCAACGCACAGCACAGAAGCAAGCGCCTTATTACGCTTCGCTGACGTCGCAATGTACGAAGCCAAGCGCTCAGGCAGTGGGTACGCATTCTTCGACCAGGATTCCGACGCCTATAAACAGACTCATCTTTCACTGTTGGGTGATATTCGAAAAGCCGTTGCCAACAATGAATTCGAACTTTATTTTCAGCCCAAAGTGGCACTTGGGCAGGCTGACACGCCTAACATGGAAGTGTTAATTCGCTGGAATCACCCAACGCGCGGATTTATCCCGCCCGACGAGTTCATTCCTTTTGCCGAGCACACGGGTGCGGTGCGATTGATCACGCATTGGGTGATAGACAACGCTATAGCGCAAGCAGGTCATTGGCACGAGCAGGGCACGGCGATTAAAATTTCACTCAATGTATCGTCGCGCGATTTGCTGAACCCGAACTTGTCAGCGATCGTTCAGAATGCACTTAATAAGAGCAAACTGCCTGTTGACCACCTATGCCTGGAGATCACCGAAAGCGCGTTGATGGACGACCCCGACAAAGCTCGAGATATGGTTCAAAGCCTGCATGACATGGGTATTCGTTTGTCGATTGACGACTATGGTACAGGCTATTCGTCTCTCGCTTATGTTGCTAACTTACCAGTGAACGAACTGAAGATTGATAAAGTGTTTGTAAACAATATGCTCGACAGCGCAGAAGACAGCGCTATTGTTCGCTCTACGATAGAACTTGGGCATTACCTAAAAATGACCGTTGTTGCAGAAGGTATTGAAGAACGCGCGGAACTCGCACGCCTAAGAGAATTTGGCTGTGATTATGTGCAAGGCTATCTGGTCTGCAAGCCTATGCAAGAAGCCGAAATGCTAAAATGGCTAGCCAGCAAGGAATGGCGCGACTATGCAACCAGCAATCTTCTGTTAGAAGATGAAGAAAATCAGCAAGACACCCTTAACAATCTACCAAAAGCGGCTAATAGCTAGCCAACTTTTTTATAGATTGCCCAAATTTTTTCTACCCAATCCGCATGCTCTGGCTTCATCAAACAAGAGCGCATGCACGTTACCGTATCTGTATCAAACTCCACCGTTGGCCAATGTGCTTGCAATAACTTGCTGGGCAAAGTAACTAATGCAAGATGCAGGTTTTTAGCCGCGCATTGCTCAAATTCTCTGGCGCTCATCGCAGAGATCTCGCTGGCTTTGTCGGCCTTTGGCGCCCAAAGTACTATGTCCAGCTCTGGCTCAAAGATGGCCAGTTGAGAATCGTCATCACACACAAGCTGATACAACGCTTGAGCCGCATTCCTGCCCAACTCCAAACCACTCGCGAATTCTCCGCCTGCTTCCATTGGCAGCAATTGCTGTGTTGCCCACAAGGCCGTGGCTGAAGCTCCCGGTCTGGAGCATTCGAGACTTATTTCGCCTAGATGCAATTCATTCGAACTAAAATAGGTGTAGGGCGAATCGTGTTTGTAATGACGCCCTATCTGAGGGTCGCGAAACAGCACACAACCGCAACCATATGGCTGCAAACCATGCTTATGCGGGTCAATCACGATTGAATCAACCTCTGCAATTCTCGCAAAAGCCTGACTCGCATTATCAGCCAATGTGGTCAACAAACCATGGTAGCCACCGTAAGCTGCGTCTACGTGGATACGAAATGAATACGATTTTTGTAACTCCAGCACCTTATGCAAAGGATCGACACTGCCCACCCCGGTGGTTCCAAGCGTCACAACAACTGTGCCTATCTGCTGCTCTTTCAGCAGCGCTTCCAACGCAGAGATATCCATCTGTGCATTATGATCAACGGCCACTGAATAAAAAGGAATGTTCAGAACCTCGGTAAGGCGTGAATGGGTGTAATGCGCCTGCTCCGAGGCAACAACAGCGCCACCCTTCTCTTGCTTGGCAATCCAAAGGGCTTCCATATTTGCCATGGTGCCACCACCGCATAGATGACCAATGTGAGCATTCCAGCCGAACATGGAAGCCAGGTTGGCCACTGCTTCCTTCTCCAACGTTGAACTTGCGCGGCCCCCATCCAGAGCGTGGTTGTTGGGATTGATTTGCATAGCAAGACTGTAGGCCGCACGAGCTATCGGGTGTGGTGGTTTTAGCATTTGCCCTGCATACAGCGGGTGACCATAGGGGTAGTTGTCCTGCATGCGAAGGGCAACATCATCCAAGATTGCCGCCGCTTTGTTATCCAGCCCAGGTGGCTCGATAGACGGTAGCGAATCGAAGCCCTGCGACAGAAGCTCAGTAGCTTGCGTCAACGCCTTCAGACTGTCGGTTTCAAACATGCTCCTGGCTCCCACTCTTAATTTGGCTTTCACGGACTGTTTGCACAGCCGCCCAGGTTGCCACTGAATACGGCACCAGGTACGTCAATATAATTTTTGTCGCAGCGGCTAAATCCAGGTTGCCAGCAACAAGTCGATCGCCGTGATTAATCAAGGCCAAAATTGTGCCCACCAGCAACGCTACCCGCACGCTGCGGCGTACGATATCAGGCCGAGAAGCTATTGAAATCAAAGAGCTACTGCCACTACTCATCAAACACATCCATCCTGCGCTTTCCAGAAAACAGCAGTCTACAGCGCATTGCACCATAGAACATCAGATTGACATTGGAAGGCGTGGCGATTAAAGTGCTCGCCGCTCAAATCCACCTGTTTTTACATGCTCAGGTGGTGTTGTGGTGGACAGTTCGATAAAGTTGAACGGATCCAAACAGCAGAGATTGAGTTTAAAATCCGCCTATGCATTGCCCAGGTGGTGAAATTGGTAGACACGCTAGCTTCAGGTGCTAGTGCTCGCAAGGGCGTGGAGGTTCAAGTCCTCTCCTGGGCACCATTACTTCTCAACTAACGTAGCAAGATTCTCTTTGCTGCCGGATTAGCTCTTCTCTGCCCCCAGAGGACTATTCAGTCAGGACTCTTTTTTTGTGCCTCTAAAGCGCAACCAAAACTAAACTGTTTTCTGTGAAATATCACCCACATACAGATAGTTTGTAACAAATTGCTTTCATTCAAAAATTGGCCTGTGTTAGCGTGCGGAGTTCAAACCGGAAATAAACAATGGACGAGCATTCAGTATGAAAATCCGCCGAATTATTAACGCTTGCGGTCTACCCGCAGCGATCTCATCTATCGCGCTTGGCATGGCCTCTCATGCGAATGCGATGCTGGAAGAGGTTATTGTCACTACACAAAAGAGAGCAGAACCCCTGCAAAGCTTGCCATTGGCTGTTACAGCAATTAGTGGTGAAGAACTGAGCAATATGGGCATCACTGATATCAAAGGTGTTACAGAACGAACACCAGGCTTCACGATGGGTTCTTTTAACGCAGGACAGCCGCAGCTATACATTCGCGGCATTGGTTCTAACGAAGACAGCCCAGCGGGTGATCAATCAGTCATCGTTTTTGTCGATGAAGTGTACATCGGCCGCTCAGCCGGTATGGATGTGGACTTGTTCGATCTAGAGCGAGTGGAGGTACTTCGCGGGCCGCAAGGCACACTGTTTGGCAAGAACGTAGTGGGTGGTGCGGTAAGCATGATTACCACCAAGCCAACTGAAGACACCACAATGAAGTTTGAAGCTGGTATTGGCAACTTTCAGGCGATGAATTTCCGTGGTCTGGTAAGCGGTCAGATAGCCGACAATGTGTTCGCCAAAGTGTCTTTCTCCAGCCGACGACGCGACGGGTATGTTGAATCTCGAGCCGCTGATTACCCCCAGTTTTTCGACCCCAATTCTGTATTTGATCTGGATGACTTACAGCAATCTGATTTGAACACTGACTCAGTGCGAGGCCATCTGCGCTTCACGCCAAGCAGCGAATTGGAAATAAACGTGTCCGCCAATTTCTCGCGAATGGATCAAGCAGGACCAGGTCGGCATTTTATAGGCGCGGAGGATGGTTCAAGCCGATGGCACGCCGCCGAGTCGGCCTTGATAGCCAACTATGACGATGAAATCCACACAAACGTCGCAGAAGACGCGGGCTTCTCTAAAATCGATATTGCAGGCGTGACTGCTCGTATTGATTATGACTTCCCCGCATTTACCTTTACTTCCCTGAGCTCGTTCAGACAAGTTGAGTCCAAAATATCTAACTTAGTGTTTGGAACGACTGGTCAAACCAATCTGCTGCTGTCTAACGGAGGTCTGCCTTTATTGGGTGGTTCAAACCCGTACTCTGATGACTCAGACACATTCACTCAGGAGTTCAGATTTACGTCCACTGGCGACGGTAAGTTGCAGTGGGTTGCAGGACTTTATTATCTGCAGGAACAAACCGTACGAAATGAAACCGGGCCTATTGGTGTGTTCGGTTCAAACGGCGCAGGTGGCTCCATTCCTTTTGTTCCAATTATCAATGGCGGCGTGCTGGGCGACAACACTACAGATAGCTATGCGATATTTGGCCAATTTACCTATGCAGTCACAGATCGCCTGAGCGTTTCAGTAGGAGGGCGACAGACCTGGGAAGAAAAAGACTTTAACAAGATCGGCACACCCAGCGGCCTGAACCCGACACAAGCCTATAACCTAACTCTTAATGAAGACTGGAGCTCATTCACACCAAAGGTGACTGTTGATTACCAGTTCACCGACGACGCTTTCGTGTATTTCACCTATTCAGAAGGCTTTAAATCGGGTGGCTTCCCAGGTGGCGGCGTAAACGAGACTATCGCAAGCTCCGCGTTTGACCCGGAAGAAGCCATACTCTACGAACTGGGCGCAAAAACTGAATGGTTTGACAATCGATTCAGACTTAACGTCGCGGCATTCCGAACGGATTACACTGACTTGCAAATCTTGCAACTTTTGGTTGCCGAAGACGCGGACCCCAATGATCCTGGCAACCTGCTGACACAGAACGCCGCCGACGCTGAAATTAATGGTGTGGAAATCGAATTCACCATTGCCCCTATTGATAATCTTGTCATACAAGGCTCATACACCGCGCTGGATACTGAATTCTCTGACTTCTTTATCCCGGCAGGCTTTAGAGCCCCCAGCGCTGGCGCAGCTGCAGCACCGGACCGAACAGGTAATTCCTTGCGCAACGCGCCGGAAAGCGCCTATAACATCCTCATACGTTACGATCAGGAGCTAGGCAACGGCGGCGCTATGCGCTACCAGCTTGATCATCGCTATAAAGACGAAACCGTGCAAGACCCTGACGAGCTGGAGATTGCGAAAGTACCAGAGTACGACGTTACAGACTTCCGTGTTTCTTACATGGCGCCTGAAGACCAGTACCAGGTGACTTTATGGGTGAAGAATGCTTTCGACGAAGAGTACTACCTGCATAATTTCCCGGTACAGGGTACCGGGTTTGCAACCCCGGCTCTTCCGCGTACCTATGGTGTGACCTTCAGCTGGTCTCGCTAAACTATGCAGAGCACTCCCAACCTGAGCAAAATACCCAGGTTGGGAGTTTTCTCCGCTGACTCAACAACATACACAGCTTAAGCACCGCTGACACACTGCGTCACTGCGCTGAGCTCAAAAAGCGCTCAATCAACGATCAGCTTCGCTCACGTACTTCCGATTGACTAAACAAATCGCAAGTATTGCAGCGCCCATACTCATAGGAGGCACCTTTGTTTGGTGGTAACATCGGCATATTCGCTTGCTCATTACACAAAGAAATAATCAGAGGAGTATCCGACAATGCGTTTTCAACCTTCACTTATGGCCTGCGCCTTATGCGCAGTTACAGCATCAACCGCTAATGCCCAGGGTCTGGCCTTGGAAGAAGTTATCGTCACGTCGCAAAAACGTGTTGAATCTCTGCAGGATACTCCTATTTCGGTCGCCGCTTTTGGCGCGGAAGAACTGCAAGCAATCGGTGCGTTTGAAGCTGGCCAGGTGGCTGAGTACACCGCAAACCTGACGATCGATAGACAGCCGTCATCGCTGGACAATTACGGTTACAGCATTCGCGGCATCGGCAGTGGTGAGACATCTCTACTGGTCGAGAACACCGTTGGCGTGTATTTCGACGGCGTGTACATAGCGCGAAACACAGGTGCCACGTTCGACATTGTTGATCTAGAGCGCATTGAAGTTCTGCGCGGGCCACAAGGCACGCTATACGGGCGTAACACCATTGGTGGCGCTATTAACATTATCACTGCAAAGCCTCAGGAAGAATTCGGATTCAAACAGCATCTAAGCTTTGGCAACAGAAGCTTTATTCGTAGTAAAACCTCACTGGATACAGGCCTGCTCGGGGATGTGTTTTCAGCCAAGTTGACGTATAACTTTAATGAAAAAGATGGTCTGCTTCGCAATACCGTCCACGGTAACAAGCTCGGCGAACAAGAGTCCGATGCATTTCGTATTGCACTGCGGCTAACGCCGTCCGACACCTTCACAGCCGATTACACCTACGATCAGTCAGAGCGAGTCAGCAACGCCGCTCTTTCACAAATCGTCGCTACGCGAGCACCTAATAACCAACTCGGTGGCGCCATTACACAAGCGGCTACCGCGTTTGCTTCGCCGGATCGTTTAGGCCAACTTCCCATGGCCAATGCACCTGGCAAAGACACTTATTCTGATATCGAAATGCACACTGTTACCCTGGAATGGGAAGCAACAGACAATTTGACGATTAAATATGTCGGCGCACAGCGCGAATGGGACAGTGGCACAACCGGTACCGACTTCGGTTCATTCGCATCTGATGGCGCCACAGTGTTACAAGACCCCACGGTAGCACCGGGTCAATTTGTGCCCGCCGGCGAGCTTCGTTCGGTGTTTCTTGCAGAGCGCTTAAGCGACAATGAACAAACCACTCATGAGTTGCAGTTCCTTGGTAATGCAATGGATGGAAAGCTTCAATATGCGACGGGCATTTATTACTTTGAAGAAGAAAGTAATGAAGACAACCCGCAGTCCTTTATTCTGCCAGCTATTTTTGCATTTGGGGCATTGCCAGCGGGCACACAAGGATTTCTCTGCGGTGACTTTGTCAGCCCAGCGCCCTGCTTTGGCAAAGACGTGCAACTAAGCACACCTATTTTCCAATACGGCGCGAAGAATGATTCGCTGGCCATTTATGGTCAATTCACTTACGCGATGACGGATGCACTGGACCTGACCATAGGTCTGCGTTACACCGAAGATGAAAAAGACGCTTATCTCCGTAATTCGCGTATTACTGACGCAATGGGCAATATAACCACCAACACGGCCAAAGACGACTGGAGCAATGTCAGTGGTGGCTTGACGCTCAACTACGCCTGGAACGACGATGTCAGCACGTACTTCACGGTTGCAAATGGTTATCGTGCAGGCGGATTTGGAGCCAGAGCAAGCAGCCTGGAAGACTTTCAGCTTGGCTTTGATGAGGAAACCGTTACCAACTACGAAATAGGCATCAAATCTGATTGGGCCGACAGTCGTATTCGCTTAAACGCTGCGATCTTCTTCATGGATTACCAAGACGCGCAGGTCAGCAGCTTTAAGGCGGGGGAAGGCGGCGCTTCTTCCGTTACCTTGAACGCTGGCGAGCTGGAAATTAAAGGCCTAGAGCTTGAACTGACTGCGCAAGTGACTGAAGGGCTGCGTTTGATGTTCAACTATGGTTATACCGACGCTGGATACACCGAGTTCATCACGCAACGGATCGATCCTCTCACGGCGCTGCCCAACCCAGGACCAACAGCCGACCCAATCACTGGCAACGAAGATATCTCTGATGTAGCCACTGTAGGCAGAGCACCTGAGAACAATATGTCATTTATTGCTTCTTATGATGTACCGGGCATTTCCTGGGGCAATCTCAATGTGCGTGGCGAAGTGACTTACCGCGACGAGATGGTATTCCACCCGCAGCTCAACATGTTTGATCGCACCGATGACCAAACACTGGTTCATGCGCGCATAAGCCTGTCTGAGCTTGAGGTTTTTGGTGGCAATCTTGTGGTTGCAGCCTGGGGTCGTAACCTGACCGATGAAGACTATCGCGAATGGGGTATCGATTTTGGAACGCTGGGCTTCGCAGTCGATTCGTTCAAGGAAAAGCGTAGTTACGGGATTGATTTGATTTATAACTTTGGTGGTTAATCGCTCCTAGTGCTGTCTTGTGGGTGCCACCTTATGGCACCCACATTATTCCTTCCCAATAATATTCATTCCGCCTAGAACGGCACCCAACTACCATGAAAGCCCATTGGCACGCGAGTCGGCAACATGATGCGGGCCAGTGGTTCTGCACTCATTGTAGCTGCATCTAAAATAATAACTTCTGACGCTTGAGTGGCATCGTCATACACGTAAGCCAATAACCATCCGTCATCTTCGGTCTTACCGTCCGGGTTCTTTACGAAAACCGCTTCGCTTCCTTCACGCCCTTCCCCTAGTTCAGCGACAACCGAGCTCATCGAATCAAAATCATACTTAATGTAACGCTCTGCATAAGGCACTAATCCGGCAAGCCCCGCTAAATAGCCGTAGCGGTGCTTCACACCCACCTTCGAGTCGCAAACACGTGGGAACTCTATAGAACGATCATCCAGCGGTATTTCAGTGACTGAACCCGCCGCTTTATCAATGACCCAACGATGCAACATGGCCGCTGCGTCCATGTCAGCCTTCCGGCACACATCAATAACAATCGTCTCGCCTTCTTCATAGGCATTCAGGGGATGAAAGGCATAGCAGGGATCAATATCGTACCAAACAACATCATCACTGCACCCTGCTCGTGGCATCACGCCTAGGCGAGCACCATATGAGCGATCGAATTTTAACGGCAAGCCAGACCCCATGTTGTCCAGATCCCACAGCGCCGGCAAATCCATCCAGATCACGTAGTTCTCAGTGATATTGAAGTCGTGCATCATCGTGCCGCTGGGCACAGTAATTTCTTCAGTTTGTATCAGTTCGCCTTCAGCTGACACGCGGTGAT
>JBGCDE010000004.1:0-46077 GCA_045105115.1 Pseudomonadales bacterium | reverse complement strand
ACGGTGTGTCCGACCTTATTGGCTTTGACGTGTTTGACAAGCCAAGCCACCTTCGGCTCAGGATGCGATTGGTTCGCTTGGGCGACGAACCTTCGTTTTCGAAAAGCGATAGAGCACGTCTTGAAAGTATCGTCCCTTTGATGGACAAGGCTTTGCAACTCTACAGTGCCTATACGCACAACAGCTTTATTGAAGCATTTTACGAAGACTTGCTTGGCTCTATGGATATTGCCTCGGTAATCGTTAATGCAAACCTTGAAGTGCTCTCCGCCAATCAACCCGCACGGCAAATTTTGCGTGAGCGCGATGGCGTATATGTGCGACATGATGCGCTTCGTTGCAGTAGTAGTACGGACCAGAAAAAATTAGAGGAAGCCTGTCGTGAATTATTGGAGCTAACAAGAAAAGATGAGCAAGCGCAGTCCACAATGAGTATTGCGATCGCGCGGGCGAGCTTAGAGACGAAATGGGACGTTCATATTCGCCTGGTACCTAAACAAAATGTAGTTTTCGATCAGGGTGGTCCTGAGTTGGTTTTGCTGTTGCAGGGGCCTGTGAGAGAGTGCGCACCCAGTCAGGCCAGGTTGATTGATGTGTTTGGGGTTACACCGGCAGAGGCGAAATTGATAGCACATTTGGTTGACGGCCTTACGCTTACTGCCGCAGCGCAAGCCTTGGGAGTGTCGCGCAATACGGCGCGTACCCAGCTGTCATCCATCTTCGGAAAAACAGGTGTGAACCGCCAGGCGCAGCTGGTCAAACTAGTGTCTGATAGCTTCGCAAGCCACTGGCAATGAATGGTGATCTGCGTAAGAGAATAGACTCATAACGCAGCAGCACACAGTACAATAGCCAGTAGTACAGATGTATGATGCCGGCGATACATCACCGCTGCTACTATCTTCCAATCTGCAAACCCCGCGAGCTTCAACGGCATACCTTTGCCGCTGAAAATTGATTTGTTTGGATAGCATGACGACATACGCCACGTTGGAAGATATCGAAAACTGCATGGAGAATGGCTGGACCGATGGTCTGCCTGTTATTCCACCCTATGGCAGTCTTGTCGATGCAATGTTGGACGCCATGGGCTGGCAGGGGTTTGATGTTGTTGGTGAAATTCCCGATCAAAACATTGTCGTCAGGGCCGAAAAGGCTGCGGCTACGGCGGTAATGGCAGGTTGTAAAACAGAATACGGTCCTTTACTCAGAGCACTGACCGAAGGCTTATTAGACCCTAGACTCAATCTGAGTGGCGTAGAAGTAACTACCGGCGGTGCCGCTGTGCTGGTGATTGTCAGTGGCCCGGTTGTTGAGCAACTCGGCTTTGAACATGAAACTAATGCGCTTGGTGCCAATTGCCGTGCCAATGCCACGGTAGGCCGATTTGCACAGATGATGCGTTATTTTTGCGGTCGCGGCGGCGGTGTGCTGCAATCGCACGGCACTATTGGCCACCCGGGGCGACTCAGCTTCTGTATTGCCGAGCACCCGCAAACAGAGTGGGGGGCGTATCACACGCAATATGGCTTGCCAGAAACAGCGTCCGCAATTTCACTGATGTCAACTGAAGGTCCGAACTCGGTAAACAACCACTACGGCCATACAGGTGCGCATATTCTCGACACCATTGGTGATGCTCTATGTCATGCCGGCCAAACAGCCTGGTACTATCGTTCTGGTGGTTTTGTGGTAGTTATTCCGCCAGATCACATGGCACTTGTTGGTAAGGACTTCAATCGACAGCAAGCCCTCGACTATATTTATGCAAACGCCAGACGGCAAACCGACGAGCTCACCGAGTTTGGTCGCATTGCGGCAAACCCAATAGAGTTTGCCGAAGTTGAGCCCGGTGAATTGCGCTCGCCGTTGAAGAGCCCAGAGCAATTGACTTTCATTGAATGCGGCAGCAATGGCGGCCGCTTTTCTGCCGTTATTCCGCGTTGGGTGGGCAGTACCAATGCCGTGTGTAAAGAAATAAAGGCATAAAGAAATCGTTTGAACGAACTAACAGGAGAGTGTAATGACACAATCGTCCACCACAAAGCCAGGTGGTAACAATCCACCGGCGAAGCAGCTCACCAGTTGCGGTGATGTGAGCTGTGAGCTACTGGTTGATCCTATTCCAAGTCCTACTCCAGAGCCCATTACGGGTACATTGAAGCCGAAAGTGTCGAAGGTTACTTTTCTGGATCATCACAAGCCCAATTCCAAACTTATCATGACCTATGCGCAAGACATACTGCGTGAGCGTGGTATTGACTTTGAGGAAGAGATTCGTATTAAAGCTGACGCGAGCACACGAATGCCTGCCGCACTGCTGCAATCCTTTTCAGGAGAGGAGGGTCTTGTCGTTTGCGGCGTCTCCGACTGAGGTAGCTGTTCGTCGGGCAGTTCGCTCGACTCGTTAGCATTACAGCGAATCGGCGTCGCCGGTTTCGCGATCTTGACACAACCATTTGGTGACCAGGTTGATCGCTGCATGACTTATCAGCCTTCTGACAGGCCATTGCCGGCCATCGTCATTGATCATCCAACGCAAATGGTAGAAGACGAAGTGTTGCATCGTCGCGCTGAGCAGCTTGTTGAAGCAATTCAGCGTTTACTGAATGATGAAGAACCGGAGAATCCAACGCTATGAACAATGCCTTATCGGTACTCGGCACGGGAGTGTATCTACCGCCCTCACAACCCGTTCGAGATATAGTGGCGGCTGCGGGCCAAGACCCCAGTGGCCATCAAGGTTGGGATAACTGTTGTCATGCTCTTGAAGATGATCACCCAAGCACAATGGGTGTTACAGCTTTGCGCGCAGCCTTGGAAGATGCCAACGTTGACCCAAGTGAGCTTAAGTTGGTGTTGTTTGCGGGCATGTCTCGCGATTACCTGCCCTCTTGGTCTGTGGCAACTGAAATCATGAAAGAGCTGGGTGCGCCGGTGAGTTGCATGGGCCTGGATATGACGATCGGTTGTCTGGGTGCACTCTCTGCGCTGGACATGGCGCAGGGCTGGCTGGCAACTCATGGCGGTGGTATAGCCGCAATCATTGCCGCTGAGCGCTGGACGTATACGATTGACTACACCTCAATTGAAAACCTCGGCCTGTGGGGTCACAGCGATGGAGCTGGAGCTGTAATTGTCAGCAGCAACACAAACCATGAATCAAAGGGCATATTCTGCGGCGCAGAATTCGTTGCGCATAGCGACCTTAACGGCACTGTGCTCGTTGAATACGGCGGAACTCGCTTCCCCATTGCGCCGGAAGGCGAAACACCTTATGGGCGCAAGCTGGTGGGTTTAAGCCGGCATGATTTACGCCAGCGCTATTCAGATGGCTATTCCGGAAGCTTCCAGGCACTTAAGGCGCGATTTGATTGCAATCCTGAGAGGGTGATCATCAATCAGACGGCCAATCTGTTTTTGCATTTGATTGCTTCTGTTGTAGAGATTCCAATCGAGAACTTTCTCGTTACGGGTCATGAAACAGGTCACGTCGGGTCTGCGGATATTCTGATTGGTCTAGACAGATTGCTGCATACTGGTGGTGTAAATGAAGCGCATCTTGTTGCAGGCAGCACGCCTTATGCGTTTGGTTCCGGCTTATTGCTGCCGGCTTAATTTCAAAGGCTTAATCAGGTTCTTAAAGTAGAATGTCTAAAAAGCTGAAGTACGGATGCATTCTGCTGTTTCTAGTAATTCTAGTGATCAGTTGGCTGGTATTCAGAACTTATCAGGAATTAGGTAAACGCGGTAGCGAAGATCCATTGGTCTGGGAAGCCGACATCGTCGCTTTCGAAACAGCGGCCAGATCTGAGCCGCCGCCTGAAAATGCGGTAGTGTTTGTTGGCAGCTCCAGTATTCGATTTTGGGATAGTCTGGTAGAAGATATGGCGCCAATACCCGTGATTCAGCGAGGTTTTGGTGGTGCTAAGCTCAATGATGTGGTGCACTATGCAGACCGTTTGGTGAATGTTTACCAACCATCCGCTGTTGTCATTTTCGCTGGGTCGAATGATATGACACCGGGCGACACTAAAACGCCCGCGCAACTGCTCGCCAGTTATAAGCAGTTTGTTGCCAAGGTGCGAATACACAACCCAGCGCTACCAATCTATTACATTGCGATTACGCCGTCGCCCAGGCGTTGGGAAATCTGGCCCAATGCACACGCCGCGAACGCGATTATTAAGGAATACAGTGGCGCTACTTCAGGTCTGTTCTTCATTGATACGGGTCAGGCATTGATGGATGCTGATGGAGAGCCCGATATGGCCAACTACAGGATCGACAAACTACATCTTAGTGAGCAAGGTTATAAGGTGTGGACGAGAATAGTTCGTGCGAAATTACTGGAGACTCTTCCGGAATAGTCTGCGTTAGTTAGACATCCAGCACTCGGCCGCTATGGCCATCGCAGCTAACTTTTCATCAAGACTGGTCTGGGCCTCTATCCCCACAGGCCATGGCATTAGAACAACGCCTGTCACGCCCATACCTTCAAGGCTCTGAACATAAGCATCATTCACCTCTTGGGCAGCGATAACGTAATTCGTCGCCGCCCCGTTTGATAGCTCATCCAAACTGGTGAGAATCGTCTTAAGCTCCTCGTTAGAATAGTTCATCCCAATCCAACCGGCATTGGCGGCGGCACGCTTCAATGCGATGGGCGAATTACCGCCAATAAAAATTCGTGGTGGTATTGCCGGGCGAGGGGAAATTCCTACGTCGGTAAAATTGAAATGTGTACCGTTGTAGCTGAATAAATCGTTAGTCCAAAGTCCATTTATTATGTCGATGGATTCAACAAACCGTTTGCCGCGTGTGCGTGGATTGTGACCAAGAAGTGCAATCTCATCAGTGTTCCAGCCGGGAGTTAGTCCCAATGAAAATCGATTTCCGCTAAGGTCTGCCAGCGCGCCCGCTTGCTTTGCTACCGTAAACGGGTCTCGCATGCCCATCACATAGGCGTATGTCATAAACTGAAGCGTTTCTGTTACCGCGGCCATAGTTGCGGCGGTGGTGATCGGTTCGATGTTTGGCGTTGCCGGGTCGTAGGGAATACCAAGTAAGGGGTGCCGGCTTTCTTGCACTTTCGGTAAAGCAACATGGTCAGACAATGCGATTCCGGCGTAGCCGAGTTGCTCCGCTGCTTGAGCGATTTCTTTTACTTCCGCACCACTATTGGTTTCATGAAACCAGGCTAGCCAGTATTCCACTGTGTGCTCCTAAACGGTGTTGGTCGCAGCTATTCGCGGTTTAAACGTAACGGTACCAGAATAATCGCCGCAACAACTAAGACCACGCAAAACACGTTTAATAACAGTACGTAGTTGCCAGTCATATCCACCAGCTTCCCTGAAATAATAAAACCGGGCATCACGATTAAGCTGATCAATGGCGACATTAAACCCATTGCCCTACCGTAGCTCACCAACCCAAAGGCCTTAGCCATCATCGCGCCCCATACGGGTAATTGGCCGCCGGCGGCAAGACCGAGTAGGGCGGCTGCAACCAGCATCAGGGCATAGTTGGGCTCAGTTGCCAAAAGCATAAAGCCGGCAATTACCAATGCAATGGCTAGCCACAGTCCAACTTTGAGGTTTATTTTGTCTGCCGCGAAACCAAACGCTATTTTGCCGACTATACCGCCAATGGCGATTACGGTGATGAGTTGCCCGGCTTGCTCGGTGCTGTTGCCAAGCGCGGTTGCGTAGGGTGTGATGTTTGAAAGAATCGATGTGTACACGCAAAACAGCAAACTGAGAGGAATGCCAATCAACCAATACGAGGAATTGCTGAGAATGTCTTTGGTGGTTAATGCGCCTATTGCCGTGTTTGCGGTGCTCTGCAGTTCGGCGTCTTCAATCTCAAGACCTGCTTCAGCGGGTGTGCCACGAATGGTGAGTATCACAATAGGCAGTGCAATAAGAGCAACACCATAAGAAAAATACTCCAGGGCGTAGCGCCAGCCGTATTGTTCTATCCAGTAAGCCATCAGCAAAGGCACAACAATACCGCCCACGGACGTGCCCAGTGCCGATATTCCAAGCGCGCGGCCGCGGCTTGTAGTGAACCAACGTGAAATTGTAGTGGTTGAAGACTGGGAACCTACTAATGCGTTACCCAGGGCCATAGTAAGTCCAAACGCCAGTACATACTGCGTGATAGAGCTAACACCAGACAGCACATACAGGCCCACTGCGAAAAAAACTGCCCCCACCGTCATTACCCAACGTGTTGAGTAACGATCAATAAGAATGCCGCCTACTGGCATCGCGATCAGCGCGAACAGCGTGCCCAGGCTTAGGCTGTACATAACCTCTTGAAGCCCAACCCCGAATTCAGTTTGCACCGGGTCTACCAGCAGGCTAACCGAGTAAGTGAAAAACCCGATGAGAAACAATTGGGCAATGAACGTACCGCCAACAACGTACCAGCCAAAGAACATAATCAGTCTCCTTCTCGAAAACAGCGAATTTGCGTACAACTGTTTTGCGTTTTTATCGGTAGTAAACGAAGTCTACTATGTGTGTATCGTTTCTAGTTGTCGAGTACATCATACTTCAATGGTATAAACATATGCGGTCGCTGCATCAAGCTGGATCACCTGCATGACAGGCAGCACAAGTGTGCGACAATCGCGTCTGTGGATCGTACTGAGGAAATACCATGAGCGAAGCGCTAACTGCTGAAGACCGATTGCTGCTGCACGAGCTACCGGGTGTCTACGGCGACGCAGTAGATGATCGCAATTGGGATGAATTGGATAGGGTGTTCACCTCCACAGCTGTTTTCGAAGTACGCGGCTTAGTCACCATGAATGGATTAGATGACATCAAACACTACATGGAAGAAGAGGGGCGGCACCCGCTGGCACACTTTATGGTGAACATTCACATAACAGAAGATGAGAGAGGCGTCAGACTCTATTCGCGTGCGATCGCGCCGATTGCACGAGAGGATACCTCAGGGAAAGGATACCCGGTTTTGTTTGGGTCCTACTATGATGATGTGGTAAAAACAGATGCTGGATGGCGTATTCAGCATCGTGTTTTCTCAAGTGAACGGATTAACAAGCGCATGGCGAAAGTTGATCGCCGATAGCTGGAACAATCAACGCGAAGAGTTCATATTTCGAAATTAGCTCGCGGCATTTCGACTGGTGTTCGCGCAAGTCCGCCATTCACACCGTATATTTCACCACTCACGTAATCAGCGGCAGGTGATGCAAGAAACAAAACGCAGGCTGCGATGTCTTCAGGTTTACCGAGTCTGGCCAATGGTGTGTGTTCCAGCATTGCCGCTTCCATCTCATCACTCATAAATCCTTCCAGTGCGGACGTGAGCGTTGTACCAACAGCTACCGCGTTAACGCGAACAATGGGTGCGAAGTCTTGCGCAAGATTACGTGTCAGCATGTCCATTGCGGCTTTGCCAACACCATAAGCGGCAAACCCGGGTTGTGCAAAGCGTGCTGCCACAGACGAGATGTTAACGATTGAGCCTTTACCTGTCTTCGCCATGTGCGGTGCGGCCAGTCGCGACATTGCGAATGCTGAGGTGCAATTGAAATCCAATACCGCATTGAATTCTTCCGGAGTGGTATCCAGAGCGGACTTGGGACCTGAGCCGCCGGCGTTATTCACCAGAATATCCAGCCGACCAAATTCCGCGAAGATTTGCTCAACCAGCGACTGGCGTTGTTCTTCATTTGTAGCGTCGCATTGGACTACCAGTGCCTTCCGCCCTCGCTGACGTATTTGTTCGGCGGTTTCTTCGAGCTGACTCACAGTTCGCGCTGATACAACTACATCGGCGCCGGCATCTGCTAGCGCAATGGCGCTGGCCTGACCAATGCCTCGACCGGCGCCTGTCACTATCGCCACTTGGCCGTCTACTCGGAATTTGTCCAGAATACTGTTCATGGTTTTATCTCAGTTAATGGTTATTTATAGCGCTACGGCCAGTTCAGCGGCGGATTCGATCGCACCTTCGATATAGCTAACACCAGTGCAATCGCCAATCGCGTGCGTAGCAAAACCGGCTTCGCGAAAAAGGTCTGCGAGGCTTTCATCGCCCGTTGCCCCTTTAGCAACAATGACATGGTCAGTAGCCAGGCTTCGTTGTTGACCGCGATAGTTGATGTAGCTTACTTCATGATCGCCAATGGTGATGTCACTGGCTTTTGTCAGCACTCGTACACCTAGGTGTTCAAGTTCTTCCAGTAAGCGCATGCGGCGCACCAGATATAATCCTTTTCCAGGTCGCTTTGCTTCATCAATGATCGTTACCTGTCGGCCGCGCTCAGCTAAAAATTCAGCGAGTTCAAGGCCAACCAATTCGGCGCCAATAATGGTGATGCGCTCACCCAGTGGTAGCCAGGCTTTTGTGATTTGTCGCACGACAGGGCCACTTTGCGAAAGGCGAGTCAAAGACCCCATGGTTGCCATAAAACGGGTAAACGCGGAAGTTTTGCGTTCCAACTCCGGGTGCTTATCCGACATAACCATCGCGCGCATTTCATCACCGCTGAACACAAAGTCCTGATGGTTGCCGGGAATATCCGGCATATCTCTTTTCGCACCGGTTGCTACAACAACTTCTTCTGCGCCTAAACGTTTTACTTGTTCAGGTGTAGCCTCACAGTTCAAGTGCACTGTCACACCCGATTGTTTGACCTGCAGGCGCAGCCAATGCAATAAGCGTTCATTAGCAGGGTAAGCAATGCCAGCAAACTGCAATGTGCCCCCCAGTCGATTACTTTTCTCAAGCAAACTCACCTGAAAGCCTCGCTTATCCAATCGTATCGCCGCTTCCATTCCACCTGGACCACCGCCAATGACTGCAATATGTCTTGGCGAATCGGTAGCAATTAAGGCTCGTTCCTGCTCGCGTCCGGTTTCGGGATTAACAGCGCACTTAAGAGCGGAGCGAACATAAATTTGGCTAACACAGCAATAGCAGTAAACACATGGCCTTATCTGCTCCGGTGTGCCGGCAGTCAACTTGTTGGGTAAGTCAGGGTCGGCAAGCAGCTTTCGGCCCATCGCCAGGAAATCAAAATGCCCTTGTTGAATATGTTGGTTGGCGGAATCAGGCTCAACTCGCCCCGAAGCAATAACCGGCACATTTACTACTTGCTTGATTGCGGTGGCATTGCCAATCATTCGCTCCGGAATGTGCGGAACGTTAGACTCCGAGTGCAAGGAGCCTTGTGCCGGGTCGTGATAAGAGCTCACGGTGATTGCATTCACGCCTGCTTGTTCGGCGAGCTTTGCGGTGGCTTTGGCATCGCTTAGAGAAATGCCCTCAGGTATGCCAAATTCTTCGGAATCTATTTTGCACCATAATGCCATGTCGTTACCGACGGCTTCCCGTATACCGCGAATTATACGAACTAACAATCTGGCTCTATTTTCAAGACTGCCTCCGTATTCATCGTCGCGGTTATTGGTGCGTGGTGACAAAAATTCAGAGATGATATAGCCGTGACCGCCATGAATTTCGATTGCATCGAAGCCCGCCTGTTGGGCTCTAACTGCCGCGTTGGCGAAGTGTTCAACTAACCGGTCTATGTCTTGCGGGGTCATCACGTGCAGTTGTGGTTTGCCTGCATTGGGGTCAAACATGATGGCCAGTTCGCTTTCCAGAAAGGCATCAGCGAAATTACCTTTGGCGGCTACCGGGTAAGAGGGTACCCAGGTGGGGCGTCCTTCCCGTCCGTCTTCGGTGGCCACTAAGCCTGCATGGTGCAGCTGGGCTGCAATTTTTGCACCGTGCTGATGCACGGCGGTTGTGAGTTTCTTAAGGCCAGGTATGAATCGATCGTCAGAAATTGCCACCTGGTTGGGCATGTTGCCGCCGTGTGGCCAGGATACGCCGGCAACGCCGAGCACAATCAGTCCAGCGCCGCCTTTTGCGTGTCGCTCATGGAAATCGATAAAACGTTGACCAATATACCCTTCGGGTTCCGCCAGATTGACTCCCATGGCGCTCACTACCATGCGGTTTCTGACGGATAAGTTACCTATTTGACCTGCTTGGGTCAGTGCTGAATAGGAATTTGCCATGCCGCCCTCGTTGTTCTGATTTGATGTGACGTACGCAATACTATGCCGTACTCATCCGGCTTCCGCCATAGCGAAAGCCGTCGTGTGCATGTACATCTGAGTTCAGGAAGTGCCGGGTTAATGCAAGCCAGGGCGCAGTTCTGCGCTTGCATGATTTTCGCGATAAGCGCTGGGGGTCATGCCCACCCAGCTGCGGAAGGAGCGCACAAAGGAACTGGGCTCAGCAAAGCCGAGCAATTCGGCCAGTTCATTAATTCGGGTGTCGCGATTGCGCAGGTGATCTATTGCGAACTCGCAGCGCAATTGATCCTTAATGTCCTGGTAACTGGTGTCTTCCTGTTGCAGGCGACGCCGCAGGCTGGATTCTGAGCAATGCAAATATTCGGCCATTTCTTTGAACGAGGGCATGCCTTCATTGAAATCACGTGTAATCAGTGAACGAATGGCCGCGGTAGTACTGCGGGGTTCATCACCCGCCGCTATTAGCTCGTAGACACTGTTTTCTAGAAAGCGCTGCAGCGATTCAGGGCCATGGACCAATCGTCGGTCCAGAACGTCGATTGGACCACGTAGGCAGGATGCGTCTGCTTCAAATTGAATAGGGCAGCCGAACACACGTTGTGTACCTTGTTCGTAAGCGTCTGAAACATACGATGCAGACACGCTTACACTATTGAGCTCAATAGAATGGCCAACCAGCCAAGCGGCAAACTTGAACCACACCATAAGCCCAGAGACATGCGACACTGCGTCGAAATGCTCAGCCCAGTTCCAACGCTCTGGTGCAAATGCGCCCTCTGAAGACTGGGTGCGTACGTGATAATGCAACTCAAATTCAGAGCTGTTGGTTTTAAGGCTCATTTTGTAACCCAGTAGCGGGTATAACAAATGGTCAAACCGCTCGGCCCGTTGCAGTGCTTCGCCAAGCGTTTTGCAGCTAATCAGGCTAAAGCACATCAGCTCAAAAGCGTCGCTGCCAATGCCGGCGGCCCAAGGAATAGGGCGGCGTAAAGATTGCATTTGTTTTACGGCAGCGGCGTACAGGCGGGAAAAGTCGGCCACCGGTACTAGCTCGTCGTCACTCAAGGTCTCGAGCGTGGAATTGCGCAGGCTGGTTTCCTGCAGCGCGTCTTCCGGGTTTAATCCTATCCCGTTCATGTAATTGATTACACGGCGAATTTTTCGCAGAGGAACTTGTCGATTAATCTGGCGCGCGCGCTTTGTCATGCACGCCAGTTTCTCAAACCGAACCCGCAGTAACAAGTGGCGATAATGCGGGCTTGAAAGGGTTAACTTTTGTTTAGGTTTGAGCTTTCAAGCTGCCCATTAGCTGTGAATAACCGACTCAGCGTAGCCGTTCACGGTATCTATTTTTTGTTGCAGTGTTCGCGTATCCGGTTTGCCAGCATAGATATTGTGGAAGCCAATAAAAACCATATCCACACCGGCTTCAGTCAGCTGTTGAATTCCGTCTTTCGAATAGGCTTCAAGCCCAGTTGCGTGCACTTCAAACGGTTGTTCTGCCCGCCCGTATTCGACCCTCAGGTCGTTGACCGTTGAAATCATTTCTTTCAAGGCGCTGAATTCACCGCCAGCAGCCACCCAACCGTCGCCCAGGCGCGCTGCGCGTCTCAGTGCAGCGGGTGAGTGCCCGCCTAACAAAAGTGGTACACGCTTATCTGGTACAGGGCACAACTTGATTTCAGGTATAGACAGCAGCTCGCCCTCAAAACTGAAATACTCACCGCTCATCAAGCCATTAATAATTTCAATTTGCTCGTCCATGCGTTTACCGCGCTTTGCCCACGGTATTTGCGTGGCCTGGAAATCTTCTTCCCAGGGGCTTAAACCAACTCCGATTGAAATTCGATTATTGCTCATCACCGCCAGGCTGCTGAGCATTTTGGCAACCACCACAGGTTGGCGAACGGCCAGCTTTACGACCGCCGTCGTGAAATGAATTCGCTCGGTAACAGCGGCAAGGCGAGCGATTTGCAGGAACGGGTCCATAAATGGAATGCCGTCGAGGAAATCATTACTGCCATCGGCGTTGTAAGGGTATTTGCTGATGGTGTCTTTAGGAAAGCAAATGCTGTCTGGAATGGTGATGGCGTCGAAACCAGCGGCTTCGGCTGCCTGCGCCAAAGGCACATAATGATCATCAGGCTCTGACGAGAGGTTCATTGAAAAACGCATTGTTAACTCCTTGTCTAAATGTCGGCCTAAAACTGGTCAGGGCGCAACATCGCGTCATGACCGCCATCCACAAAGATCACGCTGCCACAAATAAAGCTTGCTGCGTCGCTTAACAAAAATGATGTGGCCTTTGCCATATCTTCTGGCTGACCGGGGCGCCCTACGGGGATACTGGCCATAAAATCACGGATGGCCTGGCCGTATTCTTCGCTTTCTTCCACGGCTTGCGTCATTGGGGTTTGCGTATAACCCGGAGCAATCGCATTAATGCGTACTCCCAATTGCGCAAAACGACTTACATTGCGGCGCATCCAGCGAGCCACGGCCTGTTTGCTGCCGCTGTAAGCTGCTTGGCCATCAATATTTTCAACATGTTCAAGTGCCGCGTTTTCATCGCTGTCGAGCAACAGATCAACAAACTCACTGTCGGTCGACATAGGTGCTGAGTTTGAGGATATCAAGACTGCCGCACCTTTGTTGCTAGCAAGCAAGCCAGCAACGCCATCCATCAGTTCGGTGGTTCCGTAATAGTTAACCGCTGGGATCAATATTTTGTTGGGCACGTGCGTTGCCACGCCGGCGCAAGCGATAAATCCATTCAGCGCGCCATTGCAAGCAGACGCGATGCCTGCAATAGCCGCTTGCCGACCGTCTGCGGTCGACAGGTCGCAAATAATATCGGCGTCTTTGATGTCGGCCACAATGACGGAGTGCCCGTCACTTCGCAAACTCTCTTTTATCGCTGCACCAATCCCGGTAGCGCCACCAGTCATTGCGTAGATTGCCATTACCGCATCCTCTTTTCTTGACTCTGGAGAGGCATTCTATGCGCAGTCCACCAGATGATCACAGCACAGAACCCGTCAGAAAATAGACGGATGGGTTCAGTGTCGGCTGCCGTGCGCTTATAGGGGGAGAAAGTGAACCCTAATATCAATTTTATGGTGTTTTACGTTCTTATTTTGCCGAGAGGGATTCGGCAGAATATGCGCCGCAATTGTAGCTCCCAGCACATTAGTGGTATTCGACTCAACAGTTTAATAACGAGGAAAATGAACATGAGAAAGCACCAACTTAGCGCACTCGCGATAGCCATAGCGGCTAGCCAGGCTCCAATGACAGCGTTGGCCCAAGAGCCCAGCATGATGCTTGAGGAGATAGTAGTTACTGCCCGAAAACGCTCGGAAAGCATGCAAGACGTGCCAATGGCGATATCCGCCTTTACGGGTGATCAGTTACAGAACTTCGGGATTGACAACATCACTGAAGTTGCGCGCATGACACCTAACCTCGTCATGAACGAAACCAGCGGACTAGTGGGTGGCGCGATTTCTGTGTTCATGCGCGGAATTGGCAACGACCCGGGTCTTGCGCAAGGCGTTGGCATTTATGTGGACGATGTTTATCTCAACCGCACAAGTGGCGCGCTGCTGGAAGTGTTTGACGTAGATCGTATTGAGGTATTGAAAGGACCGCAGGGTCATCTGTACGGGCGCAACACCATCGGTGGTGCTGTCAAATACATCACCAAGGAGCCAGGTGAGGAATTCGAGGGGAATGCGGAAGTTAAAGTCGGTTCCGACGGCTACCTCAGATTGAAAGGTGGTGCCTCTGGGCCGCTGGGCGAAACTGTTGCGGGTGGTGTATCACTTTCCTGGAAAGAGCGCGATGGCTACCAGAACAATACTTTGGCAGGCAGTGAGGACCCTTGGGGCGCTGACACTATGGCCATCCGCGGTACCTTGGTGTGGACACCCAGCGATACGGTAAAAGTGAAATTGGCAGCAGATTACTCCAAGGATGAATCGTTGCCACCGGTACCGAATCGTATTGCCCTCGACGAGGCCAACATCGGCACTATCAATTTGATTACCACTACCGCCAACGCACTATTTGGGCCGGGAACAGCACTGTTTGATACACCGCATGATCTCAGCTTTCCGGCTGACGTAGATGATGTGTCTACTGGTTTCGTTGACGGGTTCAATCAGTTCGAAATTGAACAGACCAATGTAGCACTCACCGTAGAGTGGGATTTAAGCGATCAATGGGTGCTGAAGTCAGTTACCGCCGGACGTTTTTTGGAATCGGTACAACCGTTTGACTTTGATGGCAGCGAACAGTTGTGGATTAACACTATCCGCCGGGGCATCGAGAGCGAGGACATCAGCCAGGAGTTTCAGCTGAACTTCACTGGCGATACCGTCAACGCGGTTATGGGTGTGTACTATCTGCAGTCCGAGCAAACCCAGGATGGCAACTACACATTCCAGTCAGCCCGTTTGCGCGCTGTTCAGTTCCATGAAAAAGATACCTACGTTGATGATCGCGAACTGGATTCAGTATCAGCTTACGCAAATGTTGATTGGAACATCAGTGATGACCTGCAGTTGTCGCTTGGCGGTCGCTATACCAAAGACTCCAAAGACGAAATTCAGCGTGCTACGGTAAATCAGGGTTTTTATGCGCTGGCAATTTCATCGGCCACCGGCCCATTGCCATTGGCGATTATGCCCGGTCAGGAAGCGCTGGTTGAGGCTAGCCCGCTGTTTGTCGCATGGGCGGCTAACCCCCGGTTTTTTGAATTCAGCGCTCCTGAAGACACCGATGCCGAGGAAGATTGGACTGAGTTTACGCCCAGCGCCAGACTGTCGTATCACTTAAGTGATGACACTATGGTATACGGCGGCTTTTCTACTGGCTTCAAGTCTGGCGGATTTAACCGCACCGGGGGCAACGCTTCTTCCTTCGAGCCCGAGACAGTAACTACGTATTCTTTGGGATTGAAGTCAACCCTGCTGGACGGCACCCTGCGTTTGAACTCAGAGTTGTTCTACAACGATTATCAAGACAAGCAGCTGCAATCCATCCAGATTTTGCCGGATGGCTCTCTGGACGCACAAACTTTGAACGTTGGTGAAGTGACCAATAGCGGTATCGAATTCGAAGTAACCTGGTTGCCACCGGTTGATGGCTTGATGATTAACTTCAACGTTGGCTATCTGGATACAAAAATCGATTCCTACGAATCACGTGACGACGCAGGCAATGTGATCGATCTGGCCGACACAACCGAACTGGGTTATGCACCAGAAATTACCGGTCAACTTCGTGCAACGTACGAAGTTGCAATGGGTGAAGCAGGCTACCTGACGTTCGGTGGTGACGTATCCTACCAGGACGACATGTTCACCACATCGCCGATCGACCTGAACGATCCGCTGCAAGTGGCACAGATGTCAGAAAACCACTTCATCACCAATGCCTCAATTGCTTATCGCAGCAATGATGAGCGCTGGAGAGTGGCACTAGAAGGCAAGAACCTGGGCGATGAGCGTCAGGTAGTGAATACTTTTGATATAGGTATTGTTGCTACTGCAGGTTATAACGCGCCACGTACTTGGGCTTTGTCAGTTGGTTATGAGTTCTAAACGATAGCCTTAGATTAAAAAAGGGTACGGCCGAAAGGCCATGCCCTTTTTTTACGATTCCTCGTTGCCCGACCTGCCTATGTAGCTCGGGCGCTTTTTTATCTACAGATTGCCATCTGTCTCCAAATAAACATAACCCCCAACCATAGTCTATAGCGGTACAATCAAATCAAACTCAGGCAGGCGAGGTACGCGGCCCAGTGCAACAACTATCCGGTCTTGATGCCGCATTCATCCACCAGGAAAGCGCCTCCACTCCAATGCACGTCAGCGCTGTGCTCGTCTATTCGCCGCATGAGCGCAGTGGAAAAAGCCTGAATAGCGAAGCGCTTGCCAAAGTGTTGCTGAGCGCAAGTAGACACATCCCTTTCCTCACGCAAAAACTAAAAACGCTACCTATGGGCATAGACGAACCTTACTGGGCTCGCGATAACAATTTTGAAGTCAACGACCACATTACCGAACGCAGGCTTCCCACACCCGGTAATTGGCAACAACTAAAGCAGTGTTTTGCTGAGTTACATTGTAAACGGCTTGATCGGACCAGGCCGCTGTGGCACGCCGCGCTTGTTACCGGTCTTGATGATTGCAATGATATTCCGAAGGGGAGTATCGCCTTAGTGTTGAAAGTGCATCACGCCTGTATTGACGGGGTTTCCTTGGCTGCGATGGTCGCAACAATGCATAAGGCTGAAGCCAATAGCGATGTATGCGTGCCAGCTGCGATTGAGCTTGACGACTACGAATTGTGGAACCGGGCGGGCATTAAGAGTTGGACCAGACCCTTCAAATTTGCCAACACGGTATCGAACTTGTTGCCCAAGATGTTGCAGGGCTCCGACGATGAAGCTGTTTGTCTGGGCAGTGATATCAGTCATCAGCAAACAATTTTAAATGCGCGAGTAAGCCGTAAACGAGTGCTGGGTGCTGTTCGTCTGCCATGGTCTGAGATCGTTCAGCTAAAAAGAAATGTGCGGCGCGTTACGTTTAACGACATAGCGCTCGCGATTGTGAGCGGGGCGCTACGCTCTTACTTAACAAGGCACGGTAAGTTGCCGGCTAAATCTCTGGTGGCTGGCGCGCCAATGAGCTTAAGAAACCGTGAAGATGCCAGCCACGGCAACAAATTGGCTACCTTGCAGGTGGGTCTGGCGACCGACCTGGAAGATCCGGTCGAACGCTTAAGAGCCATACATCAATACGCTGTGCGCGGTAAAAAGAAACTCAATGCCATGGGAAGTGGCACCATTATGGACATCAGCGACAGTATGGCCCCGGCGGCTCTGGCCGAAGGTTTACGCGCACTAAGCTTTGCGTCGACCAGAATTGCCGACATACCCGTGCCTTTTCATGTGATGGTGTCGAATGTTCCTGGCCCTTCCCAGCCATTAGACCTGCAAGGATGGCCGCTGCATTCGCTGATGGGGTTTGGGCCAATTCGGCACACTATGGGCTTGTTTCATATTGTTACCCAGACGGAATACGAGCAGAGTATTAGCTTTGTCAGCTGCGACTCTATTCTTCCAGACGCTGAATTCTATGAGCAATGCCTGCAAGACAGCTTTCTCGAGCTTTGTCACGCCAGCGACAATTATTGAAACCATCCTTCTGCTGAATAGCCCCCGAACCAAGGCTGACAGTTTTGGTCACTAAAGACTGCCAGTTGCTGCACTACTGAAATTTTCACGAAACGCTAGAATTTGGGTGTCAATTCAGTAATTCCTTTTTTAGCCAAGTTAAAGGTGCAGATAATGAAGCCAACAGCACAAAACAATCAAACTCCTTCGAATTTGTCCTATTCCTTGGGCGCGGCTCTGGTAGAGGAAGATATTCTGGGCACACCCGGGCAAGCCAAAACTATTGATCAGGACTACTGGGGTAGCAGCATGAACTTCAATGCTGTGCGCGAAGGTCGAATTTTCGGAGTATTTGGCGTTGCCAGTGGCACAACAAACAGCGAGAAGCGCGCTGCGGAAGTTGCGGCATGAAGCAATTAGGCGTTTTAGACAGCGCATTTATTAATCTGGAAGGCCCCAATACCCCTCAGCATGTTGGTGGTTTGGGCATATACGACCCGTCTACCGCGCCTGGTGGCAAAGTGCGTTTTAAAGAAGTGATTGCCAACTTTGAGCAGCGCCTTAATACCATGCCTTTGTTTCGCACCCGCGTTGTCGATGTGCCTGGCAAGATTGACCGACCGTACTGGGTGCAAGACAAGAACTTTGATGTTGAATTTCATTTGCGCCACGTTGCCTTACCCGCACCCGGTGACTGGCGCCAGCTCTGGATTCAGGCTGCGCGTTTGCACGCGAGACAACTGGATATGTCACGACCGTTGTGGGAAGCCTACATTATTGAAGGGCTGGATAATATTCCAGACATTCCAAAAGGCTCTTTCGCGATTTACACCAAAATGCACCATAGCCTGGTTGACGGTGCCGGTGGTGACGCGTTCATGATGGCATTGCACGACACGATGGCCAAGCCTGCAAAAGAAACCAACATTCCAGCCGTTATCATCGCAGATCGCCAGCCTTCCGGTGCAGAGTTGTTCGCGCGTTCTGTTATTAACAGAGGCGTTGGTACAGTTGGTCTGGTGCGCGGCACTGCAAATGCGGTAGTAAAGACCGTGAAACACCAAAGAGCAGTGTCTCGCGAGGAAATACCGCCGTCTGATCTCAATGCACCCAAAACCCGGTTTAACAACCCTGTAGGTCCACACCGGGTGGCTGATGCTGCTGTGTTTGACCTAAGTGATTTCAAAACAATCAAGAATGCATTTGAAGCAACCATTAACGATGTGGCTTTAGCCGTAGTTGGCGGCGCTATGCATCATTACCTGCTTGAACACAATGAATTACCAGAAGAATCACTCGCTGCCGGCATTCCGATGAATATGCGTACCCGGCGCGACATGACGGAAGACAATAACCAGGTTGGTTCCATGTTTTGCGATATACACACCAATATCGCGGACCCGGTTAAGCGGCTGCGCGCTGTGCATCAAAGTGCGCGCGATGCGAAAGAAAGTAATGAAGACAACCCAATGGTTGAAGTGCTTAGAGTGGCGGGAGTGCTGTCGCCGGCTATTTCGCAGCGAGCTGCAAAATTGTGGTCAAAGCACCAACTGAGCAAATACGTTCCTGCCAACATCAGCACCGTTATTTCTAATGTGCCTGGTCCAACCATGCCGCTTTACAGCGCAGGTGCCGAGATGGTGCGCTACCACTCATTGGGCTTGCTAACCCCAGGCTGTGGGTCGTTTCATCTTGTATTCAGTAGCCAGGGTCGCATTACCATCACGTTTTTGGCTGACCGCGACATTGTTCCCGACCCGGAGTTCTATCGCCAATGCATTGAGCGCTCTTTCACGGAGCTTCTAGAAGCTGTGCCAAAATCAGAACGCCAAACTTCTGTCTCAGCATCTAGCCGAACATCGAAAAAGACAGCTCCTGCTGCTCGAAAGAAAAAAACGGGTGCAGCGAAGAGGGTGTCAAAGAAAACCACGGCAAAAAACAATAAGACCGCTAAAAGGGTAACAACACGACGTAAAGCACAAGCAAAAAGGTAGACAGTTTGACTACATTGAATGTTAACACTGACATCATTCACAGCCCCCCGTCAAACGGGGCGAATGCACTGAGCACATCGAATAGTAAATACCACCTGCTGAGCTACCCGAATGATTCCGATCAGTTGGAAGCTTTGCCGCGGCTATTATTCACCTGCGACACCGATCAGGATTTACCGTTTGTAACCTCGTTCTGTGAACTGTATGCCCAGCATTTTAACTGCACCATTGTTGAACCGTTCTGTAAACAGAGTACCAACCGAATAGACTATGTGCGCTGGCTCACAACCGAGCAAGGCCTTGCAAAGAATACTGTTGTGGTGGCGCTTGTAGGCCCAACTACGTCCACCTGTGCCAACGTAGACTGGGATATTGCGGCTGCATTAACAGAAGCCGGCAATGGCATAGCCGGGCTTGTAGGCATTATGTTGCCACACTACTTTGATATGGCCTCCGAGGTAAGAAACCTGCGCATTATTCCGCATCGTCTCTCAGACAACACCATCAGTGGCTACGCTACCTTGTACACGTGGCAGCACGTTATGAAGAGCTTGTACAATGTGCAGGTGATGGTACAGGCGGCTTTGAAAGCCAGTCGAATGTCGTTGATTCAGCCCATTAACAAGTTGCCGCTAAAGAAGCCCTGAGACCATTTGGCTTACTAGCTATTGAAAACACTGCTTACTAGGCAGTGTTTGCTTCCCGCAGTATATTCTTAAGAACTTTACCCGCTGCGTTTCGCGGCAAAGGCTCACTTTGCAAGAACGCACTTGAAGGTACTTTGAAAGCGGCCAGTTGCTGTTTGGCAAATGCCTTGATGTCATCTTCGCTGAGTGAATGGTCGGCTTTACTTACTACCGACACTGCCACAGTTTCGCCAAGCTTCTCATCAGCCAAACCATAGGCCGCTACTTCGTGCACTGCAGGATGCTCAGCGAGTGCCGCTTCAATTTCAGCTGGGTAAATATTTTCACCTCCGCGAATGATCATATCCTTGGCACGATCGGATAGGTACAGGTAACCATTGTCGTCGAAGTAGCCGATGTCTTCAGTATCGAACCAGCCATTGCGAAAGCTCTCTGCATCCGCGTCGGGGCGGTTCCAGTAGCCGCTAACAACGGTCGGCGTTTTAATCCACAAACGGCCAGCAACACCTTGCGGTATATCCTTGCCTTCTTCATCGCATACTTTTGCTTCCACTGTGGCGTGGCAAAAGCCTGCGCTACCGGGGTTGTCAACAAACGCCTGGCCCGTAAACGCTGTACCGATTGAGTTGGTTTCAGTCATGCCCCAGCCAGTGCCTGGGTATAAACCATCTACTTTCTCATTCATTAAATTGGCCACACGCGCCGGTGTTGCCGAACCACCACCACCCAAGCTGCAAAGACTGCTGGTGTCGTAACGGTCAAACTCGGGTGATTCCAGTAGTTGCAAGAGCATGGAAGGAGCGGCACTGAGTACGGTTACTCGCTCGCGTTCAATCACTTGCAGCGCTTGTTCGGCATCCCACTTATACAACATGACTATCTTGCGTCCTGCGCGCAACGCGGTTAGAAAAATGGCATGCAAGCCACTTACGTGAAACAGAGGTACCGCCAGCATCTGAACCGGCTCGAAACCTTTGTTCATCATTTTGCCGATCAGTTCCGGATTGGCCATGGCCGATGCAGTAGCTGTGCAATCAAAATTCATTATTGCCTGACAAATTGCGCGGTGTGTAGACACCGCACCTTTCGGTGTGCCTGTTGTACCCGATGTGTACATGATCATTGCAATATCTTCGCTGTCTATTGCAACCAGCGGCGATGTAGCAGTAGCCGCATCTTGAGTGCCGGCAATAAATTTTTCCAAAGGCACACCGTATGAGATGTCGGATTGATACTCAGCCCTTGCGATTACGGCATGTATCTGTGACTCGGCCAGACCATCAGTCATCATGTTGTAGCGCTGTTGATCACAAAATACTGTTTTGCATTCACTATCACGCACAGCGAATAATAGGTCGTGCGGTTTGCCCCAGCTATTGATCGGCACCGCTACTGCACCCATCGATGTAATGGCGATGAACGCAGACAACCACTCCGGGTAATTGCGCATTGCTATGCCAACTCGGTCGCCTCTTGCAATTCCATGTTGGTGTTCCAGAGCGGCCGCCAGTGACCAAGCTTGCTGCATTAGTTGCTCGAAACTCCAGTTTTCTTTCTCGTAGACAAGAAATTCGCGGTTACCATGTTGCTCGGCAGCGCGATAAACTTCGAGAAGCGTTGCAGGGGAGTGCGCGTACATTGTGTATGGAACGTCGTCGATTGTGCGCTGAACCAGTTCAAAAGCCTGGCCAGCGCCTGTCAGTGCTGCAAGTGCCTCATCGTAAGCCTGTTTGTTCTTATCCATAATCGTCTCCTGAACGCTGAAATTGTGGTCTTAGGTGCGTATTATGGGTTTACTGTATGCGGTGGCGTTGCGGGCAACCAGTGCGCAAAGCTGCAGAATTGGTTGGCCAAAACTTGCTTGTCAGGTTATGTAAGAAACCGCCGCGTATCGAAAACAGAAAATAGAAGAATAAAGACAACGAAATGAGCTATGCCTAGATTTATGTCTTTCCAGCAGCTGCGCAGCAGCCTGGATTTATTTGGTTTGCCAGCAAATGCCTTGATTGAAGAGGCGGCAGAGCAGGGTATTGATCTTGAACTGTTAAGCCGTGATCCAGCGTCAAAAATCAGTGCCCAGGATTTTGGTCGATTATTCATCGCAGCGGTACGCAGGTCACAGCAAGACATCGATATTGCTGATGACCAGCTCGAGTCTGTATTGGGGCTAAGCGCTTACCGAGTACTTTTTGTATACATCATTCATGCGGCAACACTGAAAGAGAGCCTTCAGCGAGCGGCTAATTATTTCACGCGATTTGAAGCTGAAAACCGAAGTTTCAGCTTAACAACCGTAGGTGATACTGTTCGCTGGGAGTTCAAACTCGGTGAGATTGATGCAACAGCAGTACCTGAGTCTTCAGATTTCACCATGGATGAGCTGCGCTGGTTGCCTGGCCTGCCAGGGCGAATGTTGGCGATGTACTTGTGGCATCGCCAGGCCAGCTGGTTAACTGGAAATTTTATAGACCTAACAGCAGTGCATTTTGACTGCGCACCGTATGGTTCTGCGAATGACTATACAGAGTCATTTGGTGCACCGGTATACTTCAACGCGGATTGGTGCGGTCTTGAGTTTCACAAACGCTATCTAGAGGCGCCGTTGGTGCAGAATGAGAATGGCTTAGACCGTATGCTAGCCAACTTCCCGGCCGAATTAATAGAGGTTGATGAGCTGGCCAGCAGCGTGTCGGCGCGAGTTCGCGGTTTGATCGGTACCGATTTTTCCAAAGCGCTTCCCAGTCTCGAAGAAGTTGCCGAGCGCTTGTTCACTACACCACCCACTTTACATCGACGCTTGCGCGACGAAGGCACTTCATTTCAAAAACTGAAAGACCATTGTCGCCGCGATGCGGCCATTGAATTACTGCGAGATGACTCGCATACCGGCACGTCGGTTGCCGAGATACTCGGTTTTTCAGACCCCAGTACATTCTACCGTGCATTCAAAAAATGGACCGGCTTAACGCCACAACAGTTCAAAACCCGTAAAGCCTGACAAAAGCGGCCATAGCATTCTGCGGTTTGCCGCAATTGGCCTTTAATCTGAATCCAATAAACTGACTGCAGTTGATGGTTGCTGTACACGCCATTCCAGACTGCATAACAGTTAGAAAAATCATTGGAGAAGACTATGAAATATTTCGTCACAGGTGGAACCGGTTTCATTGGCAAAAATCTGGTTGAGCGTTTGCTGGCACGTGGTGGCACCGTGTATTGCTTGGTCAGAAAAGAATCCAAACACAAATTCAAAGATCTGAAAGAATCACTGGGTGCGAGCGATAAAAAACTCATTCCGGTTGTAGGTGACCTGGCAAAGAAAAAAATGGGTTTGCGCAAAGCTGACCTTGAAATGCTAACTGGCAAGGTGGCTCACTTTTATCATCTGGCGGCTATTTACGATTTGCGGGCTTCAGCCGAGAGCCAGATGATTGCTAACGTGGAAGGCACGCGCAATGCCGTAGAAGCGGCTACGGCCATGAAAGCGAAATGTTTCCAGCACTGCAGCTCAATCGCCGCAGCCGGTAAATACGTGGGTACGTTTCGCGAAGACATGTTTGAAGAGGCTGGTGATCTGGAGCATCCTTATTTTCTGACCAAGCATCAGTCGGAAGCGATTGTTCGAAAAGAATGCACCATACCCTGGCGCGTGTATCGTCCAGCCTCGGTGGTTGGGCATTCCGAAACAGGCGAAATTGATAAAGTGGATGGCCCTTACTACAGCTTCAAAGTGCTGCAGAAAATGCGTAACACTCTGCCGCCGTGGTTCCCGCTAATTGGCGTGGATTCCGGTTGCTTCAACGTAGTTCCAGTCGATTACGTCGTGAATGCAATGGATCACATCGCGCACCAGAAAGGGCATGATGGTAAGTGTTTTCATCTCACCAATCCTGATCATTACTCTTCAGGCGAGATGCTGAATATTATTGCTGACGCGGCGCATGCGCCACGTTTCGCAATACGACTGGATACCAAAATATTCTCCTTTGTTCCTAACGGTCTGGTCTCAATGCTGACCAAGGTTCCGGCTGTGCGAAAGCTGATTGACTCTACGCTGGAAGGCTTTGGTATGCCGTCTGCCGCCACCATGTTCTTCAGCTGGAATACACGCTATGACCGTCGCGATACAGAAGATGCGCTGCGTGGTAGCGGCATTGAAGTGCCCAAGCTGCACACCTACGCCGCCAAGCTCTGGGATTACTGGGAGCGTAACCTTGATTCCGATTTGTTTATCGACAAAACCCTGAAGGGAAACATCGCAGACAAAGTGATTGTTATTACGGGTGCTGGCAGCGGTATTGGTCTTTCCAGCGCATTGCGGCTTGGTGAGGCGGGCGCGAAGCTGATAATTTGTGGCCGTACGATCGAAAAACTGGAAGACGCCAAGAAAGATATCGAAGCCGTGGGTGGCGAAGTTCATACCTACGCCTGCGATTTGTCCGACATGAAATCGTGCGACGACTTTATGGGCAAGGTACTCAAAGACCATGGCCGCGTAGATATTCTTATTAACAACGCCGGTCGTTCAATTCGTCGCGCGGTCGAAGATTCCTATGATCGCTTCCACGATTTTGAGCGCACCATGCAAATCAATTACTTTGGTGCCTTGCGCTGTAGCTTGTCTGTATTGCCCGGTATGAGTTCGCGTAAATCCGGTCACATCATCAATATTTCATCAATGGGTGTTGTTGGACCACCCGCTCGATTCTCGGCATACATTGCCTCAAAATCGGCGCTGGAAGGCTGGACTAGATGCGCAGAAGCTGAGTTTTGTGACCGTGATATCAGCTTTACCAACATTAATATGCCGCTTGTGAAAACGCCGATGATTGGTCCCACCAAAGCTTACGAATACGCACCAACGCTTACGCCGGAAGAAGCAGCGGACATGGTTGTGGATGCCATCATCAACAAGCCAAGCCGTATCACCACTGGTATGGGGCGCGCGTTCCAGGTATTGAATCTGGTAGCACCGAAGCTTGCCGCTACCACAATGAATATGCCGTTTAGAATGTTTGACGAGAAGAAAGCACTCGCCGCGCTGGATACCAGCAAACCGGTGGCAGAACCTTCAGCCGAGCAAGTTGCGGTGGCAGCTCTTATGAAAGGTGTTCACTACTAATTGGGCAGAGGTGGTCGCATAACATCAACTTGATAGTTCACGGCCACCATCCAATCCTGAAATTCAGGAGCATGCTGTTTAAGTGATTGGCACAGCATGTTCTTGAACGTGGTTTCCAACGGTTGGCCACGGCCGGGCCAAATGCGAAACTTGATGCGGTAGTAGTGATTGCCCATCGAGGTTTGCGTCCAGCCTTCCTGTTCCACAGGGCCTCGCAGAATAGCTGGAAATTGTTCCTCAATCGCTATGGTCATCGTTTCTATAGTTTGGGCAATGGCATCCAGCTTTTTGCAGGAATCAGGAACCGAGACATCCACCAGGCATCGAATATACCCATGTGGATAATTGATCACGTTGGTGAGTGCGCGATTAGGAATGAATACTTCGGCGCCCATAGGGTTCTTCAGTAGAGTAAACCGAATTCCAACTCGCTTAACTATGCCAGTTTGGCCACCGATCTCTACCATGTCACCAACATCAAAAAGATCAGTGAACACCACGGTCAGACCAGTGATAACATCTTGTACTAAATTCTGTGAACCAAAACCGACCGCAAGCCCGATAATTGAGGCGCTGGCAAGATAGGCTTTTAGCGACACGCCAAACTCTGAAAGAATAAAACCAACCACCAAAAAGTAGATGGTAAATATAAACAAGCTGGTCAACAGGCTGACGATAGTGCGAAGTTTGGAATACTTGCGTTCGCTAAGCTGACGTTCATTGAGCTGAATGCTGTAGCGGCTGATTAAGCGAGCCAGTATGTGGCCGGCAATAGCTATCAGCAGCAAGACGATTACTTTCTGGCCTAAAGGAAGTTGGTTAAACAGTTCGAGTAGTTGCATAAGCAAGTAATGGTCAAATATCGAAGTCAGCCGCGAGTGTGCGCAATGTTTTACCCGCGGTCAATTGTGGTGCGCGCAATGCAAGCGACCTTACTGAACGAAATCGTCATCCGAATTGACCGTTGCTGTGCTGCAGTGCAGGCAAGGTCTGGAGTAAACTGAATAGAATGAGTCATGAAGGTTAATTGCCGCAGGAGAGCAAAACGATGAAAAGCCTGGAAAATAAAGTAGTTCTGGTTACCGGTGGCGGCAGTGGTATTGGTCGCGCAATTTGTGAGGTGATGGCCAGAGAGGGGGCATCTGTTGCTGTGGCTGATTTTAACGCTGAGGTTGGTGAGCAAACTACAGCTGATCTAAAAGCCGCGGGCACTGAAGCACTGTTTGTTCGGGCCGACCTCACCAAAGAAGACCAGGTGGAAGCCATGGTTAAGTCAACTGTAGAACACTTTGGCAGACTGGATTGCGCCTGCAACAACGCAGCCTTAAGCAAAGGGCGAGGTGCGATTGAGGAATTTTCGCGCGAAGATTTTGAATTTGCGCTGGAATATTCATTGACCAATACCTGGCTGTCTATGAAATACGAAATTGCCGCGCTGCGGGCGAATGGTGGCGGTGCTATCGTAAACATCTCCTCGAATGCGTCTCTTCGCGGTGACGCTTTTAACACGCCTTATGCCACTGCCAAAGGTGGTGTGAATACTCTCACCAAGAGTAGTGCGGCCGAGTTAGCCCGTGCTGGCATCCGCATTAACGCCGTCTCGCCTGGTGTGATCAGAACACCAGGTGTCCAAAAATACATTGATGAAAACCCTGAAGTTGAGAAACAACTCAATAAAGCATCTGCGGTTGGCCGAATGGGTGAACCCAGTGAAATTGCCGAGGCCGTTGCTTTCTTGTGCTCGGACCGGGCGTCTTTCATTACTGGACAGCTGTTATCTGTAGACGGTGGCGCGACGGTTAAGTAAGGGCGATATCGTGATGAAAGTGCGATTGCTGGCATTAACTGTTTGCACTGCGTTGGCATCTTGCGGATCTACTAGCCGCGCAATTGATGTTGAAGCCACAGCGCAGGAAAGGCAGGTTTTGTCGGGCGAAGAGATCACGCGTGCATTCAGTGACGTGCGTGACGCGGCCGAAATACAAGACGCCGCTGGCACCACGGCCGTTAACCATTGGCACGGTGACGGTCGGTTTCTCAATAGATGGAAAAATGCGGCCAGCAGCGGTGAGGTAACTGGCAGTTGGCGCGTTGTTGGTGACTTGCGATGTGTGTTGATTCGCTCGGGATTGCAAGGAGCAATTGGCAAAGAAAAGTGCAGCCCGGTGTACAAAGCAGGTGAGCGATATGTGTCAATTAATGACGACGGCAGCGTACATGCCTTCCATACCCTAACGCCATTGTTAGAAAATCCATAGTTTCTCACTGCAAAGACCGCAAATGACTCCGCTTATCGCGGCCAAATACCTGAATTTATTTAATTATTTACAGAACGACCACAAGCCTTGACGATGGTTTCTGCAGGCCCCAAAATGCACGCCTGATCAAAATATGACCATTAGTGGGTCAAGCTGTGAACATGTCTTCTTTATTACCCGGTCAATTATTGGTCCGATTGCAACGAACTTGCACAATTTCTCTGCTCAGTTTGCTGTTGCTGGCATGCAGCGGTGGCGGTGGCGGCTCTGAAACTGCGCCCACCCAACCGGTTGCAACCCCGAATAATCCAACAACTCCCACAACACCGGTAGCCACACCACCGCCAAGCAACGCGCCAGACGGGCCAAGCATCGTTGAAGACCGCGACTCAATGTATACCGTACAAAGCGGCAATGTTGAGTTTGTCATCGACAAGCAATCGTTCAATTTGCAGGCTAGTCGAAATGGCACGGCGCTGATTAACTCAACCGCTGCCAGTATCCGCTTCAACGGGCAAACCTTGAATATTGGTACGCCTGAGTTTAATAGCTTCGGCAACAACTGGGTGCAACAGCAGGGCTGGTTCGATCAGGCACGTAATCTTTGGTATGTGGCGCGCTTCCGGTTTTGGGATGACGCACCGTTTGTACACCTCGCGTTTTCGATTACCGATCGGCACGAAGACAATCTAACCGAAGCGCATTGGGATAACCTTTGGCAACAACGACAAATAGAAGATCTGCAAATATCTGTTCAAAGTGCAACTGCGGTGCCTACAGTGTCACTGACTCAGGAAAACGCCTTTTCAGGCGGCGATCTCAACACTGATTCGCGTATTGAGGAAGTGGCCAGAGCTTCCGAGGTTCACTGGCGTCAAACGCAAACTGACGACAATAGCATTCAGTTACAACATGACAGGGATAACTCGGGGCAAACTTTCGTAACCATTCACCCTCGTGCGGCGGGTGAGTTTGATCTCACTTTGCGCCAACAACCGCTGTTTAACCCTTATCCAGCGGCCAATCAAGTGGACATTGAAATTCAGCACGCTGGCGGGCTGGACAGACGAACCGTCGATCAGGGCAATGCTGCAAATGCCTTGGGTCGCTTCACCCTGAATCAAAACTCTTGGGTAAGAATGATTGCAACCGGTGTTGAAGGCGACCGGGTTGTATTTGGTCAGTTGGAATTGGCGGATCAAAATGGCGCCATCCGAAGCGTGCAGGCGAGCCGTGTCAGCGACGATTTAATCACTGCCGACCCGATAGGGCTTGTGGTTAAGGACTTTTGGAAGAAATTCCCTATCAACGCTTCGAGTAGTGGTAACACGCTGGCACTGAACGCTGTTCAGGACCCTATCAACCTGGTGGGCGGCGTAGGGTTTTCATTTGATATAGGAATCAATGCTGATACCACTAGCAATGCTAATTCAGAATTGGTTGCGAGGCTGCGCGCCACGCCCGAAGTTTCGTACCCGCAGTGGTGGCCAGAACTGGATGGACGTCTGGTTAACGATGCCTCTTACCAGCAACTGCAGGCGATGTCGTCGAGCGTCATCCGCCGTAACGATGAGGTGAGTGGCAACTATGGTCTGATGAATTGGGGTGATTTTCAGATAGGCCCTTCGTTCTACTTTAACGGCGACGCCACCGAAGATTGGGGAGCGCTGCAATACGACCTGGGTCTTGGGTTGCTCAATGCCTGGGTGCAAACCGGCGACGAGTACTTGTTTAATCGCGCTCAAGCGGCGGTGCGCAGTAGTATGGACATTCAAATCGCCAAATTTGAACCCTACGGCCAAAAGCGCTCAGGTGCCGGTATTCGTAAGGGCCAGTGTTCGGATCGATACCATTGGTGTCAGGAGAACATTCCAGAGTTCAATTATCACAGTCGCTCATTGCTTTTATACAGCCACCTAACAGGTGAGCAGTGGCCCAGGGAGATTGCTCAAATGGTGATTGATAATTCGGCCTACTTTTCATGGTCACGCCGGCAATGGACAGTTGATCACGAACGCATTCTTGGCTGGTCCCTGCGCAATCTTTACTATGGCGCAGAAGAATTCCCAGAAGGAACAAGGTACAACGACCGTCGTGAGAGCAGTGCCTATCCACATATGGTGACTGGCACTTCTTATACACAGCTTCTCAATGGTCTAGTCGCTGACACCGTTAGCCATATTGAACGCAATGGACGCCTGCCCGGTGTGCAACCTGTATGGGGCGGCCAGATCGTTGAAGGTTTGATTATTGCTTTGGAAAGCGGGCATCTCGACGCCTCATTGGAAACACGCACGCGTAGCGCGATTGATACTGCGCTGCGCTTTTTTATCGCCAATCACATGCGTGGCAACAGTGGAAGCGGCTACGACATAGCCTATGACACTACCAATGGCGCATGGCGCGACGCGGAAGCCTACGGTTGGTTCTGGGTGAATAACTTTGCGTGGGCCAGTGACAATCTGGACGCGTCATACCGCTCGACCTTCGAGAATTTCTACGACTGGCTGGACGCGCGCTTTCGAGCAGACGCCACTTTGCAAACCACACGCGCGTGGACTGGCGTTATGGGGTTCTCAGCCTACGCAGCTGAACGTCGTAATTAGCTTTTTGATATCAAGCGTGTGTGGCTGCTTGAGATAGATTGTAGCCACCCACAATACTTGTGTCTGAACAATAGACTCAACGCACCGACAGATTATTCAGCACCTTTTCAACCCCGTTAACGCCACTGGTGACGCTTTCAGCCGCCCGACGCTCTTGGTCGGAATCAACAAAGCCGCTGAGACTGACCACGCCTCGATTCACATCCACATTGATTTCAAATGCTGAGGTATCTGCGTTTTTGGTCAGCGCACCCTTTACCCTGGCAAGCAGCAGCTTGTCGTCTACGTAACGTCCTGCGCTTCTAGTGCCGGCTGCAAGGCTAAGCCGGTTATCAACGGATTGAACGCCACTTATGCTTCTGGCGATCTTGCTGGCCTGCGCTATTTCCTGTTCCGAATCAGCAAAGCCACTCAAACGAACCTTGCCTCGATCAACGTCTACATCAATATCCAGGCCGTCTGTTTCGCCATCAGCGAGCAATGAGGCTTTTACCTTCGTCGCAATCGCCGTATCATCCAGCACTTCGCCGGCCGAGCGTTTGGTAGGTGACCCGGAGCAAGCGGCCAGAAATGTAGCCAACACCATCAATACGATTATGCCTTGATAGCGAGTGCGTGCGTGGTCTGCCAAAATACCCTTGCTCATAGTAGGTCACCGTTTAATACTTAATTGTTTAGGCTAAAAACCGTTCAGTCAATACTAGCAAAGCAACGCTGCATTAAACACTTGTATTGCCGTCGGTCACAACAGTTTACAGTCAAAGGGTTCAATGGAGGTGTGTCGTAGCCAAGTATTGCAGTGATTGCGGTGAGCCTATGGTAAGCAAGGTGCCCGATGGCGATAATCGCGAACGCCAGGTGTGTGCTGGCTGTGGCTATGTTGACTACGTTAATCCAACCGTTATTGTGTCCTGCCTCGCCTATCACGAGCAAAAACTGGTGTGGGTGAAAAGAGCTGAACAGCCACAGCGTGGTTTTTGGGTAATACCCGCAGGCTTTCTTGAGTGCGACGAATCTCTTGAACAGGGAGCGCTGCGCGAATTACACGAGGAAACAAACCTCACAGCGCTAAGCGATACCGTTGAGCTCTACACTATGGGTACGTTGCGCTACACCAACGAGGTATACATTGTTTTTCGTGCAGAGCTTGAACACACTGATTTTGTTTTGAACCATGAGGTGCTTGACGTAGGCTTGTTTGAAGAGCGCAACGCGCCGTGGGATGAGTTGGCTTACCCTGTGATGGAGAGCTACATACGTCGTTTCTATACAGAATTGCAAAACGGCCAGTTCAAGCCGTACTTGGGCGATTTTTCGAATTCCGGAAACGTTACCCGGGATTTGCGTAATGACCAGTAAGCCATCTTTGAATGCCGCAAGGTCTGCGCTCGGCGCAGCTTTGTCAAATGGAAATGTATTGACAGTGCTCACCGGCGCAGGCATCTCTACCGACTCTGGCATACCAGCCTATCGGGATGAATTCGGTCAGTGGTTGGCAAGCCAACCGATTCAGCATCAAGAATTTATTAGTGACCCGCTCGCGAGGCAACGCTATTGGGCCAGAAGCATACTGGGTTGGCCGCCAGTGGCTGCCGCCGAGCCTAATGCCTCACATTTTGCGCTGGCTGAAATGGAACAGCGTGGTTTGATCGATTGCCTGGCGACCCAAAATGTTGATCGATTACATCAGCGAGCGGGGCATCAGCAGACTGTTGACCTACACGGACGACTTGATCAGGTAGTGTGTCTGAGTTGTGACCGGCGTACGCCAAGAGCCGAAGTGCAGCGTGTGCTAGAGCGACAAAACCCTGTGTTTGCTCAGCAGCCTTCGCTGATGAAGCCTGATGGTGACAGTGATGTGAGCGCGCATGCGGTGGCCGATTTTCAAGTACCTGTTTGCGAAGCCTGTGGCGGGCTGCTAAAACCTGATGTTGTATTTTTCGGTGGTAGCGTTAGCCGCGATGTAATAGAGCACGTCAAGCAATCCATTGACTCAACATCTGGACTGTTAGTTGTTGGTAGTTCCTTGCAGGTATTTTCAGGTTATAGGTTCTGCAAATATGTAATAGACGCCGGTAAGCCGCTCTATATTATTAATCGCGGTGAGACGCGCGCCGATCACCTTGCGACAGAAAAAATTTCGATGGGAGTGGCCGAGTGCCTGACACAACTGCTGTGATGGCATTTTTTGCAACATGCCCGCGCTATATGGAAGAACTGTTAGCCGACGAGATTCGTGACTGCGGCGCAGAAGACGTTCGGCTTGGTATTGGTGGCGTTAACTTTACGGCAACACTGGAACAAGCGTATCAACTTTGCTTGTGGTCCAGACTGGGCAATAGAGTGTTGCTTGAGTTGGATCAGGGGCGTATTGATAGCCGCGACGAGTTGTATGCATTGGCATCAGCTGTCGATTGGAAGTCACACGTCAATGTGGGCGGTTCGATACTGGTTGATTTCACAGGCTCCTCGCACGCTATTCGCAACACGCAGTTTGGTGCGCAGGTGGTGAAAGACGCGGTTGTTGATCAGTTTCACAATAATCAGCGCCCCAACATTGATAAGCGCATGCCGGACGTAAGAATAAACGCGCATCTGGCAAAGGGTCAGCTGACCTTGTCGATTGATTTAAGCGGCGAGAGTTTGCACCGACGCCATTACCGGGAAGGTGGCGGGGAAGCGCCACTGAAGGAGAACCTGGCGGCGGCTATTGTGATGCGATCGCGCTGGTCAAAAATAGTCCGTTCGGAGTGTGCAAAACCAGTGATGGTTGACCCAATGTGTGGCTCGGGCACTTTGCTGATTGAAGCTGCATTAATGGCATTTGACATCGCACCGGGCTTGCGTAGAACCCTGTGGGGTTTTAGCGGTTGGAAACAACATCAGCCTGCAATATGGCAAACTTTGTTATCAGACGCCGAACAGCGCCGCACCGCGGGGCTGGAGAATACGCGGGCCCATTTTTACGGTTTTGATCAAGACCGCAACATTCTGGAGATGGCACGCAGAAGCGTTAATGAACTGGGTTTAGAACAGCTCGTCACTTTGCAGCAACAAAGTGTGAGTGATATGACAAGCGTAGCGGCAGAACCGGGTTGCGGTTTGTTGCTGTGCAACCCACCGTATGGCGAACGCTTGGGTGAGTTACGAGAGCTTGAGAATCTCTATGCCACGCTCGGTGGCCACTTAAAGCAGTATTTTGCCGGCTGGAGCGCTGCCGTATTCAGTAGCAATATTGAACTGCTCGATGAACTGCGCCTGCGCTCGGATAAAAAGTATCGATTCAGAAACGGACCATTGGATGCTCAGCTACGACTGTTTGATATTGCAACGCCCAATCAAACCGCAGCGCCAGTCAAAACGCTTGAGCCTCTACGCCTGGCGCGGGCCAAGTCCGCACCTGAGCTCGTGAACAGGCTTCGCAAGAATCATCAGCGCCTACAAAAAGCTCTGAAATCCAGAGACACCAATTGTTACCGTCTTTACGACGCCGACATTCCAGAGTATGCCTCGGCAATCGACGTGTACGCTGACCACGCGGTTGTCAGTGAATACGTTGCGCCAGAAACTGTACCGGAAAGCCTTGCTAAACAACGATTCGATTCCACCATGGCGAGTGTGGCAGAAGTACTGGCGCTTCCCGGTGAGCGCGTTATCGCAAAGCGTAAGGTGCGCCAAAAAGGCAAAACGCAGTATCAGCGCACTGGCCGTGGTAGCGAGCTGCTCCAGGTATTTGAGGGCAGTGCTCAGCTATTGGTTAATTTGCATGACTATCATGACACCGGCTTGTTTCTTGATCATCGACCGGTTCGCAGACTTTTGGCTGAGCGTGCGCGTGGAAAACGGTTTCTGAATTTGTTTTGCTATACGGCGGCGGCCACAGTGCATGCCGCTCTTGGTGGTGCGTCCTCAAGTATCAGTGTGGATATGTCTGCCCCTTATATTGCATGGGCTCGAAAAAACCTGATTTTAAACAAATTGAATGTCTATGATCATACGCTGGTTCAAGCGGACTGCCTGACGTGGCTGGCCGATTGTGATGAGCGTTTTGATTTGATTCTTCTCGATCCACCGTCATTTTCGAATTCGAAACGAATGGAAAGTGTGCTTGATGTTCAACGCGACCACGTGCAATTGATTGAACAGTGTGTTGCCCTGCTTGAACCCGGTGGTGAGTTGGTATTCTCGACTAACAAGCGTAAATTCCGCCTGGACAGCGAAGCCTTGACTGAACTTCAGGTGCAAGACATAACCAAGCGCACGCTTGACGCTGATTTCCAGCGCGCAACACCTGCCCATCAGTGCTGGCTGATCACAACAGACTAAATAATTATGACGATAGTGCGGATTGTCATCTTAGTGTCATAATTTGCGGCGAGAATGCTCGCGACACACTACTGATATCTAACTGTTTAAATACAACACAGAGGAATTTCATGATGCAACGTGTATTTATGGTCTTGAGCAGTTGCCTGTTGGGACTGTTCGTATCTGCGCCAGCGCTTGCCGGTACTGTCACGTCTGATGGCGCCGATTTGATCTTGAAGACCAAGGGTGGCTTTGAAGTTAAAACAGCCGACGGCGACTATAGCTTTAAGGTTGGCGGCCGCATGATGCTTGATTACAACAGTTACGACGGCGTAATCAACACAGCTGAGGGCGAAACAGGCAGTGATATATGGTTCAGACGGGCTAGATTGGAAATAAAGGGAAAGGCAAAAGATTGGTCTTACCTGATGTCTTATAACTTGACCGGCGGCGGCTCAGTCGACCAGCTGCACGCCAGTTACAACGGTTTTGGCAAGCTGGCTTTGTTGACCATGGGGCAGCAAAAAGAAGGTTTTGGCTTGGACGACACCGGCAGCTCGAAGTGGATTTCCGGTATTGAACGCTCATTGGCATCAGATGCTTTTGACGTTGGCAATAATCTGGGTATCAAGCTGCACGGCGGTAATAAGTTAATCAGTTACTCTGTTGGCGTTTATAAAGAATCGATAGATGCTGACGATAACTCACTGGACGGCGCGTTTACCGGTCGGTTCGTTGTGAGACCCATTGTTACCGACGACCTGTTGGTGCATTTGGGTGCAGGGTTTACGGCGCGTGAAGGCGAGTTTGATTCACTGGGCGCGCGTTTAGGCGTTCGCGGTGGTGACGACGGAGCCGCTAACCGTAGTCGAGTTCGCTACGCTGGTGGTCTGGCCGGTGACGAGCAGCTAAGCGTTAACCTGGAAGCTGCTGCAACGTTTGGACAGGCCCATATCCAGGCCGAATACTTTACGTCTGAAGTGAGCGGTGCCGCGGCGCCAGATCTGGAAGCGGATGGCTATTACCTTCAATTCGGTTGGGTGTTAACCGGCGAAAACCGCAGTTACAAAAATGGCGCCGGGGTCTTTGATAAGATCAAACCATCGGGTTCGGGCGGAGCGTGGGAATTGTTTGCCCGTTATGATGCGCTGGACGTGAGCGGCACCGAGGCAACGCCGTCGATTACTGTGAACGGTGGTGATGCAACTGTCTTCACCTTAGGTGCTAATTGGTACGTCAACAGCAACGCCAAGCTTTCACTTAATTACGTCACGTCTGAGACAGATCAGCCTATCAACGGTGAAGACGATGGCAATGCGATTGTGGCACGTTTGCAGTATGCGTTTTAGGACCTGGCTAAGGTCTGGTACTTAACTCCGTACACTTAAAAGATGGCCGCCAAGACCATACTCATTGTTGAAGACGAAGTGCCTATCCGCGATATGCTGCGGATGGCTTTGGGTAATGCCGGCTATAACACCCTGGAAGCGGGTGATGTACACAGTGCTCATGTGCAGATAGTTGACCAGCAGCCCGACCTGATTTTGCTGGATTGGATGTTACCCGGCTCAAGCGGACTGGAGTTAATTCGTCGTCTAAAACGAGATTCGGCAACCAGCGCCATTCCGGTGATCATGTTGACTGCACGCACTGAGGAAGACAGCAAGATTGGTGGCCTGGAAGCTGGCGCGGATGATTACATGACCAAGCCGTTCTCGCCCAGAGAGCTATTGGCCAGAATCAAAGCCTTGCTGCGTCGTGCTGCCCCCGATGCTGACTCGGCTAAATTGCAATGCGGGCTGCTCTCTATGAATCTTGAGAGCCACATTGTGTCTGTTGACGGCTCTGCGATAGACATTGGCCCTACCGAGTTTCGTTTGCTTCAGTTTTTTATGTCGCATCGAGATAAAGTGTTCAGTCGTTCGCAAATTCTGGACAACGTTTGGGGGAATACGGCTTACCTGGAAGAGCGAACCATTGACGTGCACATTAGACGGCTGCGAAAAGCGCTGAATGTTGAGGGGCTAAGTGATGTAAGTCCCTATTTGCAGACAGTTCGTGGTACCGGTTACCGATTCTCAGTACCCTGATTTTGAAGAAGTCCGAACTTTCTCTGTTCCTCAGCTGTTTGTTGCTAAGCACTGTAATGGCCTGGTTGTTGTTTGGCGTGTCATGGCAAACAACGTTTGCTGGAATAGCGTTGGGCGCCGCCGGTTACGCCATCAGCTCTATTATTCGCTTGCGACGCATAAGCCATTGGTTGGAATACAAGACAGATTCTGAGCCGCCCGATAGCGTGGGTGAATACGGTGATGTGCTCGATAAACTGCATCGCATGCGCAGCAATTCAATGCGCCAGGCCGAGTCTGCTGAACAGCGAATAGTGCATTTGCAAAATTCTTTCGCTTCGCTTGATGAGGCGGTCATTCTTCTAAACGATGCGGGCGAAATTGACTGGTCTAATCAGGCCGCTGAGCGCTTGTTTGGTTTGCAATTCCCTGAAGATCAGGGGCGCGCACTGGTGACTTTAATTCGCGCACCGGAATTTCTTATTTACTTTGATGCGGGCGACTACGAACAACCGTTGGCTATTGCCGCGCCTATGTCAGAACCGGGCCAGCTGGAAATCAGCATTACCTGGTTTGGTATAGGCAACCGCATGGTATTTGTTCGGGATGTTACGGAAGTCAGACGTCTTGAACAGATTCGAACCGATTTTATTGCAAATGTTTCGCATGAGTTACGAACGCCATTAACGGTTATCAGTGGTTATCTTGAAGCCATGCAGGACAGTGAATCAGAATGGCATGCTGCCCTACAACAAATGAGCAGTCAGGCCGAGCGCATGGAGTCCTTGCTCACTGATCTCACGCAACTGAATAAGCTTGAATCAGTGGTTGAGCGTTCGCAGCATGATGTTCTTGATGTAAAAAACATGATAAGCATGATGTTTGACGGCATCAGTGTGCAGAAGCCAGAACAAACGCTGGAGATAAAGCAGAAAACAGATGCGCAATTGCTGGGCAACAGAGACGAATTGTACAGTGCGTTTTCCAACCTGATTAATAACGCCAGTAAATACAGTGGTGACACCGGCAAGATAGTGGTTACCTGGAAACTGGATGCTACTGGTGCCAGTCTCATCGTAACGGATACAGGTGTTGGCATAGAGGCGCAACACCTGCCCAGGCTCACTGAGCGTTTTTATCGGGCAGATCCTGGCCGGCATCGGTCCACCGGTGGAACGGGTCTTGGGCTTGCCATTGTAAAGCACGTATTGCTGCGTCATCAGGCGGCACTCAAAATTGAAAGCACGCCCGGCCAGGGCAGCACGTTTACCTGCCTGTTTCCGGAAGAACGCGTAGTGCGACCAAAAGCACAGAACTAATCGCAACGATCAAACTATTTTTACTGGCTGTCATATTAGTGTCATTTTTCCTTGTTAACGTGCAAGCGTCATTATTGATGAGGAATTAGGAATGATTAAGCGATTGATTGCTACAGGCAGCGCTTTGTTAATGCTCGGCAGTACACTGTCGCACGCTGAAGGGCTGGATGAAAACTTGCCAGACTATCAGCGAGTAAGTGGCATAGCTGGCAACCTGTCCAGCGTTGGCTCTGACACACTGGCCAACTTGATGACACTGTGGGCTGAAGCGTTCAAGCGTGAGTACCCAAGCGTCAATATTCAAATTCAAGCGGCAGGGTCGTCTACGGCGCCGCCAGCGCTGAGTGAAGGTACGTCTAACCTCGGGCCAATGAGCCGAAAAATGAAAGACAATGAATTGGAAGCCTTTGAAAACAAACACGGTTATAAACCGACTGCGGTTCCAGTGGCGATCGACGCATTAGCGGTCTACGTACACAAAGACAACCCATTGAAAGGCCTATCGTTACCTCAGGTAGACGCTATTTTTTCGTCAAACAGAACCTGTGGTGGCAGCAAAGATATCTCTAATTGGGGCGGCACCGGCCTTACTGGCGCGTGGCAGGCACGCGACATACAGTTGTTTGGTCGAAACTCTGTGTCTGGCACCTATGGTTACTTTAAAAAAGTGGCACTTTGCAAGGGCGACTTCAGAGACACTGTGAATGAGCAACCGGGCTCTGCGTCCGTGGTGCAGTCGGTGTCCACATCCATTAACGGAATAGGTTATTCGGGTATTGGTTACCGAACGTCAAGCGTGCGCGCATTGCCATTGGCCAAGAAAGAAGGGGGTGATTTTGTAGACGCGTCGCCCGCCATGGCAGTGGCGGGTAAATATCCTTTGTCGCGCTTTCTGTACACCTATGTCAACAAGCACCCTAGTAAAGAGCTCACGCCGCTCGAAGGGGAATTTATTAAGCTGGTGCTTTCCAAAGCAGGGCAGGAAGTAGTACTGAAAGACGGGTACATTCCACTTCCAGCGGCAGTGGCTGAACGCACTCTGGTAAAATTGGGTCTTAGATGACACAAGCAAGCGAATCATTGCTGCTGGAAAAAGACAGCTTTTTCCAGCGCAAGCGCCGGTTTAAGGACCGCTTTGCCCGATACGCTATTGCGGGCGGTGGGCTGGCTGTTATCGGCGCGATTCTGCTTATATTTTTATACCTTGTGTATGAGATAGCACCTCTTTTTCAATCAGCCTCAATAGAAGAAAAATCCAGCTACTCTCTTGGCGGTGATACGCAAGCCTTGCATATTGCGCTTGAAGAACAAGGAGAGCTGTTCCTGCGCGTTAACGATAAGGGCATGGCTGAGTTCCGCCAAGTTGACTCAGGAAAACTGAGAAAAGCCGTTCCATTGCTGGGTTCCTCAGAGACAATACGGAGCTTTGCACTGGCCAGCAATGAGAGCCGTGTATTTGCCCTTGGGCTATCAAACGGCACCGTAAAAGTACTCAAACATGATTACCGTTCGGTGTATCGCGGAGATGATAGGGAAATTGTGCCAGACATCAGTTTCCCCTTGGGTGAAAACGCACGAGTGCTCACTGACTCCACCAATCCGATTGCATCATTAGCGGTAAGAGACAGCGAAGAGCAAGCCACAATTGCCGCACTGGACTCAAACAATATTCTGCATGTGATGGTGATTGAGAAAGAGCAAAACTTTCTCAGTGAAGAATGGGAATTTAGCGAACAGATTTTTGATGTTGAGAGTGTTGGCAGTGAGGTACGCGAGCTAATCATCACGGAAGATCAGCGTTATCTGTTTGCACTTAGCCAAGCAGACGACCTGAAAATCTATGACCTGCGCAAAGTGCGTCAAGGTGCAATTGATTCACTTGCGGGGCAATACAGTTTAAGCCCGGGTCACACCGTTAATGATATTCGCTTTTTACTCGGTGGTATTTCTTTGCTGGTTCACGACAGCGGTGGCGTACTAACCCAGTGGTTTTGGCAATCATTCGATGGTCAGCGCCGGCTTGAAAAAGTGCGCACTTTCCCGGGCGAACCAGGAACCGCAACGGTTCTTACCGAGCAGCGGAGAAAAGGCATTGCGGTATTAAACCACAACGGTTTATTGCAATTGGCGCATACCACTTCCTCACGTATTGCCTTTGAAGACGATATTGAGTTTGCAGGCCCGGTGCGCCAGGCTGCAATTTCGCCGCGGGCCAATCTTCTGCTTCTTGAGGATGCAGAGCGAAACATTCGCCTTTGGCATATTGACAACGAACATCCAGAAACGTCGTTTGGTGCTCTGTGGGACGAAGTTTGGTACGAAAGCTACAGTGAACCGGAATACGTCTGGCAGTCGTCTGCGTCAAACAACGACTTTGAGCCCAAGTACAGTTTCTCGCCGCTGGCGTTTGGTACTTTAAAAGCAGCCTTTTACTCGATGATGCTAGCCGCACCTTTGGCGATCTGTGGTGCTATTTACACAGCCTTTTTTATGGCGCCTGCGCTGCGTCGTAAAATAAAGCCACTGGTTGAGTTGATGGAAGCCCTGCCCACGGTGATTCTCGGCTTTCTCGCCGGTCTGTGGTTAGCACCATTTGTGGAAAAACATCTTCCGGCCATTTTTTCCATGTTGGTTTTCTTGCCGCCTGCCATTGTTTTGGTTGCCTATGCCTGGAGCAGGCTGCCAATTCGTGTTCGCGAAGCCATGCCTGAAGGCTTTCATGCCGCCGTACTAATTCCAGTAGTATTGATACTGTCCTACATCTGTATTGCGGCCAGTCAGCCCATGGAATTGTTGTTTTTTGACGGCGACGCGCGTGCGTGGTTGACCAATGATCTTGGCGTATCGTTTGATCAGCGTAATGCTCTGGTGGTGGGTGTTGCAATGGGCTTTGCAGTGATACCCACTATTTTTAGTATTGCGGAAGACGCGATATTTTCAGTGCCAAAGCATTTGTCTAACGGTTCTCTGGCGTTGGGTGCAACACCCTGGCAAACCCTGTTGCGAGTTGTTATGCCTACAGCCAGCCCTGGCATTTTTTCAGCTTTGATGATTGGTTTGGGTCGCGCCGTTGGCGAAACCATGATTGTACTGATGGCCACTGGCAACACACCGATTATGGACGTGAATATCTTCGAGGGCATGCGCACGCTGGCCGCTAATATTGCCGTAGAGGTGCCAGAAGCGGAAGTGGATAGCACTCACTATCGAATATTGTTTTTGGCCGCATTTGTGCTGTTCATGTTTACTTTTATTGTGAATACCATTGCTGAGCTGGTACGGCAGCGATTGAGGGAGCGTTATGGATCACTCTGAAACGCACACTACTTCTCTGTATCGATCGCAAAACGAGACCATCGGCAGTTGGTTCAGAAGTGGCGAGCCATGGATCTGGGTAACAGCTTCCGCTGTGGCCGTCAGTGTTATTGCGGTGGTTGGTTTGCTGCTCATTCTGGCCGTTCGGGGATTGGGCCACTTTTGGCCATCGGACATTGTGCAGTTTGACTATGTAGACGCACGCAATGGCGAGCAGATGATTGTTGCCGGGCAGCTGGCCGATACTGAACAAGTGAGCCTGGAGCAACTGAACTCGTCCGGTCTGACCCTGGATGCCAGTCTTGGTGATATACGCCGCCGTGATCTGATGAAAACCGGTAATCGTGATCTAACCGGTGCCGATTTCCGTTGGTACCTGTATGAGCGAATGAGCAATATTCGTAAGCCCGAAGGACTGATGGTGCTTGAGCGCCGTGAATGGGGCAACTTCTACGGTTATTTGCTTGCTGTGAAAGAAGCAGGTACTACGGTGATGGAAAAGCCGTCACAAACTTTTTCAGCACCGGTATGGGAAGAGTTTCAATCTCGCTTGCACCGCGCACTTGAACTGAATGAAACAATTCAGGACATCGAGAAAAACGATACCCGTGCCTTGAATTATCGCCTGGAGCAATTGCGCCTGGATGAGCGTGGTCTCGAGCTTAAGAAAAATCTGGACAGCCAAATTAGGCAAAGTGAGTTAACCCGCATCGCAGAGACGCGGGCTGAAATTGCAGTGAAGTACGAGGTTTTGCAGGAAACCTTGAATGATTTGCATCGCCAGATAGAACGTGACTCGTTTACCGTGATGACGGCGGCCGGGCAGCAGGTAGAGCTCAACTTTGCAATAGTTGTGCATGCCTTGTTGCCTAATCAGATGTCTGTGTTTGAAAAAGTAGTGGCGTGGTTTGCCAAGCTGGCGGAATTCCTTTCGGAAGATCCGCGTGAGGCTAATACTGAAGGGGGGGTGTTCCCGGCAATATTTGGTACCGTACTTATGGTGCTGCTGATGTCTATCATGGTTACACCGTTTGGTGTGGTGGCGGCTGTGTATTTGCGCGAATACGCCAAGCAAGGCGTTATCACCCGCACCATTCGTATCGCGGTCAACAATCTTGCGGGTGTGCCGTCCATAGTTTATGGAGTGTTTGGTCTCGGTTTTTTCGTCTATGGCGTTGGTGAGCAAATCGACCATCTGTTTTTCGAAGCCGCCTTGCCAGCGCCAACGTTTGGTACACCCGGTTTGTTGTGGGCGTCATTGACGCTGGCCATTTTGACGGTGCCCGTGGTTATTGTTGCTACCGAAGAGGGTTTGGCCCGCATTCCGCGCTCTGTTCGCGAGGGCAGCCTGGCACTTGGTGCTACTAAAGCGGAAACCCTGTGGCGGGTGGTGTTGCCGATGGCGAGCCCGGCAATGATGACCGGTGTTATTTTGGCGGTGGCCCGTGCCGCTGGTGAGGTGGCGCCGCTGATGTTGGTTGGTGTGGTAAAACTGGCACCTGCTTTACCTCTGGATGGCAATTTTCCGTTCCTGCATCTTGATCAGAAATTTATGCATCTTGGTTTCCATATTTACGATGTTGGATTTCAGAGTCCGAATGTGGAAGCTGCACGACCATTGGTGTACGCAACTGCGTTGTTATTGGTTGTAGTTATTGCCTTGCTCAACTTCTCAGCTGTGAGCATTCGTAATCATCTACGCGAGAAATACAAAGCCCTGGAGCATTGAAACAAAGTGACTGACACAAAAGAAAATGTCTGCCTGGAAGTCAAAAATTTGCAGTTGTTTTATGACAACGACAAGCAGGCCTTAAAAGACATCGATATGTACATTATGCAGAAACGTGTTACCGCGTTTATCGGGCCCAGTGGTTGCGGTAAGTCCAGTTTACTGCGCTGCTTTAACCGCATGAATGACCTGGTAGATGGCTGCCGTGTGGAGGGGCAAATTCTGCTTGATGGTACTGATATTTACGGTAGTAAAGTGGATTCATCCCGTCTGCGTCAGCGCATTGGAATGGTATTTCAGAAACCAAATCCGTTTCCAAAATCGATTTACGAGAACGTGGCCTATGGTTTGCGTATCCAGGGTGTGAGCAAGAAGCGTGTGCTGGACGAAGTGGTAGAGAAAGCATTACGTGATGCCGCCCTTTGGGACGAAGTTAAAGACCGCTTACACGATTCGGCACTTGGCCTGTCTGGAGGCCAGCAACAGCGTTTGGTGATAGCGCGTACCATTGCGATCGAGCCAGAAGTACTGTTGCTGGATGAACCGGCGTCAGCTCTGGACCCTATTTCGACCTTAAAGATTGAAGAACTGATTAACGATTTGAAGTCAAAGTACACAATCATTATTGTTACTCATAATATGCAGCAAGCTGCGCGAGTATCAGAATTTACGGCGTTTATGTATCTCGGTGAGTTAATTGAATTTGGCAACACCGACCGTATATTCACTAACCCAAATGAGAAACAAACCGAAGACTACATAACCGGCCGATACGGTTAAGTACAGCGGCCACATGAGCACGGCGCCCAATTAAGCACGGCGACCCAATAAGCGGAGCGAGATAATGGACAAGAGTGGGCATTCACAGCACATATCACAGCAATACAATGAAGAGTTGGAAGACGTTAAAAAGAGCATGTTGGAAATGGGCGGCCAAGTGGAGAAGCTGGTTGCCGATGCCATTATCAGTATTATCGATGGCGACAGCGGCATTGCCGAACAGGTGCGTGAAAACGACAAGCCGGTCAACGCCATGGAGTCAGACATCGACGAAGAATGCGCAAGGATACTGGCACGTCGACAACCCGCTGCCAGTGATCTGCGGTTAGTGCTGGCGATCACGCGTGCCTCTACCGATTTGGAACGCATAGGTGATGAGGCAGGGAAAATTGCCACGCAGACCATTGAACTGGCAGAAGCCGGGCGATCGCCCGGTGGTTATACCGAAATACAACATATGGGTACCAGCGTACGTGGCATGTTGCACGACGCTCTGGATGCGTTTGCGCGTATGGACGAAACTTTGGCGCTCAAAGTCGCTGAGCAAGACAAAGAAGTTGATCGTTACTACGGCTCAGCCATGCGCGTGGTATTAACCCTGATGATGGAAGACCCGCGCAGCATTTCGCGTGTTCTGAATATCATGTGGGCGCTACGTTCGCTGGAACGCGTGGGTGACCATGCCCGAAATATTGCCGAGCATGTGATTTACCTGGTGAAAGGAAAAGACGTTCGCCATGTGGGTCTCAAGGAAATGGCCAAACAAGTTAAGAAGTGAGCCGCTATCAATCAGCTTACCCCTTTCGGTTTCTGCTGATTCATAAACCCAAACATGTAACCTGCCACCCTGCGCATTTGAATCTCGTCGGCACCTTCTGTAATACGGTAGCGGCGATGATGACGATAGATGTGTTCAAAGGGCTTGTAACGCGAGTAACCCATGCCGCCGTGAACTTGCATGGCCGTATCAGCCGCCTCACAGCACAGCCGGTTGGCCTGGTAGTTGCAGATCGAGACTTTGTCGGAAACGGTGAAAGCGCCGTCTTTGTCCATTAGCCAGGCGGTTTTGTGTATCAATGCACGTAGCATTTCGCAACGAGCTTGCAAATCAACCAGGGGGAACTGAATTCCTTGATTGCTCGCCAACGCCTTGCCAAACGGCTTTCTTTCTTTAGCGAAATTGACAGCTTCGCTAACACAGTATTGCGCAGCGCCCAGGCTGGAAGCCGCCTGACGAATGCGGTTCTCATTGAAGAAGTGCTGCACAATTTGCAGTCCGCGCCCTTCGCCACCAAAGATGGATGAATCTGGTACTCGCACATTGGTAAAGCTCACGTGGGCGTGATCGGTGGGCATGTTGAAGGTCCATAAGTACTCTTCAACCTTAACGCCAGGTGCGTCCATCGGCACCATGAAAGCGGTGATGCCTTTCCCGTCTCCGGGTTCACCTGCGGTGCGTGCCATCACCATGTCGCATTTGGCGATGTGAACGCCGGTGTTCCAGGTTTTTTCGCCGTTGATAATCCAATGGTCGCCCTCTTTTACTGCTCCGGTCTCCATCCATGTGGCGTCAGAGCCATGAGCGGGCTCGGTAATTCCAAAGGCAAAGCTGGCTGTCGCGTTTTTCAAGCCATCCACCCATTCGGATTTCTGTTGCTCGGTGCCGTACTCAAGCATCAATAGCAGGCCGATGTTGTTGCCAACAACAGAGTGCTCGTTTTGCAGGTCATTGTGCAGCCCAAGACCTTTAGCCGCCAGGTGCTCGCGAATGATGGCCATGCCCAGATTACCGCCGTCGCGACCACCATGCTCAGCCGGGAACGGGTAACTGAAAATGCCAGCTTCAATAGCCAGCTGCTTGGCTTTCGCCAGCAAAGCTTCCCATTCTTCATTGGGCAAGCCTTCCCTGTGCCAATCGGTGCGGGCGTCTTCGCGTCTGTGATCGAAAAAACGGATGTTGTCGTCGGCTTGCTCGAGCGGTTTGATTTTTGTTTCAATGAAAGCGTCAACTTCTCGCAAAAAATCCGTGATGTCTGCCGGAATATCGAAATTCATTTTAAGGTGTCCTCCTGATCTATGCGGTTGCAGCTCGCGACTTGGAAAGCTGTTTATAAACTTGTGCCACCATCTATGACCAACTGCTGCCCTGTCACATAGGCCGCCATCGGTGAGGCCAGAAAAAGCACGCCGCCCGCGATGTCTTGTGGCGTACCAAAACGCGGAATGGGATTGGCTTTCTGGAACGCTTGCTCTTGTTCCGGGCTGGATTGGTTTACTGTGAGTTTGGTCGGTACCATACCCGGTGCTACGCTGTTTACTCGAATGCCTCTGCGGCCCCATTTTTGCGCCAGTGATTTAGTCAGTTGCACCAAGCCTGCTTTGCTGGCCGAGTAGGCGGGGTTATTCAGAGCAGGGCGGATAGAGACTATTGAGTCCAGGCTCACAATGTTACCGTTACTGGCTTCCAGCAGAGGGTAGAACTCGGTGCACAAGTGCATGGCGCCGGTAAGATTAATGCTAAGTATTTTTTCGAAGCCTTCACGCTCGAATTCCGCTTTTTTCCAAAGTACCGAGCCAATGCAATTGACTAGCACGTCCAGCGTCTCGAATTTTGCAGCCAATTCAGTAATCGCATGTGGATTCTGGATGTCCAGGG
>JBGCDE010000003.1:0-90779 GCA_045105115.1 Pseudomonadales bacterium | reverse complement strand
GCAACGTGACCGGGCCTACTCCAAGCGTCACTGACTCGGCCAAAGTGACCTCAACGGCAGGATCACTTTGTACTTGCAGGCTGTAGTAATTCGTAGGCGATTGCGACGCACAAGCAACCAGTATCAGCGCACCACAACACAGCGTGAGGCAAGAACGAATTTTACACTTCATAGTTTTGCCCTTTTCTCGGCGCATGGATGGTTCTTATTGTCATTCGCCACGATTCTTTTGGCCACCTGACTTGCCGCGCAGCAATGCATCGGGATAACGCGCCAGCTCATCAGTCAGTGTTTCAAGCGATTGAGCCGCGTCACTGACGTCTTCAAGCATTTCCGTCAAACGATGTTGTAGCGCCGAATCCGGTGCCACTGCGCTGTCGATAGATTGTATTGTGCCACGCATACCATCAATGGCCAGCTCCAGCGATTCTGCGGAGCCATTCAAACCCGACAGTAGCTGGTCAACATCCTCAACGACTTTGGCTTTATTAAGATCACTCATCAATGTGGCAACACCGCGTAAACTGTTATTCAGATTCTTGCCAATCGCATCGAATGGCAAATCTGCAATGTTTTGAGCAATGTCGCCCAAACGCCTGGCAATTCTCGAGTATTCGCTATCGGCTGTCGGCAACACCAGGTAATCGCCATGTTGCGACAGACTTTCTAATTTCAACGCGCCAGAACGCGCCTGCTTGGGCACCAAATCCACATACAGCGCCCCGGTTATGTAGCTACGCGTTTTAAGCTGCGCTCGCATACCTTCAGAAACCAACGTTGAAAACAAGTCATTCAGTTCTGACAGCGTCGGTGCCTCATCCGGGTTAATACGCTCTGGCTGAATTGAGATCACAACATCAATTTCCCGGTCGCTGGAAATACCGGCATCGAGTCCTACGTGCTCAACTTTACCAACCTGAATACCGCGAAACTCAACCGGTGCACCCAACGCCAGGCCTCTTACCGAAGAACTGAATCTCATCAGATAAGGGTAAGAGTATGTCAGAGCCCCTTCAACGACTGCCTCGCTATCATCAAACAAATGAAACTGTGAACCCGCTTCTGCCAACGCCTGGTCGCCATCTATGTCAAGCGGCGTATTAAACGCCAACCCTCCGGACAGTAAGGAGGCAAATGATTCTACGTTAGCAACTATGCCATCGGCACCAAGCTCTACGCCGAAACCACTAACGTTCCAGAAATTCGTATTGGTTCGGATCAATTCGTCGTAAGGTGACTCGATAAAAATACGGATCTCTACTCGCCCTGCATCAGGCAATAAGCGGAAACGAGTCACTTCGCCCACCGGAACCTGGCGGTGATAAACAGGCGAACCAATATCTAATGAACCTAGCTGTTCAGAGAGCAAAGTATATTGAGTGCCTTGCTGGTAAGAGCGCAGTGATGGCGGCTCGGTTAAACCTTCGAACTTGCGCTTTCTCACACCCGGTTCGCCGGGGTCCATTTCTATGTAAACCCCTGACAGCAATGTATCTAGCCCACTAACACCGCCTAAACTAATGCGCGGCGCCACAACCCAAAAGCGGGTGTTCTCCGACAGTAACGGAGTTACCTGCGGGTCCATTTCTACAAACACCGAGACCTTTTGGAAATTGGAACTGAGCCGAGTGTCAATGACTTCACCTACAAGAACATCACGAAACTTAACCTGCGTTTTTCCAACGGTAATTCCAGCGGCATCATCGAACACAATCTGAATTTCAGGGCCACGCTCCTGCCACGCTCTTAACGCCAGCCAGCCTGCAATCAATAGCGCCAGCACAGGCACAATCCAGATAGGCGATACATTGCTTACACGGGTTAAGTGAGGATGGTTATCGTTCATACGCTTGCTGCAACCGCAGTAGGTGGTGAATTCCTGACGGAATCCTGATTTGAGTAGTGAGCATCCCAAATTAGTCGGGAGTCAAAAGTTTCAGCCGCTAGCATGGTCAATACAACAACGCCTGCGAACGACAGTAACGCGGCACCGGGTTCAACATTGGCCAACAAACCAAACTGAACCAGAGCGACCAGAATGGTGACTACAAATACATCGATCATTGACCATCGCCCGACAAACTCCGTCACCTTGAATAAACGTGTCATCTGTTTTGGGTCAGCGGTAGTGCGAACCGACACATTCCATAACAAATATCCCATTACAAGAAGCTTAGCGATCGGGATGACGATACTCGCAACAAACACTAACAAGGCAATCGGCAAGTCCCCCGCCTCCGCAAGATGCACTACGCCTGAAAAAATAGTGTCTGAAACGGTACTGCCAAGATTTGTCGTTTGCATAATCGGCAAGGTATTGGACGGAATATAAAGAACGGTAGCCGCAATCAGCAGAGCTGTTGTCTTCTGTACACTCCTGGGCCATCTTGGATAAACCGGATTGTCGCAACGCGGGCATTCATTATTGCCTGCCAATACTTCATCATCGATTAGCGCTTCGCAACAATGGCAGGCAAACAAGTGCCGATGCAGTTGGTTTTCAGGATGTGCAGCCTCGGCGGAATAATCAGCCATTGCGTAGTAATTATTTGAATCAAGCCAGTGCCAGATAGTTTCACGATCAAGATAAAGATGGCAGGCAATCAAAACCACAACCAGTGCCAAAAATGCATACAAGCCAACACCTGGCAATATATGCGCCATGCCTGCCAATTTTATGCTTGATACTAAAACGCCGAGCAGAAATATTTCCAACATACTCCAAGGCCGCGATAAGTGCAGCAGATGCAACACCTGCCCTAAAAACGGGGCACGTATATCGACCATTCTAAACAATAGAACGTAGGCAAGACCTAACAATTCAAGTAATGGGAAAAGAAATATGGTGATAAAAACCAAAGCGGCCAGTAAAAACTGCTGGCGCTCAACCAAGGCAAAAACACCGCTGACAAGATTGCTTTGCTGAACCAATCCGGCTTGTTCCAAACCCAGAAACGGAAACGTATTGGCTAGAACAAAAAGAACAATGCCCGCTAAGGTCAAAGAAGCTACTTTCGCTTCCCAGTTCCGGTGTCGAGTGCGCATGAGATGACCGCAGTGCACACATTCAATTTGCACGCCCTCTGGACATTCCGGCATTTGGTAGACATGCCCGCAATCATGACAGGCTATAAGCTGTCTTTCCGCTCTAATCACACCATCTCATCCAGACCGCTAAAACAAACCGTTTTCACCTACCATTAAGCTCTAAAGCATAGCATGCTGGTGTTTGGCAAGACTGTTCATCATTTATACATCTGGACAAAATAGCGCTTAACAAGAACAATGCACCCCTGCAGGTTTTGACGAAGAATTTGAATATGCTGAGATTGAATTGCGACCTTGGCGAAAGCTATGGCAGTTGGTCGATGGGGCTTGATCAGGAGATTATGCCTTCGATTGACCAGGCTAATATTGCCTGTGGTTTTCATGCCGGCGATCCTCTCATAATGGCTCGTACTGTTGCCTTTGCATCCGAGCACAAGGTTGAGATCGGTGCACACCCGGCCTACCCGGATTTAGTGGGTTTTGGCCGACGTTCAATGAATTGCAGCAGTGAAGAAATTGTTGCTTTATTGCACTACCAAATCGCCGCTCTGGATGGCATTTGCTCAACTCATGGCACAACACTCAGTTACGTAAAGCCGCATGGCGCGTTGTACAACGATATGATGCGCGACACGCGGATTCGTGCGGCCGTCATGCAAGCGGTCAGCAGCTATGCGCGCCCGCTAAAACTGATGATACTGTCAACAGGCGAACTTGAAATCCATCAACAGGAAGCCTCTGAACTGGAGTTGCAGCTGATGCTGGAAGGTTTCGCTGACCGGCGCTACACCCCCGAAGGGCAGTTGCAGAACAGAGCTATAGAAGGAGCCGTTTTGAACGAAGCCGACAGCATGATGCAAGTACGTCAGTTATTCGAGAAAGGCACTGTTGTTGCCAGCGACGGCAAAGAACTTAGACTGCAAGTAGACAGTTTGTGTGTACACGGTGATAACCCGGCTGCACTGAATGCAGTGCGCGAAATTCGCCAACTTATCAACGCCTCAAGATGATTCGCGAACACGATCTTCAACTCAGCGAAAAGATTGAGGACCTTTTGGTCGCTCGTAACCTGCGTGGTATGCAGTCAGTACAAATGGCGCTGGCCGCTGGCTATTACTTGAGAGGCGCTTCACTAATCTACCAAAACTATGAGCGAGCGCTTATTGGAACCGGCTTTCCGGTAGCGGGCAGTTTTGAAACAGACGGTCCAGTGGGTGCGATAGCCTTGTACGAAGCGCTGGAGACATTGGGCGGCGAACCCGTATTGGCATGTGCACCGCCCTTGCTTGATGCGCTGGCGTCAAAGTATCGCACGCAAGCATTGTCTTTACCGAGTCCGGGGGCCATGGCCGATCATCGTGCCAAAGAGGCACAGGATATTCTCGATACTATTGACCCGACGGTTATCATTTCGATCGAGCGGCCCGGCTTGTCTGCCAGCGGTAAGTATTACAACATGCGCCACGAAGACATCAGTGCAAGCTGCGCCTGCTTTGATGAATGCGTGCAACGAGCAGATTGCCCTAGCGTCGCAATAGGTGATGGTGGTAACGAGATTGGCATGGGCAATGTCCGTGAGACTATTGCAAAACTCGATATTGAAGCATCCACCACCCATTGCGATGAACTGTTGGTAGCCGACGTATCAAACTGGGGCGCTTATGGAATCATTGCGTTTCTGGGCCGTTGGTCTGAAAGAGATTTGCTTGGCGAAGTAGACCCTGTTAAATCGCTGCAGTTTCTGTCGAGTCCTGGTGGTGTTGACGGCGTGACCAGAGAAGCGACTCTATCTGAAGATGGTTTGGCAGCAAGCGAAGGGCTGAAGCTGATTGATGAACTAAGAAGGCTGTGTAAATGAGTGATACTAACGACTCTATCGCGTACCTTAATGGCGAATTTTTGCCTCTAAGTGAGGCGCGAATATCGCCGATGGATCGCGGCTTTTTGTTTGGCGACGGCATCTATGAAGTAGTGCCCAGTTATCACGGTAGATTGGTTGGCTTTAGCCCGCATATTAAGCGAATGAAAGATGGCTTAAGCGCTGTTGAAATTGAGCTGTCAACCAGCGAACAAGAATGGCGGCAAATCTGCGAACAGCTGACCGAGAAGAATGGCAACGAAAATCTTGGCGTTTATCTGCAGGTCAGTCGAGGCGCGGACAATAAGCGTAACCATGCCTACCCGGTTGGTATAACGCCAACGGTGTTTGGCTTTACCTTTGAAATTCCGCCAGAGCCTCAGGCTGATCGCGATACTGCGAAAACACTGAAAGTGGTGACTGAGGAAGATAAACGCTGGCAACGTTGTAATATTAAATCGGTTGCCCTGCTCGGTAATGTCATGCACTACCAACAAGGTAACGCCAGCGGCAAAGATGAAGTGTTATTGTATAATGCATCTGGCGAAGTAACAGAAGGTGCAGCTTGCAACGTATACATTGTGAAAAATGGCAAAGTGATCACCCCGTCGCTTGATTATCAAAAGTTGCCCGGCATAACTCGACACATGCTACTCGACATACTGCGCAATGACGGCAGTATTGAGGTCGAAGAACGAATTGTTTCTTTGGATGAAGCCAGAGCCGCTGATGAAATTTGGTTCAGCAGCTCTACCAAAGAGGTGATCCCTGTGGTAGAGGTGGATGGGCATGTCATTGGTGATGGTCGTCCTGGCGATGTTTGGCTTAGAGCGCAAACCTTGTTTAGCCAGCGCAAGTACGACTACTGAGCGCTGATTATGCGTCCGACACACGCGCGTATTTCTTTACCGGCATTGCGAGCCAACGCAGCGCTAGCGCAACGTTTAGCACCGAGCAGCAAACTGGCCGCCGTTGTAAAGGCTAACGCTTATGGGCATGGCGCTGTGCGCTGCGCGCAAGCCTTGTCAGAGCAGGCTGATATTTTTGCCGTGGCCTGTATTGATGAAGCGCTGGAGCTCAGAGCCGCCGGAGTGTCGCAAGCCATTCTGCTTTTGGAGGGGCACTTCAGCGTTGACGAACTCGCGCTAAGTGAGCAGCAGAATTTTTGGCTGATGTTACACAGCGACCAACAAATTCAGCAGCTACTTGCTTACTCTGCAAAAAAACCTCTCACGGCCTGGCTTAAGGTAGATACCGGTATGCATCGCCTTGGTCTTGACCCTGCGGCGGCCAGCAACGCCTATCAAATGTTGAGTAACTGCAAGCATGTTCAACAGCCAGTAGTGGTAGCCTCTCATTTTGCGTCTGCAGACAGTGAAAACACCGACTCTACTAATCGGCAGATTCATCAACTGACATCTTTTAACGAAGATAAAAAAGCGCCGCTTAGTTTATCGAACTCAGCCGGGGTACTGGCCCACGGTTCCGCACATGGCGACTGGATACGCCCAGGCATCATGTTATACGGCAGTTCGCCACTGGAGTACGCACAAGCTAGTGCAAGCCAGCTGCGCGCTGTGATGTCCTTGCACTCGGAAGTTATTGCGATAAGAAATATCGCGCAGGGTGAATGCGTCGGATACGCCGGTAGCTGGTGTGCAAGCCGCCCCAGCCGTATTGCCACCGTTGCAGTCGGTTATGGCGATGGCTATCCACGAAACGCGCCCTCCGGCACACCTGTTTTGCTCAATGGCCAACTTATGCCCTTATGTGGTCGTGTTTCCATGGACATGATCACGGTAGATGTTACAGATCACTCGGATGCTCAGTTAGGCTCGCCGGTTGAGTTGTGGGGTGACACTCTGGACGTTAATAAGGTTGCCGAACAAGCCGGCACCATTGGCTATGAGCTACTCACGAGAATGCCCGGCAGGGTTCCACTGCAGTACGTTGAAGACTAACGAACTTTTATCCGCGGATCTGGCGCGCCCTTGCGCATAGTGGTCAAAAACTGTTCCAACGGCGCTGGTGTTGCAACCTCTGGCTCCTGATCCCCCGGCACGTTTGCCCAAAACTCCTTCCATGAAGGAAAAAGCTCGTGGTAAGCGCCGTCATAGCTAGCACGGTCAGGCCAGCGCATTTTTTGTTCGCCGGTGGGTGGCTTATTCAGATCAGTCGCGTACCAGTAACAAGGTAAACGTCGTCTGAAATACCACCTTCCATCAATGCGCTGATAATTATCCCAGTACAACATCTGCATGATCACCCACTCAGCAGACCCTGATTCGGTTGGAGTTTCATGCTCGTTCTTGGAATACAACACCCCGATGGCATTGTCTGGATCAGTGAACTCTATAACGTGGTTGCCAACATGATGCGAGGTTCCAGTGAACTGCAATCGCAGGGTGTCGTCCAGCCATCGTTTCAAACTAGCCCGACCAGTCAGCTCCCGACTCACTCGAATATCTTCGGCAAACAAATTCACATGAGCATCAAGGTCGCGCATATCCAAGGACAAGGCGTACTTGGCCACTAACTGTCGAATCTCGTCTATGGATTCAAGGCGATCGATACGGGCTTCCAGTGACTCTTTCATAGCAGCAAATTACTTAGGTTTGGGACCGGCCATGAAGTCAATCAAGGCTTCATACTGGGCATCAGTGCAGTCATAGCACATACCCTTTGGCGGCATCCCATTGAGGCCATTGTTAATGCTGGCGATCAGCGCGGGCATACCCTTGGCAAGCTTAGGCATCCAGGCGGACTCGTCATGTGTTCTGGGCGCACCCACGGCACCACTCAAATGGCAAGAAATGCAGCTTCTCTGGTAAATGGCGAGGATATCTTTATCGACTGCGCCGGCCTTGGTTTCGCCTTGTGCGTTGGCTTCGCCCTGCGTCTTGGTTTCGCCTTGCATAGACGCCTCAATCGATGCGCCCTGTTCAGCAACTTCGCTTGCCGTCTCAACGACAGGGGCAGCTGTAGTCTGACCTGCCGTTGAGGTGGTATCACCGTCTCCACAGGCCGAAAGTCCAAAAATAACGGCTGTTAGCGTCACGCTATAAGCCAATCTTACAAGTGATAATTTCATCTAGCTCCCCTACTTCACTGGTCGATTCACAGTATTTAACAAACGCCGCTGCGACCGAAGACATTACGAAAAAGTAGCGCGACTTATGCCGCCGACGGCAAGAGTTGCGCAGGCGCTAACCCTACAGTAACGTATGCGCTCTCACAATCACTCTCACAGGATTTCGATGACCGAGCAAACCCAATGGGACCACGAAGTAGACGTAGTAGTTGTCGGTAGTGGCAATGGTGCGCTGACCTCAGCGATTGCTGCCCACGACGGCGGCGCCAAAGTATTGATTGTAGAGAAAGCCCCGGTATTTGGCGGCACTAGTGCAAGCTCAGGCGGTGGCGTGTGGGTTCCAGCCAACCGCTATGCAAAAGCAGTGGGCGCGGATGATTCGCTGGAAGAAGCCAGAGCGTATCTGGAACATGTAAGCCCAGAGGGCAAAATACGGCCCGAGCTGCTGGATACCTATGTCGAGCAAGGCCCTGAGGTTATTGACTACCTGCACGAAAAAACCAATTGGGTTCGATACGTCACACTGGAACACTATCCAGATTATTTTCCGGAGGCGCCGGGTGGCAAAACCGGACACCGGTCTATGGAACCCGAAATACTTCGCGCCGAAGAGCTGGGAGATGACTTTCAGTATCTGGGCAACGCGCACCCGCAGACACAAATGCCGGGCGGCGTAAGCTTTACCCAGGTCGAAGGTCAAATTGTGCTCGCGGCATTACCCGGCTGGATGAAGATGAGCGCCTCTTTGGTGCTTAAATACTTGTTCGACTTTCCGTTGCGGCTGAAAACACGTCGCGACGGTAGACTGACCATGGGCCCTGCTGGCGTTGCCCGCTTGTTCCTTGCTTGCAAAGACAGAAATATTCCACTGTGGCTGGAATCACCGATGCAGGAGTTAATTGATGACCAGGGCAAAATCATTGGTTGCACTGTAAAACGCGACGGCAAAATACTGCGGGTAAAAGCCAATAAAGGCGTTATTCTCGCGGCGGGCGGATTTGAGCGAAATCAACAAATGCGCGAACAGTATTTACCAAACCCCACCAACACCGAGTGGAGCGCCGCCAATATTTACAACACGGGTGACGCCATTCGCGCCGCGATCGACAAAGGTGCGGCCACCCATCAAATGGACTGGGCTTGGTGGTTTACAACAGCCGTTATACCTGGCAAAACGAAGGCTCATATGAGTCAAGTTGAGAAGGGATTGCCCGGCTGCATGACCGTGAATGCGAATGGACAACGTTTCAGCAATGAGTCGCAGAACTACGTCACTTTTGTTGATGACATGCTCAGAGAAACGGAAAACGGCAATCCATGTGTGCCCGCGTATATGATTTTTGACGCCGACTTTCGCGCAAAACGCCCAGTTGCCTCCGCACTGTTACAATCTAGCATGATGCCCGATTGGGCGGTTCCGAAGTCATGGTGGACACCCAGCTTTCTGACGAAAGCAGACAGTCTTGAGGAACTTGCCGAGAAAGTGGGCATAGACCCGCAAGGCTTGGTGAACACCCAGAAGAAATTCAATGAATACGCCAAAACGGGTAAAGATCTGGACTTCCAGCGCGGTGACTCAAATTACGATCGTTACTATGCAGACCCCGAATGCAAACCAAACCCATGTCTTGGCCCCATAAACAAAGCACCATTTTACTGTGTGAGCTTGTATACCGGTGAAATGGGTACGGCTGGCGGCGTTGTCATTAACACTAACGGCCAGGTGGAACGGGAAGATGGCAGCACCATTGACGGCCTCTATGCCTGCGGTAATACGACCACAGCACTTTTACCTGCCTACCCGGGCCCGGGTTCTACGTTGGGCCCTGCTATGGTGTTTGGCTACTTGGCTGGCAAGCACGCGGCAGCAAGCTAAGGCCATATTCCCAAAGCTAACAATAATTGGTCAAAAAGCACTCAACCACACATCCCCAACGTCCACACTTCGTTAGGTCAGGTTACATCCTGACCTAATTTAAAACCGCCAGACGGTCACGCGAAATATGCAAGCTACCGCGCCATAAGCTAGGCTTAAACAAGATCAGGAAGGTCTAAAACGGATTTTAACTACGTCAAAAGGAACTGACATGACTGCCGCACTGCCCGACTCAAGCCTACAAGCACTTTTCGAAGAGGTCATCGAGCGCGTACTTAATGACGAACTTCGACTGCCAAGCCTTCCTGACATTGCGCTAAAAGTTCGCTCTGCAGTCGCTCACGACAATACAACGTGTGAATCCTTAACCGCAATCATTGCCAAAGACCCTGGCCTCACAACCTATCTAGTGCAAGCTGCTTCTAGCCCCGTTTACCGCAGAGCTGTGCCTCCGCAAACTTTGTCTGAGGTGGTTGGTCTATTAGGTTTTGAGGCTACCAGCAGTCTGGTGATGCTTCACAGCACTCGAAACATGGTGGAACTGAATACGGCTGTAGCCAAGTCGCTGTTTAACTACACTTGGGAACGCCTGGTCGTCAAAACCGCTGTTGCGAGTTTCCTCGCTCAACAATTCAAATATCGCCCGGTTGACCAGGTTCAGCTGGCAATGCTACTGACGGAAGTAGGCTCACTTTCAGTGCTTTCAACAATGCTGGAAGCCTCAGATCAACCCGATAGCGACATATATTTCCAAATGTGTCGCAAATACAGCAAACGCGTTGGCGTTGCCGCGCTAATGAAATGGGGCATCGACAGTACTATTACTGACCTGGTTTTCGACTGTGGGCAGTGGGACAGAACCTGGAATGAAGAGCTGGACTTGCTGGATATCGCCAACTTGGCGTTGTATCACACTGTGCAGTTAACATCAGACAACCCCACCCTGCCCGATATCGATACCTTGGCTGCAATGCAGAAAATTCCTGAAGAATTACGCGCATGCGCTAAACCAAACTGTCTGGATATCATTGCCGACAATGATGAGGAAATACAAACCATCATTAAGTCATTCAAATAAAGTCTGAAACGCCCCTGAATCCCTAATTTGGAATTAGGGGCAACGACATATTTGGCTACGAATTCAAGCGGTCAATAAAACCGGCCAGATCAATATCTTTCGCTGAAATTCCACCCGCATCATGGGTGGTTAATTCTATGTCTACCCGGTTATAGACATTAAACCACTCAGGATGGTGATCCTTTTTTTCGGCGTAGAGTGCTACGGTATTCATAAAACCCCATGCCTGAATAAAATCGGGAAACTTCAGCGTTTTGCTGAGCTTCCCTGCTGAGTTCACTACCCAAGGCTTGATCGATCCTTCATTCAGCGTCTGCAAGGCCAGCCGCAATTCCTCTTCAGTGAGTGCTTGAGTCGCCATTGGTCGCTTTACAGTTCCGGCAAACCGGCTTGGCGAAGCCCGGCACTCCATCCCCCCTCTGCCTTAAATTCAGCGCCAGTACTAAAGCTTGCTTCATCGGTCGCTAAAAACAAAGTAACGTTGGCCACTTCTTCAGGCATGCCTACTCTTGGCAGTGGCATGTCTTTGTACGTTTCATTGGCCTGTTCGACTGTCATGAAATCCTTGCCGTGCATGTCCGTATAGATGCCACCTGGGTGCACTGAATTAACTCGAACGTTGTACTTACCCATCTCAATTGCAGCAACCTTGGTCATACCGCGCACCGCCCACTTTGAGCCTGCATAGGCAACCAGGCCATTTTTTGCTTGCAGGCCATCAATCGACGAGACGTTTATGATTGAACCACCGCCATTGGCCTTCATGCTTGGAAACACGGCTTGCATACCAAGGAATGGACCGAGCTGATTTATGCTGACTATTCGCATGAACTTTTCTTCGGTCATGTCCATTATGTTGTCAGCTTCCATAATGGCTGCGTTGTTCACCAACACCTGCAATTTACCAAGTGCGTTGGCAGCCTCCACCACCGAGGCCCAATTGTCTGAGTCACGCACATCCAGTCTGGCGAATACCGCAACATCACCTAATTCATCGGCCAAAGCCTGCCCTTCCGCTTCAAGAATGTCTGCAATAACAACCTTTGCACCATTCTTTACGAAGGCGCGCACAGTCGCTTCACCCATACCACGGGATCCACCTGTTACGATGGCTGTTTTTCCGGCGAGTCTGCTCATAGTTAAATCCAACTGTTAAATCAGTGGCTAGTGTACCGGAGACGCCGCCCGCGTAGCGCATATTTACGCATTGCTCATATTCTGAGACTACCAATGCCTCGCAACTGCCTTAAAATGGTTGGGCACAACTAGAGAAACACAATGCCTCGAGCCCTAAAATATTTCCTGCTTGGCCTGTTACTGCTGATCTTACTGATCGTTGTACTGGTGCTTATCAATCCACAATTTGCTGACAATCACGACACCCCCTACCTGAATCTGGTTGCGGAACGTGAAGCACCACCGCCCGTTGAAGGCGACATTTTGCAGCGCGTGCTGCTGTTTGGCGATGCGGGTTCATCAACTATCGATCCTTGGCAAGCAAGCTTACAAAAAATGAGCGAACGCGCCCTGATCTCGCCTGAGAAAACAGCCGCCGTCGCCTTGGGCGACAACATTTATTACATGGGTTACCCAAACAAAGAAACCGGTCAAAAAGAATGGGATGAAAGCCAATTAGAGAGCATCGAACATTTGGATGCCCAACTCAAAGTAGCCAAGGTCAGCGGCGCACGGTTTTACTTTGTGCCAGGCAATCATGATTGGTACGCTGGCGAGCTAGATGGCATGCGCACTCATATCACCGAGTACGCAAATGAACACGATGTGGCCGCAGAATTCAGGCCATTGGCATCCGATACCCTCGGTGCTGCCGACGCCATTAACCTGCCTGGGGTTAGTTTGGTCTTTGTCGATTCATCCGCACTGCTGAAAAGTGATGAGAACGAGCTAAAGGCTGCAATGCTAACGCTGACAGAGTCCTTCGACAGTATTCGTGAAACTTACCCCGATAATCTGATCGTCGTAAACCAGCACCATCCGCTAGAGACCATGGGTCAACACGCCGGATACATGACGCATTTTGCGTATTGGTTTTTTATTCGGGCTCTGGACCTGTTTACTGAGGTAACGGCCGAAGATACCTACCATCCAAATTACATTCGCATCATCAATGCACTGGACGCCGCAATGAAACCTTATGAAAACGTGATTCACGCCGGTGGCCATGATCACAGCTTGCAAGTATTCAGACGCCCGCACTCGCACGGTCCGGAATACACGATTGTTAGCGGTGCGGCGAACACCAGTAAACTGAGCGGCGTATGGCACACTGACAATTCACGCTTTGCCTTATCCCAGGAAGGTTTTGTCGAGCTAAACGTGACCGCGAACGGCACTTACTTACAGGTATTTGATATAGACCATGACGAACCTCGCGCAGGCTTCTGGCTGAGTTTCTAAAATCAGTATTACATGTCTGCGCCTTCCATGCTGGCGGCACCCGTGTTCAATTCGGCACTTTTGCCACCGTCAACGACAAGCTCAGTGCCGGTTATGTATGACGCTTCATCAGAAGCAAGAAACAGAATCGCATTAGACACCTCGACGGGATCGGCGATGCGCTTGATCGGTACAGTCGACGCGGTAAATTTGAGACCGGCTTCGTCCGGGATTGCAGCTTGTGTCGCAGGGGTTAACACCACACCAGGCACAACGACGTTAACACGTATGCCATTTGCCGCTCCTTCAATCGCGGCCGCTCTTGAGAACCCAATCACTCCTGACTTCGCGGCCGCGTAGGCGGCCGTGTAAGGTGTGCCCAAAATACCGCACACAGATGATAAATTAACAATCGCTCCACCACCCTGCGATTGCATAACAGCCATCGCATTTCGCGTACCAAAGAAAACAGCGTCCAGGCTAACCCTGAACGTGCCCCGCCATTCCTCCGTGGGTGTATCAGGCACCAGACTACCTCCTGCAATTGAGGCGGCGTTATTGACCAATACATCCAAGCTACCGCAATCGCTAACCACGCTGTTAACCAATTTGGCAAAAGCCGTCTCATCGCCCGCATCAGCTACGTAATACCTGGCCTTGCCACCGGTCGACTCGATTTGCGCACAGACTTGTTGTAACGGTTCTGTTCGCCTTCCGCAAATAACGCTCAATGCGCCTTCTTCTGCGAATCGAATAGCAGTGGCGGCACCAATGCCAGTTCCACCACCTGTTATCAGAGCCACTTTATCTTGTAATCTTCCAGCCATGTCTGTTCACCATCCGAGCAAATCCAGCGCCCAGTGTATCTTACAGAGACCGGTTCGCTGTGCTAACCTTGCTTGTTTTTCATGCCAAGAGAATGTCAATGACCCACTACACAGCACCTGTAAAAGACATGTTGTTTACGTTAAACGAATGCATTGGCATTAGTGACCTCGCCGAGTTAAGCGGGCGCGAAGAGTTATCACCAGAAACCCTGGAAAGTATTTACGAGGAAGGCGGCAAGTTAATAGCAAACGTTGTAGCGCCAGCCAATCAAAACGCAGATCAGCAAGGTGCAAGGTTTAGCGATGGCAACGTCACCTACCCTGAGCAGTTACGCGCAGCCTGGCAACCCTATGCTGCCGGTGGTTGGGCTGGCTTGGCCATGCCTGAAGAATATGGTGGTCAAGGTCTTGGCCAACTGGGTTACTGCCCATTTCATGAAATGATGTGTTCTGGCGGGCTCTCGTTTGTACAAGCGCCCGGGCTTACATTAGGTGCGGTAGAGGCAATCCATGCGCATGGCACGGAGTCCATGAAGCGCCTGTATATTCCTAAAATGGCCAGTGGTGAATGGACAGGTACTATGAACCTCACCGAACCACATGCCGGTTCAGACGTTGGGGCATTGAGAAGCAAAGCGACTGACGCCGGCGACGGTACCTATCGCATCACTGGTAACAAAATCTACATTACCTGCGGTGAGCTCGATTTCGCGGAAAACATTGTTCACCTGGTGTTAGCCAGACTGGAAGGCGCGCCCTCCGGGTCTCGCGGCATTTCCTTGTTTCTTGTGCCTAAGTTTCTGCCCAACGAAGATGGCAGTCTCGGCGAGCAGAACGATGTGCGCTGCACTGGCATTGAGCACAAGCTTGGCTTGCGCGGCTCACCTGCCTGCCAGATGAGCTATGGCGATAATGATGGCGCCGTAGGCTGGTTGATTGGCGAGGAAAACAAAGGCTTGGCCTGCATGTTCACAATGATGAACTTCGCGCGCTTACACGTTGGCTTGCATGGCACAGGTGCAGCCGAGCGTGCCTACCAAATGGCACTGGCCTACGCGAAAGAACGCGTGCAGGGCATTCCGATTGGCCGCAGCCCTGGTGATGACACAACAATCATTGATCACGCTGACGTGCGCAGAATGCTGATGACAATACGCGCAAAAATTGCTGCCTCGCGGGCGATTTGTTACATGAATGCCAAGGCCATGGACATGAAAAACATCTGCACAGACAGTGGCGAAAGTCACTACTGGGCCGGTTTGAGTGAACTCTTAACGCCTTTGTCTAAAGCCTATTCTTCGGATATTGGCGTAGAGTGCTGTTCGGAAGCTGTCCAGGTATTCGGCGGTATGGGTTTCATCGAAGAAACCGGGGTTGCTCAATTGTACCGGGATGTTCGCATAACACCGATTTACGAAGGTACAAACGGAATCCAGGCTTGGGATCTTGCCAATAGAAAACTGAAAATGGACAGCGGTGAGCACTGGCAGGGTCTGCTCAGTGATATTCAATCCTTCTCGGAATCGTTGACTGGCGAGCTACAAGACATAAAAACTGTTCTCAACAAAGCCGTTGCCGCCTGCCGTGAAACCGCCGAACATTTTCTGAAATCGCACGGTGAAAACCCAAGAGCAGTTGCAGCAGGCAGCGTTGCTTATCAGCGCTTGTTATCCGAAACTGTTGGTGCGTGGTTATTAGCGCGCGGAGCAAGCAGCGCTCAACAGCAGTTACTGAACAATGATGATGCTAGCGATGCTGATTATCTTGCCAGCCGGATCAATTTGGCAAAGTTTTTTAGCGCACACATTCTGAATGCCAGTGTGTCTCTGGGCAAAGTAGCGCAACTGGGTGATGAAATGATTTTCAGCGACAGCGATGACATGCTTGCTTCACGTTAGATTGACCAAACGCTCCTCTTTCCAGTCGATCATTAGTTCGCGACGAGTAAAAACCCAACCCTGATCACCGCGAACTAATTGATCCTGGTATCTGATAGCCCATTCGTCGATAACGCCTTTGCCGTCTCGGCGCTCTTTGAAAAGATGCGCCGCCGTGCAATAGGTTTCACAATGCGCCTGATCGCCTTCGACTCTTGCGTCATGCTGGAAAATTCGATGTTGGGTTGCTTCAAACATATCACTCAACATTGAAATAGTATTTTCCGCCAACGCCGAGCCACTCATTGGTGGCAGGTCTGGCAGCACGATTTCAATATCATCATGCAAACAGCTCGCCAGCAAGCCAGCGTCCCGACGATCGCAAGCGCGCGCGTAGCGAATCAACAGTTGTCGTATTTGCTCTGAATCTGATGCAGCCATGATATTCTGATGCCCTATGAAAAGTGGTGAACAGAACGCGATCGTATCAGGCTTCCTGCTGAGCCGCCAATGGCGCGATACGCGCAGCGGCATAGAACTGAACTACTGGGCCAGCACCGATCGTGGCCCACTGCTTGTTAGATTGACCGAGCAAGAGGCCGTTTGCTTTTGCCAACGTGAGCAAACACTACCCATCGATCACAATATACGACGTGAAGCGCTCACACTGCGAAGCTTGCAAGGCACAGACATGGACGGCTTGTATTTTCGCTCACATAGACACTACAAGGAATTCGCAAGCTCCAATCCTGAATTGTTTGAGTCTGACATCAAACTGGTTGACCGTTACCTGATGGAACGTTTCGTAAAGGCCTCGTTCAGATTGCAGGGAAATTTGACACAAAAAGGGCGTCATCTCGTCACTTTAAATCCAAAAATTGTCGCTGCTGATTACCAGCCTAAGTTACAGGCCGCCTCACTGGATATAGAAACAGATGGTTTTGGAGACACACTGTACTCTATTGGCGTGGCACACTCTTCTGAGTCACTGGTGTTCATGCTGGGCACCGGAAAGGACTCGTCGCATGAACGATATTCCGTTCGCTATTTCAGCAGCGAATCACTTTTGCTACAGGCTTTTTTTTCGTGGTTTCGTGACATAGATCCTGATTTGATCATTGGCTGGAACGTAGTCGGGTTTGATTTGTATTTCTTACAAAACAAATGCAAACAACTGAATATTCCTTTCACTTTAGGGCGAGCCGATGAGCACGCGTTTATCATGCCCAGAGATACCACGCAGAGAGGTATACAGGCGCCGTCTCGAGCACGAATACCCGGGCGAGCGGTATTGGATGGTGTGGACCTGCTACGCACCGGCTTCTGGAATTTTGAAAGCTTTGCATTGGACAATGTTGCCAAGGAAATGCTGGGCGTTGGAAAAATAATAAAACAAAGCGGCACAGAAAAAGTAAAAGAAATTAATCGTCGTTTCAGAGAAAACAAAGAAGAGCTTGCAGAGTACAACATTCAGGACTGCTTTCTTGTTCAAGACATTTTTGAACACGCAGATTTGTTCAATTTTGCTATCCAGCGCGCCGAAATGACGGGACTTGATATCGACAGAATGGGTGGCTCGGTCGCTACCTTTGACAATGTCTATTTGCCCAGGTTGCATCGAAAAGGGTTCGTCGCTCCTAACGTTGATAGCGAACGTGGTTCTGGATTGGGTAGCCCTGGTGGATATGTTCTGGACTCCGAGCCCGGCCTTTACAAAAATGTACTCGTATTGGATTTCAAATCACTATACCCGAGCATTATTCGTACTTTCCTGATCGACCCTCTGGGTATGCACCTGGCTGAACTGGAACCCGATCAACCCATGGTTGAAGGTTTTCTTGATGCCCGGTTTTCCCGTCAGCATGCGATTTTACCGGACCTTGTGAACGAATTGTGGCAACGTCGGGATGGTGCCAAGCAGGTTAACGATGCCGCATTATCGCAAGCTATCAAGATCATCATGAATTCGTTTTACGGTGTACTCGGAACTCCCGCCTGCCGTTTCTATGATCCAAAGCTGGCCTCAAGTATTACCCTACGTGGGCACCAGATAATAACCGAGAGCCTGACGGTCATTGAACAACAGGGCTTTCGTGTGATCTACGGCGACACAGACTCTCTGTTTGTTTTGCTGCCGGAAAACCACAGTGAAGCAATGGCAAAAAAAGCCGGCGAGAAATTGGCGCAGACTCTGAATGCGCATTGGCAGCAGTACTTGCAAGGAGAGATGCAATTAAGCAGCCATCTGGAAATTGAATTTGAGACGCACTATATTCGCTTTTTAATGCCAACCATCCGCGGCGACAGCAAAGGCAGCAAAAAACGCTACGCCGGTATGATCCGCAATCGTCAGGATACACTTGAACTTCAAATCAAAGGGCTGGAAGCCGCCCGCACAGACTGGACGCCACTGGCACGTGAGTTTCAACGTGAATTGTATTGGCTGATATTCAACGATAAAGAATACAAGTCGCTAGTAGAAAAAACAGCACAGTATCTCCTTGCCGGCGAACTCGATGACAAGTTGGTGTACAGAAAACGGCTGCGACGAAACGTAGATGACTATGTGAAGAACGTTCCCCCCCACGTCCAGGCAGCCAGAAAGCTCGATAATCCCGGCCGTTACGTTGAGTATGTAATCACGATGAATGGGCCAGAACCCGTTGAAGAACTTACTTCAGCGATAGATTATCAACACTACCTGGATCGCCAGCTGGCGCCGGCAGCAGATGGTATTCTGTATTTTATGGGTGACAGCTTCGTTGAGCTAACCAGCGCGCAAATGAACATGTTTTGAGGACTTATGCATTTACAACTCGATAATAAAGTAGCTTTGGTCACGGGCAGTGATAGACGAACCGGCGAGATAATTGCAGATACCTTGGCAGCCGAAGGCGCCACGGTTATTTATCACGGTAACGACAACACGCCTGAGAAGCCATTGTCTGTTTGTGGCAATGTCGCCACCGACGAAGGCTGCGAGGCGGTGGTCGCGGCTGTTGCCGCGCTTGGCCGCAATGTCGATATTCTAGTGAACAACTACGGTACTGCCGATATGCATCGCTGGAGCACAGCAGACACGGGTAAATGGCTGGAAATGTATCAGGTCAATGTCTTGTCTGCTGCACGTTTGGTCAAAGCCTTCATGCCAGCAATGACAGACGCTGGCTGGGGCCGCATTATCAACCTGGGCACAATTGGCTCGCATCAGCCCAATAATATTATGCCAGCCTACTACGCCGCAAAAGGAGCACTGGCCACTCTGGGTGTGAGTCTTGCGAAGGAGTTGGGTGGCACTGGAGTTACAGTCAATACGGTTGCACCTGGTCTTATTCGAACTGAACAAGTGGAAGCAATGTTTCGCAAGCGCGCCAGCAAAAATGGTTGGGGCGACGATTGGGACAACATAGTCTCGAAGGTGGTTGAAGCAGACTATCCAAACCCATGTGGCCGGATTGCAGAGCGCCAGGAAGTGGCTGACCTGGTGGCTTTTCTGTGTAGCCCGAGGGCAGACTTTATTAACGGTCAGAACATTCGTATTGATGGTGGTGCTGTGCAGTACGTTTGAGAGATGAGATATCAGTTTGGAAGTTCAAAGAATCCACCTTGGCATTGCTTGTTGCACTGAGGTTTTGGATTGAGTGTCGGTCAGCGAGACTGTGTGAGGGAGGGACCCCGAACACAAGCCTCCATGGATGGATTTACGGCGTGTCTCGCTGGCCGACACTCGATTCAAAGCCGGTCTTGATACTGCAGAAAGAGCCCAGCGGATTAAGACAAGGACATCAAAGCAAAGACTCAACACCCAACAAATCGAGCTGCTTGGCAATTGATGGCGCCCTAAGCAATTCATCAGGTGTCCATTCTTCGCGTGGCTCATTTTCAGCAAGCCAAGCAACCACAGCTGCAATGCTCTGCGGCGTACAAGTCTTAAATTGCGCCAGCGTCTTTTCATCAATACCCGCCGAGCGCATCACTTCGGTTATCACTGTGCCCGGCTCTATATTGAATACCCTAAGACCTGAGCCCGGATGCTCCATGCGCAGAGCGCCCGCCATTCGCCCCAGAGCCGCTTTGGATGATGGATACACAAAGTTCCAGCCCCCTTTGTCAGCGGCCGCAGGCGGGTTGTGAAACGCTGTGTGAGACAACATATTCAGAATAGTGCCCTGCCCTCGTTCAAGCATGCCTGGCAGAAACGCCTGCACCAGCGCCAGAGGCGTGTATACGTTACCCTGGTACATCGCATCCAGGTGTTTTCGCTCAAGGTCCAAAGTGCGAGTCAGATTGCCCTCGCCTTGATAGATAGCGTTGTTAAACAATAAATCGATGTGACCGAAGTGTTGCAGCGCCTGGTCGGCCGCTGCCTGGATTGTGTCCGGTTCTAAAACATCGGCTTGTAAGCACAATGCTTCTCTTCCATAGGCTTGAACTGCGGCTGCGGTGGCCTCAAGGCTGCCAGGAAGAAGCATATGACCCGCCACATAGTCCTGGCTTTGGCCTTCACTCATGGTGCGTGCGGTAATCGCAACGTTGTAGCCTGCTCTGGCAAGAGCAACGGCAGACTCAGCGCCGATGCCTCGGCTGGCGCCGCTAATAAAAGCAGTTGGGGTTTGTGACATGTCGACCTCCAGAACGAAGATCGAATGCTAGCATGCTTATGCGCTCAGGCCATCTGGCCAGGCTTATCCATCCAGCAATCACCATTTTCATTATGTAATGGTTTACGTTCTTCGCCTTTCATGCGGCCTGCAGAAGGTCGCAGTTTGATGTCGTCGATACCGAAAATACAAAACGCGGAACTGCGTTTTACCTGGCGTTCGTCCTGCTCTTGCGCAGAAGACTCAGGTTTCACTGGCGCGTCTGCCGCTACAGCACCGAAAGCAAGCCCGCAGGCAAACAACATGACCAGCATAGCCGCGACAAACTGTGGCATTGAAGAGCGGCGTTGCTGCTGCACTTGATCAATCAAGGCCTCACCCCGTTCGGCGCGAATGCCACTGTTTTCAGAAATAGGTTTTTCTCGGTAAGTCATCATCAGTATTCAGCGTTTTGTTGGTGACGGCTCTTTGTGAACCAGTTCTGCTGCTTATTCCCTGAAGCTCTTAACACGGCGTCTTGCCGTAGGATTTGCTTATAATAATCACCCTAAAGTACTGAAAACAACGCCGTTTATCAACTCGCGGTTATTATTTGACCAAGTGTCATGCAAATTGCCCTGCTTGGGCTAGCGGTAGGTCACCAGAGATTCATTCATTTGACGGCCGAGCACATCAAGGAATGAGTGGTCGTTGAAATAAGACAGAGAAACCTTACGACCGCCCTGGCTATAGAAAAGCTGGCTGACCGAACAGTTGATTACCGGCTCATAGAATCGATAAGTGTGCTCGCCACCCAAGCCCAGAACCTGCGCCACGATGGTCGCGATTGTGCCACCAGAAGCAAAAATTCCTATCGTTTTGCCTGAGCCATTTGCAGCCATCGCATCTTGCATGGCAGCGCGCACACCGCTTGAATAATCTGTCCAGCTTTGTATGCGTTCATCCCGACATTGCTCAGACACCCAGAAGTTAAAAGAGGCTTCGACCATCTTTTGGAAACTCTTGCTGTCTTTCGCTCCGGAGTCTACAAGCGCCTTAATCGAAGGCTGACTCTTTATTATTTCTGGCAACAGATATTGTATCTGTTCATCGTTCTGAATTTCGTTAAAGCGCGAGTCAATATGATGCTCTGGCATAGTCGCTTGCGAACTGATGGCGAGTTGCGCCGTTTTTTGCTGGCGTTGCAAATCACCACTGTACACTGCATCGAATTGAATATCGCAGTCTCGGAAGTAATGCCCTAGCACCTCCGCCTGGCGACAGCCTAGTTTCGATAGTTGGTCGTAGTTTGCTGCACCAAACGATGCCTGACCATGGCGAACAACATAAATCGTAGCCATGCTTACTTATCAGCGTCTACGTTATGCAACGCAGTGATATCGAACGACGGTATGTACATCTGTGGCGTTTTTCCGCCATCAACAGGCAACACGACGCCGGTAATGAAAGAGGCTTGCGCTGACGCCAGAAAACACACGGCTTCTGATATTTCTTCTGGCTCGGCATGGCGTTGCATTGGAATTGACCCTGCAACCAGATCACTGACTTTTTCATTCTTGCGAAAAGCCGCTTGCTGACCGGGTGTCACTACCGAACCAGGAGCTACCACATTGAGTCGCACGTTATAAGGTGCGGCTTCCATGGCCGCGCAACTGGTGAACTGATTGACCGCAGCCTTAGAACCAGAATAAGCACCAGCTGCCATACCGGCTCTCAAGCTGCTCACTGAGCTGATATTGATAATGGACCCTGAACGAGCCTGCATCATCAACTTCATCGCTTCCTTACAACCAACGAATACGCTGTCTACCGAGGCGGTGAAATTAGCACGAAAATCATCAATTGATTGATCCACTACCATGCCGCCAATCACCGAGGGCGCGTTGTTAACCAATATGTCCAGCCGGCCGTGATCTGCATGGGTCTGCTGGATCAACGTGGCGAAGCCTTCCAGATCATTCACATCCAGTGCCGCTGCAGACACACTGCCCGCTTCATCAGCAAGCTCTGCGACCAATTCGTCCAGTTTGGGTTTGCGCCGCGCACAAGCCACCACGTGCGCGCCTTCGCGTACCAACTGGCGAACGATGGATCGGCCAATGCCTAAACTGCCGCCTGTGACAATCGCCACCTGCCCTTCAAATCGATTGGTCATATTCTTTTATATCAATAGCTTATTTAGTATTTAGAGAATTAACTTTACAAGTTCCCAAGCAAAGCACCACCGGTAGGCACGCCAACACCTGAGGTGACCAACACATTGTTGATGGTTTTTTCAGGCTGGTTGACCGAGCTACCACGCACCAGTTTAGCGGCCTCCACAATGCCATTAACACCGTGAATATACGCTTCACTTAACTGACCACCATGGGTATTAGTCGGCAAACGACCATTGCTTCGCAGGGCGCCATCCAGCACAAATTGCGGTGCCTTATACGATTCGCAAAAGCCCCAACTCTCCAGCTGCCACAACACGATGGGTGTGAAGGCATCGTAGATCACGGCGGCGTCGATATCATCTGGCGACAAACCACTTTGCTGGTAAGCCTCTTTAGCGGCAATGTCCATGGAAGGAATCGCAGCTATTTCCGGCCGATAGAAACTGGTCATCGACTCCATATTGGCTGCAGCCGCCTGGCCTACGCCCTTGATAGAAACCGGCTTGTGCTTTAAGTCTTTGGCCCGCTCTGCCGTGGTGATAATCACCGCACTGCCGCCGTCACTCTCAAGGCAACAGTCCAGCAGCTTGAGTGGCGAGACGATGCGCTTGGCGTTGTCATAATCATCCAGCGTGAAGGGTTGCTCATAAAATAAGGCCGCCGGATTCTTTGCCGCATACTCACGTTGAACATGGGCGATTTCAAACATCGCTTCCTGGCATTATTCGGTCAAATGCATATAGCGCTGTGAGTACATCGCCACCCAGCTGGCTGGTGTCATCAAGCCATAAGGTGTATACCAACCCCAATGAATGGCATCAGCGGTTAGCAATGGGCCAGATACACCAGAGCTGTAGCGATGACCTGAACGCCCGTTCAAAGAGCGGTAACACACTACGCATTCAGCCATGCCACTGGCTACAGCCATTACTGCTTGATGAATCAGGCCAGTCGCTGCACCGCCACCGTGCGGTACGCGCGAGTAAAAGCGCAGGTCACCAATACCCACGGCGCGGGCAAGTTCGATTTCGTCGGTATTGTCCATGGTGAACGTCGTCATACCATCAACATCGCCAGGCTTCAGTCCGGCATCCTCGAGCGCGTCGCGAGTGGCTTCTGCGGCCAGCTGCAGCTCGGAACGACCCGAATTTTTTGAAAACTCGGTGTTAGCGATTCCTACAATCGCCGTTTTGTCGCAAATAGTCATTCATAAACTCCAGTTTGGAAAAGTGGCTTGCTGTGAGACTGAGCTCTCGACCAAGGTCAGAGCAGCCGAACACTCACGCTGCCTTCCATGTGCATGCCCCAAATATTGTTCTCGCCAGTCACATTGACTTTAACCACCTTGTTATCGTCGTCTTTCTCGGCGATTTCTCCGGTGACGGTCATTACCATGCCTGGCACATTCGGTGCACCCAGCTTTACTTTCAGTGCCTTCATCACCGCTTCCGGCCCAGACCAATCGGTAACGAACCGAGCCATTAAAGCCTGACTGGTGAGAATATTCATAAACACATCGGGCAGGCCCATGTCTTGCGCAACCTTTGGCACATGGTGACACGGCTCAAAGTCACGCGTGGCGAGAGCGCCACAGCTAATCAATGAGCTGGTGATATCAATATCCAGTGCTGACAATTTGTCGCCTACTGCAACGTCTTCGAATTTCAGAGTTTGATGTGTCATTGCTACGCCTCCACCGGGTAAAACTGCGGCAACATGGTTTTTTCATCCACTTGCTCGACTTTGCCTTTTACTTTCATGCCGATTTTCACGTCTTGCGAATCGATACCCACAACATTGGAAATTATCCGCGTGCCTTCAGCCAGACTGATAACAGCCACAATCAACGGGTACTTGTAACCTGGAAACTTCGGATAATGCATTTCAACAAAACTGAATATCTCACCGTCCAGAGTGGACTCCACGGAATCGAAATCGGTAGATTGGCATTCACCACACATAGGTCTTGGCGGATGACGCAAGGTCTGACAATTTTTGCAGCGCTGAATCAACACCTTGCCTTCATCGCAAGCGTCCCACCACCAGCCATTGTCCTGACCTCGCGGGGCGTGAATTCGAGTGGGTATCTCTAGCTCATCACTACCAGTGCTGGCGGCGGCCTGCGGTGGCGCTTCAGGCGGAATAAATTTGAACACGCGAAAACGCTGCGTTCCGATAAGATCGCCGGCCTGATTGCTAAATTTTGCCAGTGTTTGCAAAAAGTAACCCTGGCCACGCGCCGTTACTTTCTGCTCACTGATCTCTTCAATAATCGCGTCTTCAAACAAAGCATCGCCGATTTTGGCTTCAGTGAAGAATTCCTGATCGACATTAGTCCCCAGCGAACCGGTAAACCCGTGCTGATCAAAAAACGCGACCAAATCACTTAGGCCGTCGCTGGGACGGCCTTCTGACGCTACGGCATAACCTTCCTGATTCCAGGCGTACATCATCGCCGGCGGTGCTATCAATTCGCCACGCTGGCTGTTAGCCGCCCATTCTGAATCGGTATACGCTGGGTTTTTATCGCCCATGACTTCAGCCCAATGGCGAATCATGGCTTCGTTCACGGCGTCATAGGAACGTTTGGGTTCCGGGTGAAGTGCACGACCTACAAAGGTCTGCAGCGCCTCTTCAAACGTTTGTCGTTCTTCAGGAGTCATTGGTAGGGTTCCGGGAGTCGGTGGCTAAAATCACGGTTACGATAACGATGATTGATTCGGGCGCAAAGGATACCGCCGTGCCGGCTGGTTTCCAAGGCGTTAACGGCTGTGCTGGCTGGCCAGTTGCAATAAATTAATTTTCAAATCTATCCAGTCTGCTGGGTTTTGCGACCACTGCGCTTCCTTAAGACCCAGATCCTGAGCATCCGCCAATGCGACGGGCACGATTTCTGTCAGTAGTTGTTCAACCGCGTCTTGTTTTCCATTGCGCCGACCAAGCTCAGCAAGCTCGGCATCTTGCAAACCGCGCCGCCAGGCTTTCAGTCTCATCGAAGGGATTGGACCTGGTACCGCGTCAAAACCAATTTTCGGCAACTGCTTGCCCGGGTAAACCATCACACCATTACCAAAACGATCATCTGCTGGCTTATACACAGGCATGCGATACGGCGCATCCATGTCGCCCAAATTTACTGCCCACATCAAGTTACCATCAAGTTGATAACGCGCCGCAATTACGCCCCAGGTACGCATCTCAATACCACTGGCATTGATGCTATGTATTCCGATTGACGGGTGTCCACTGTGGTAAAACCACACACGTTCACCAGCCTTTTTACGCTGCTGCAGAAACTCGCTGGGTGCCGCGTCGGCGTTTGGCGCCCAAAGACGAGTAGTTCCAACAAGATTAAGCGCGGCATCATCAAGCCACCGTCTGGGGTCAGCATGACTCGTCCATATCAGGTCTATCTTAACGTCGCCTGCACCACGATCTATCGCCTGTTGCACCTCACTCATTGACCGATGCGCGTTTAGAATGTAACTGTACGACAGATTGACATCTTCTGTTTCGTTACCGCTAGGTCCGTCAACCTCATCAAAAACATAGGCGAAATAACGAGTCGAAGACCAGTCATTTGCTTGCACTTCTTGCCGCCAACGCATTGAGTCTGCCTCAAAGCCTTTCAGCTCACTCGCGCTTGGCGTCGCAGTTATTCGGCCGTTGAACACCTGCGGCCACGGAGTACGCCAAACCGATATCGGCGTGTTCTCGCCAGGCCCATAATAATCATTCGCCGCTGTAAACAAATCGCCGCTAAGCATAGGTCCAGCGTATTGCCGGTACGCAGCCCAGTTGTTCACCGATGGCTGATCCCAACGTTCGATGAAAACAAGCCTGTGTTGATGCGCCAACCGTTGGTAGCAGTGCGCCATTTCGGCCCATTCGGGACTGTCTCTTTGCTCGCCAACACCTTCCAGAACGTACGCCTGGTAAACCTCTCCCACCGCATCAACAGTGGGTCGATCAGGCAAGGTCACGTCGTGTATATGCAATGTGAACGGTAGATCAAGATCGTCGATATCAGGTGAACGCAATTTCACGAACCCTTTATACACACCTGGTTGCTGTTCACGGGGAACATAAAGATCCATCCACAGCGCTGTATTTGTGCCCGCTTCAGGATTAATGCTTACCGACTCGAACACGGTCTCAGTTTGCTGACATCCACTGAACTGTGGAATCAAGGCATCGGGATAATTTCCAGGCCAAGGTAGTACGTTACTAGCAGGCCCCCACGAATAGCCGCCCTTTTCTACTTTGTGATACCAAGCCTGGAAAAGTGAGGCCTTGGCACTGGCAACAAACACGTTTTCATCTGAGTGCAGCTCACTAAGTTGCAGACTTAGTTGCTGTGGAGTTCCTTTCTTAAGTCGATGTGCAATGAGCTGAAACGCAATAACTTCATTGCGCGCAGCATGCAGCGTGATACCGCTTTCTGAAAAGTCGAAATTGGGATGTTCAAACTCAGGGGCTTGCTTGTCTCTGAGTCTTAACATGTCGCTGGCTGGGCACAGAAGCAACTGCTCTGACAAGGATTTACAGTGCGCCAGCGAACCCGTTGCGTACCAAGTCGAATAGGATATTGCGAGCACTATGGCAACCACCAGCGCGATCGTTAAGCGTGCGGCGCTGGCATCGGCTGACTGCATCTAGAAATTGCCTTCCAATTGAATCTCGTACACCGGACCGAATTTTCTGAAGCGATTTTCACGGAAACTTAAAGGTCCGTCACGTCGATCAACATACACAGAGCGTTCAAATTGGTCATTGCTGTCGAGTAAATTGCGAACCGAAATATTAAGCTTCATTCCAAATAAATTCTTGTGCTCAACGAACACTTTGGCTTCCCCAAGGTTACTGGCTTCGTGACTACGCTCATCAAGACGAAATACATCAGCTTCCCGAAACCTTGAGTAGTTGACGCCCCACGCCCAATCGCTGGCTGGAATATCATGGCGCAATTCGGCAAATAAGTTGCTAATTCTATCGTCATTGATGCGACGTTTTTCACCTGTTAGTGGATCATCTAACTCGCTGCGTTGCAGCAGATAGTCTAGGCGCAACTGACCGCCTTTCAAACCCATTCCATCAAGATACAGCGTAGAAACCCACTGCATACCAAAGCGTTTGGCAGAATCAAGATTGCCGGCCGCCTCACTATTGCCTATCGGTATTTGATCGACGATGTCTTCAATGTCTTCGTACTTAAACGTGAGCGACACGTTCCCGTGATCACTGACTTGCTGCTCAAGCTGCAGTTCCAGCAACCAAATTTGCGGCGGTACCAAATCAGGATTGCCCGCTGCTGCATTATTTGTATCGAGGTTAACAGATGAAATGAAATCAAAGAAATTGAGTTGCCCAACCTCCCTGGCCAGTCGGGCGCTGAGCAAAGTTGCGCTGCTTAGCTGGTGACTGAGACTTAGCTGGCCCTTGGGTCGGGTGAATTCACGCTGCAAACCTGAATCGCCAGATTGCTCTAAGCTAGATTGCTCTACACCCAAGGTGAGCTGAGCCCTGGTGCGTGCGCCAAGGGCCCTCCCATGACTCAAGGTTGCCTGATAGCGCCTTTCTTCAACGCGAGAACTGCCATTGGCAATCTCATTGCTGACCAGCGGATCTCCATCTTGACTGGACAACACCAGTGAATTCGCATCGATAAAATTGAAAACACCCTCAACAGCCAACTGCCATGTCTCAGATTCTTCACGCCCCCACATATACTCGCTGCGCAGAATACTCTCGCCCGCATTCGAACGACGTCGAAAAATTTGCCGGCTAAGCTCGCGCTCTTCGAGATCAAACACTTCCGTAGTCACGGTGCGAGGTGCCCGCTCAAATCGCTGATACGCGATGATCTTTAGTGAGGTATCAGCAAAGGCGAATAAATAGTCGCCACTCAGTTCAGCCACCCACTTATTGTCAACAAAATCAAAGTAGCGCAAGCTAGGGTTACTGCCGTTTTCTGGCAATCGATACGAGCTCTCATCGTTGTCGCTTCTGGTTTGTCGATAAGAGAGCGAAAGATTCGCGACGTCGCCCGATTCCGGCGTCCAGGACAAGGCAACAGCCCCGGCAGGCCGGTCAGTATTGTAAGTAACGAACTCGTCGCGCGTTTCTGTTACAGCACCATCCGGGCCAAACACAGATTCATCGCCCCAGTGCCCCAACCGGTCCTGCTTATTTTGAGCGTTTACGCGCCAGGTCCAGTCGTTAAGCGCACCGGTCATAGAGACTTCAAAGCGTGGCCATACAGAATCGATGCGGTCTCGGTGGTGAGTGCGCCACAACCAAGTGCCACTAGAGATAGTTTCGTTAACCAGCACATCGGCAACATCGCCACTGAGACCCGGAATGCCGAGACTGGCGCCATCGCGAATGACTATTTTGAGCACAGAATTGGCCGGCAAACGGGAAAGTTCGGCAAGCGCACTGTCTTGTTTGCCTGACGAACGCGCGCCGTTAATCAGAATATTACTGGATGCCTGCCCCAGGCCACGCGAATCTTCTATTTCGCGGGGTAAAAAGCCAGGCACCTGATTGAGCATATCGCGGGCTGTGCGCGGCGCGAACCGATCGAAATAACTGGCGGAATAAACCTGATCTGATACAGATGGATCTGAGTATCCATACATCGATAGCACAATTAGAGCGCCAGCAAGCAACAAGCGCTTAACATTTGCTGCCAGTAAGTTTGTACTCATGCGCACAAGCCTGTGCCTCAAGGAAAGAACTTCAACTATTTGATTCTGGCAGAACAACTTGCGTGGTCTGCTTTAGTCAAATAATGGTGCCCGGACCCGGACTTGAACCGGGACGGTGTTGCCACCGAGGGATTTTAAGTCCCTTGCGTCTACCAATTTCGCCATCCGGGCAGTTAATGGAGGCGCGGGTCGGAATCGAACCGGCGTACACGGAGTTGCAGTCCGCTGCATAACCACTCTGCCACCGCGCCTTAAAAACGTTTGCCGAGAACACAAACGAAGTGGGGTCAGGTCTCACATTTCACATGGCCACTCGTTCTAGCGGGGTTACTCTCAAGTAGAGCCATGTGAAATGTGAGACCTGACCCCACTGCGTGTAATCTTCTCCAGCAAGCTGGCCGTCACTCTAAAGACTTGGAGCGGGAAACCGGGTTCGAACCGGCGACCTCAACCTTGGCAAGGTTGCGCTCTACCAACTGAGCTATTCCCGCGAGAAAACGATGTCTTCAAAGCGGGGCGCATTGTATCCAGCGACCTACAGTCGGTCAACCATGCACCGCAGGTATTGTGCATGTTTCAGGTCTGTTGGACTAGCTTGCGCGCCCGTTCGAAGGCATGTAGTGCAAAATCCACATCATCGTCGCTGAAAGCCGCTGACATCTGGGTACGAATCCGCGCCATTCCTTTTGGAACAACTGGGTAGGAAAAGGCCGTAACGTAGACACCACACGCTACTACAGCATTGGCAAACTGTGCGGCCACTTCAGCATCATGCAGCATCACCGGCACAATTGGGTGCTCACCCGGCAGCAGATCAAAGCCTAATGACTCAAGGCCTTCACGGAAGCGCTCTGTGTTGCGTTGCAAGCGACTGCGCAGCTCATCACCCTGCTCTGCTAACTGCAGCGCGGCAAGAGCACCTGCAACCACAGGAGGTGCCACAGTATTTGAAAACAAGTAGGGTCTTGATCTTTGTCTCAGCAAATCAACAATCTGTGCCTTGGCACTGGTAAAGCCGCCACTAGCACCACCCAGGGCCTTGCCCAGCGTTCCGGTAATGATGTCTATCTTGCCAATGCAAGCGCTGCGCTCGTGGCTGCCTCGACCGTTTTCACCGATGAAACCGGTGGCGTGGCAGTCATCCACATGTACCAAGGCATTGTATTTCTCAGCCAGCTCGCAGATGTCCGCCAGCTTGGCAAACGTGCCGTCCATTGAGAACACACCGTCGGTGGTAATTAACTTGAAACGCGCACCGGCGGCATCTGCAGCTTTAAGTTGCTGTTCCAGATCAGCCATGTCGTTGTTGGCGTAGCGATACCGCTGCGCACGACACAAACGCACACCATCAATAATACTGGCGTGATTCAATGCATCGGAAATAACGGCGTCTTCAGAACCCAGCAAGGTTTCAAACAATCCGCCATTCGCGTCAAAACAGGAAGGATACAAAATAGTGTCTTGCGTACCCACAAAACCACTGATGCTATTTTCAAGCTGTTTGTGCACAGTTTGTGTGCCGCAAATAAAACGCACAGACGCCATGCCATAGCCCCATTCGGCAAGCCCCTTTAGTGCCGCCGCATTGACATCGGGATGTTGCGCTAGGCCCAGATAGTTGTTGGCGCACAAATTCAGCACCTGGTGAACCTGCTCACCATCAACCACGTTGACGCGTGCACCTTGCGGCCCTGTTATGGCGCGCTCGTTTTTGTAAAGACCGCTGGCTTTAATGCTATCCAGCTCTTGCTCAACATGCTCCAGGTAAGCTCTCATAACACGCTCCTTTTTAGGCTGTTGTGCCCTTCTCAGACATCCCAATTCAGAATAACTTTACTCGCTTCACCCGATTTCATCACATCAAAACCGTGCTGAAACTCGCTGTACGGCAAACGATGTGTAATCACCGGCGAGATATCCAGGCCAGATTCAATCATTACTGACATTTTGTACCAGGTCTCATACATTTCGCGGCCGTAAATTCCCTTCAGCGTCAGCATATTGAAAATCACCTTACTCCAGTCAATCGCCGTGTTTTCCGACGGTATCCCCAGAATGGCCACCTTACCGCCATGGCACATGTTATCCAGCAGTTCATTGAATGCCAGCGGGCTGCCGGACATTTCCAGGCCAACATCGAAGCCTTCTGACATTCCAAGTTTCTTTTGTGCGTCTTGCACAGATTCTCGTTGCACGTTCACTGTGCGATCAGCACCCATTCTCTTGGCCAGCGCCAAGCGCTCATCATTCAGATCAGAAATAACCACATGCCGGGCTCCGGCGTGCTTACACACAGCCGCCGCCATCGCACCTATTGGCCCTGCTCCGGTAATCAATACATCTTCACCCAGCAGATCGTATTGCAAGGCGGTGTGAACCGCATTACCAAACGGGTCAAACAATGCCGCTACGTCTAAATCAATCCCGTCACTGTGTTCCCAGACGTTAGACATTGGCAAGGCCATGTATTCGGCGAACGCTCCGGAACGATCAACACCGATACCACTCGTGACTGCACAGAGGTGACGCCGACCGGCCATGCAATTTCGGCAACGCCCACACACCACGTGGCCTTCGCCAGACACAATTTGCCCCGCGTAAAAGTCATTCACGTTTGAGCCAACATCAACAATCTCGCCAACAAACTCATGGCCCACAACCATTGGCACAGGAATCGTTTTCTGCGCCCAGGCGTCCCAGTTGTAGATGTGCATATCAGTGCCGCAAATTGCAGTGCGCAGATTGCGAATCAACACATCGTTAATACCCAGCTCCGGTTCTGGAACATCTTCTAGCCACAGGCCTTCGCGGGCTTCTCTCTTTACCAGTGCTTTCATGTTTTACGATATAAAGGAATATTTCCAGTATAATAAACCACGATCATCCATTAAGAAAGATTTAATTCCTGTATATGAGAATACTATGAGCAGTTCTGACCCTTCTTGCCAGCTGTTGTGTGAACGAGTGCAAGCACTTCGCCAGCAACACAGTTACACCCTGGATCAATTGGCAACGGCGTCTGGCGTCAGCCGGTCCATGCTGAGTCAGATTGAACGAGGCAACGCCAACCCAACGCTTGCTGTCACACGCAGAATTGCGCAGGCTTTTGGCTTGAGTATTGGCGAACTGGTCGATGATCCTAACGCTGCGACCCCTATCGATATCGTGCATGGCGATGATGCCGCGAACCTGTTTCGCGCTGACGATGAATGCCAAATCCGTACTTTGTCACCGCTGCACATGGAAAAAAGCGTGGAGTTCTATGAGTTGCTTTTGCAACCTGGCGCGCAATTGACCAGCGCTGCGCACTTTGATGGAACTCGCGAGCTCTTCACTGTGGCCAGTGGTACCGCGCGAATTGTCAGCGCTGATGCAAACAGTAGCTTGATGAGCGGCGATTCAGCACACTACCGAGCCGACTCCGCGCACGCGATTGTAAACACCGGGAAATCAGAGCTTCGTGGCTATCTCGTTGTGATGTACAAATAACAGCTGCCGTTTTCTGATCGCTACTTTTCTAGCCGAAGCTCTGGCGCGGCTGCGCGCAGATAAACGAACATCGACCAAATAGTGAGAATAGCGGCCGCATAGAGCAACATATAGCCAATGTAGACCAACTCAGGAACCAGGTTTTCCCCAGCTGCAAGGAATACGCCTATGGCGGTCATTTGGAAGCCCGTTTTCACTTTACCAACGTAAGAGACCGCCACACTGGTTCGCTTGCCCAAATCGGCCATCCATTCACGTAACGCTGAAACCAGTATCTCGCGGCTGATAATGATGCAAGCCGGCACCGCAAACCAGGGGCTGGCGTGCAGTTCCACCAATAGAACCAAGGCCACAGCCACCATTAACTTATCGGCCACAGGATCCAGAAAAGCACCAAAAGGCGTACTTTGGTCCCACTTGCGCGCTAAATAACCATCCAGCCAATCGGTGATAGCAGCGAGAATGAAAATCAGTGTCGCCGCTACGAAATGCCACTTGAACGGCCAATAGAACACCAACACCAGCGCTGGAATGAGCAGCACTCTGAGCAGTGTGAGGGCATTTGGAATATTCATTACTGGCTTAAACCGGAAAACGCTAGTGTATCGCTCTCAGTCTAGGAGAGGACTAATCGCTGTGTAAACTGTTATAAATATCACTGGCCGTTTTTTCGCTGATTCCTGGCACTTTGCTCAGGTCTTGAACACTGGCACGCTGAATTTCCTGCAATCCGCCGAAATAACGCAGCAAAGCCTGCCGACGCTTGCTCCCAACGCCTTCAATGGACTCCAGCGCCGAGGTATTACGCTTTTTCGCTCGTCTGGCGCGGTGACCGGTAATTGCAAAACGATGCGATTCATCACGCACCTGCTGAATCAAATGCAAGGCGGCAGAATCCGCGGGTAGAACAAGCTCATCGCGACTACCGGCCTTAATGATTTGTTCCATGCCGGCTTTGCGAGTGGGACCCTTGGCCACAGCCAGCACACAGAGCCCGCTAAGCTCGAGTTCAGCCAGTACATTCTCGGCTTCGCTAAGCTGACCTTTGCCGCCATCTATCAAGACAATATCTGGCTTGCGCCCTTCCCCTTTTTGCAGGCGTGTAAATCGCCTTCGCAAGGCTTGCGCCATTGCCGCGTAATCGTCACCCGCTTGCACGCCTTCAATATTGAACCGGCGATAATCCGTTTTTCTGGCACCGGATAAATCAAATACAACACACGACGCCACGGTTGCCTCGCCCGAACTATGGCTGATATCAAAGCACTCGATGCGCTGCGGCAACTCACTCAGTTGCAGTGCTTCTTGCAAAGCCTCAAAACGGCTGGCTATGCTCTGTCTGTTTGCTAACCTGGCTTCCAGATTTTGCTGGGCCGCAGTAGTCGCCAACTTAACCCACTCCGCACGATTTGATCGTACTTTGTGATGCACAGATATTTTTTTGCTGGTGTATTCACTCAGCGCTGAAACCAGCACGTCAAGCTCGGGAATTTCCTGATCAATCACTATTTCGCGCGGCACTTCCCTGGCCATGCCACCCAGGTAATACTGACTAATGAACGAAAACAACAACTCTGCACTGCCTTCCTCAAGCTTTGGCGCAGGATAGTAACTACGACTGCCCAGCACTCGACCAGCACGAACAAACAGTACATGCACACAAGCAATACCAGACGTTTGGCTAGCAGCTAATACATCAACATCACCACGCTTGCCTTCAATGAACTGCTCGTCCTGCATTCTGCGAAGATCAGTGAGCTGATCTCTAACCAGAGCAGCGCGCTCAAACTCTAGATTCGCCGAGGCCAACTCCATTCGTTCTGCCAGCTCTTTCAGCAATTGTTGGTCCTGACCGTTCAAGAACATTCGGGTGAACCGCACATCATCCTGGTATTCTTCTTCGCTTACTTTCGCAACACAAGGCGCAGTACAGCGGTCAATTTGATATTGCAAACATGGTCGTGAGCGATTGCGGTAGTAGCTGTCGTCACATTGGCGCACTCTGAATACTTTTTGCAAATGATGCAGGCTTTCACGCACCGAGCCAGCACTGGGGTAAGGACCAAAGTATTCGCCTTTTGCCCGTTTCGCGCCTCGGTGAAACCCAAGCCGCGGAAATTCATGATTGCTTAAGTAAATATACGGATAGGACTTATCGTCACGCAGCAAAATATTGTACTGCGGCCGGTGTGTTTTGATGAGGTTCTGTTCGAGAATAAGCGCTTCGGCTTCACTGTTGGTTACAGTGACCTGAATACTGTCTATTTTACCAACCAGCGCGACGGTTTTGCTGTTCAGGCCACGACTTCTGAAATAGCTGGAAACTCGATTCTTGAGGTTTTTTGCCTTGCCTATATAAAGCACTTTCTCGTCTGCATCCAGCATCTGGTAAACACCAGGTCGACGGGTCAAGGATTTCAGGAAAGTTGCAGAATCAAATGGCTGCGTTGCAGTCACTGAGCGGACACTCCGGCAAAGTTAAGAAGCGCTATTCTAACCCTTCTTCGATCAATCCGTAGCGCACGGCGAGCAAGGCCAACTCCACGTCACCCTTTATCTCAAGTTTTTCGAAAAGGCGATAACGGTAGCTGTTGACTGTTTTTGTAGAGATGCTGAGCTTTTCAGCGATTTCAGGCACTTTGTCGCAAGCAATAATCATCATTGCTATTTGCAACTCTCTTTCAGATAACTGCGCGAAAGGTGACTCATCAGGTGTTTGACTAAAAGGCTTCAACGCCATGTCTTGCGCAACTTCCGGGCTAATATAGCGTTGCCCGCTGTTCACTTTGCGCAAAGCGTCAATCATCTGGTCAGGTGTGGCTGCTTTAGTAATGAAACCTTTGGCACCCGCTTGAATCACTTTGGTTGGAAACGGATCGTTTGGATAAGCCGAAAGCGCAATGACTTTTATGTTTGGATCAAACGCTGCAATCTTGCGGGTTGCGGCCAAGCCACCAATGCCCGGCATGCGCACATCCATAAGAACAATATCGGGTTGCAATTGTCTGGACAATTTAACGGCTTCTTCGCCAGTAGCCGCCTGCGCAACTACTTCCACATTAGGCGCATCTGACAACATACGTACAATACCCATACGCACAAGGTCATGATCATCAGCCACAACTACGGTGATCATTGTTCACCTCTCACTATACGGTTCCTACTGCGAGGTGGCAGTATTCACCAGCATTTTTATGTTTAGCAATCCCTGCGCCCTTTTTCTTCTCGCACCCAACACATCAGTTATTAGGTAAACTTTTCGCGCGCTTACAGGTAGAGTACCACCGCGCACGCACCTTAGGCTAGTATATTCTCGGCTCAATCTCTAGTTCTACATCGAAACGCGCATGAATGCTGCACTGGATGCGCTCAGCCAACTCCAGCAATTGCGCACCACTACCCTTGTTATGATTCACTAACACCAGGGCCTGTTCTTGATGAACACCAACATGTGTTTCAGTAACACCGCGCCACCCGGCTTTATCAAGAAGCCACCCAGCCGCTATCTTGAAATGATCATTCGAATCAGTCGGGTAATACACCACATTAGAAAAGTGTTCGCGCAATCGTTGCAGCTCTTGCAAGGACACTATCGGATTTTTGAAAAAACTGCCAGCATTGGGCAACAGCTTTGGATCAGGCAGTTTTCTGCGCCTAATGGCCACCACCGCGTCTCGAACCTGAGTTGGCGATGGGTTTGGTACGTCTTGAAGTTCTTGCTGTAACGCCGTGTATTCGATGTTTACTTTGCTATGCAAAGTCAGCTTCAACTCTAGCTCTGTGATAACGATCTTGTCACGCAACTGGCGTTTAAAAACACTGTCTCTATAGCCAAACTCGCATTGCTCAGCTGTATAACTCTGTGGCGCGCCGCTATCGATCCAGCGAAAGTGTACGCGCTCAACAAACTGGGCCAGCTCTACGCCATAGGCGCCAATGTTCTGAACCGGTGCAGCGCCCACACTGCCAGGTATCAGCGCTAGATTCTCAAGGCCGTGATAGCCGGCTGCCAGGCAGTGTTCAACAAGGCCATTCCAGTTTACTCCGGCGGCTACCGACAGAGTGATGTGCTCTGAGGTTTCAGATAATGTGCGAATACCCTCTGAGCTAATGTGAATACAGGCAGGTACGTTTTTTCCAGAGAAAACGAGATTGCTACCACCACCTAATATCAATGGCGCCTCACCCACTTCAGCACAATGTTGCAGCGCAAGCGTTAGCTCGCTCTCTGTGCATGCGGCAAAGAACAACTCTGCCACCGCTGGCAAAGCCAGCGTGTTTAAGTCGCAGAGTTGCCGATTGTTTTCAGCGCGCAGTTTTATCACCAGAACGTATATGAGCAAGCAGGCCCTTACAGGCTGTTTCTACCAAATCAAGAACCAGCTCAAACCCCTTTTCACCACCATAATAGGGATCTGGCACTTCAATATAATCAACAGTCTTGGCAAACTCTAGCAGCAAACCAGTATGACCCTGGTAGCCGGCTGGTTTTAGTGACTCAATAACATCCAGATTGTCCTGGTCCATACCCAGAATATAATCAAAGCTGTCAAAATCCTGTTCCACCAATTGCCTGGCTCGTAATTTCTTCAAGTTATATCCGCGCGACGCCGCCGCCTTCATCGCTCTTTTATCAGGTGCGGCACCTGCATGCCATGCACCGGTTCCGGCAGAATCAACAATAATTCGATCAGCCTGGCTTTGGCTTTTCGCCATGTGGTCCAGCACACCATGCGCGGTTGGCGAGCGGCAGATGTTACCCATACATACAAACAAAACCTGGCTTGTCATGCGTTACTTCCTAAATCATGCAAAGAACGTAAATATCTATCCACACTGTTGAGGTCTTCTTCAGTATCAACCCCCGCTGGAATCGTGCAACAACTTGGTTCAACATGAATCGTGACACCGTGAGCCAGCGCTCGCAGTTGCTCTAGCTTTTCGCATTGCTCCAGTGGATGTTCAGGCCAGTGAACGAATTTATTCAGAAAACCAACGCGATACGCATAGATTCCCAGATGACGGTGCGCGACTAGCTGCTCAGGCAGTACAGAATCTGTTGAACTTAATGGTTCATCGCGACATACAGGAATCGGTGCTCTGGAAAAATACAGCGCCGATTTCTTTTCATCAAACACGACTTTGACCGCGTTCGGATTCAAAAACTCGGCAGTACTTTGAATTTTTTCGCACAAGGTAGCCATTTCCGCCCAGGAACTGTTGATCAGATTATCGGCCACCTGGTCTATAACGTTTGCAGGCACCAATGGTTCATCACCTTGAACATTCACAACACAATCGCGTTCAGCTAAACCTAGCATTTGCGCCGCTTCTTGCAGGCGGTCGGTACCAGACACGTGAGTGGTCGACGTCATTACCGCTTCACCACCAAATTCATTAACACACCGCGCTATATCATCGTGATCTGTGGCAACCACTACGCGAGAAGCTTTGCTTTTTTGCGCCGCTTCAACCACCCATTGAATCATTGGCTTGCCTGCCAGTTCACGTAACGGTTTCCCGGGTAAGCGACTGGATGCATAGCGCGCTGGAATCAGTACTGTGAATGTCATTGGGTGCTCACATGCTCAGATTTCGAACCGGCAGCTTTCAGTAGTTCAATAAGGTGCTCATCAAACGTTTGCGGTAGCTGCGCAGACACTTGCATAAACCAACAACGTTCATCTGCAATCGTTTTACATTTTACCGCGTCTTTCTCCGTCATAAGAAGCGCTTTGTCATCATCAAACGCAAGGTCTTGCGCATCAAACGTGTGATGATCTGGAAAAGCGTGCTGATCGAACACAAAGCCCAGATGATCAAGTAGTGCAAAAAAACGTGCGGGGTTGCCGATGGCCGCAATAGCATGCAAAGGCGCTGCCGCATTCATCTCTACAAAATCGACCAGCGATAAACGCTCACCTGATTGTAGATTTACAAAGCTATGCACCTCTAATTGCATGACAGCATCACATCTGATTTCGTCGTGCGCTGGCTCACCATTGCAAACGACTAAATCCACCGTATCCAAACGCTTCGCAGGCTCACGCAGAGGCCCGGCGGGCAGGCACAAGCCATTGCCCAGCATTCGCTGCCCATCAATAACCGCTACTTCAACATCTCTGGCAAGCTTGTAGTGCTGCAATCCGTCGTCACAAACAATCACATCACATAATTGTCTGGCCAGTAATAAACGCGCACCTCGTGATCGCTGTGCGTCTATACATACGGGTATATTAAGTCTGTGGCTTAGCATTAATGGCTCATCGCCAACGCGTGCCGCGTCATCATTATTACCAATAACATACGGATATTGTTCAATATTCGATTTGTAACCGCGACTGAGCACAGCCGGTCGCCAGCCCTTGCTTTGCAACAATTCGCATACGTGTATAACCAGTGGCGTCTTACCCGCACCACCCACGCTGATATTGCCAATAACAATCACAGGCAACGGAGAGGTATATACATCTTTAAGGTTCGGTTTGTTGAGGCGCGCTGCCGTTTTGTACAAGCCGCTGAGCGGACGTAAGCGCTTTGTCCATTGTTTATCGCCGTACCAGCTTTCATTGAGGGCTTCTTCAAGGCGACCACGAATAAGCGTGCGCTTATCCTTGCTATCGTCAGACATTGAAATCGCGCTGATGCAATTGCGCGTATCGTGCGTTGGCTGCCAGCAGACTTTCGTGCGTGCCCTGCTCTACTATGGCACCGCCTTCCATCACCAAAATCAGATCGGCCTGTTCAATGGTTGATAATCGATGCGCGATCACAATAGTGGTGCGCCCCGCCATCAAACCCGCCAGCTCTTGCTGGATGTGACTTTCCGACTCTGTGTCTAATGCAGAAGTGGCCTCATCAAGCACCAACACCGGTGCGTCCTTTAACAATGCTCTGGCAATTGCGATTCGCTGGCGCTGGCCGCCTGACAGCCGCAATCCGTCCTCACCCACCATGGTCTGATACTGGTCTGGCAGCTTTTCAATAAACTCCTGCGCATTGGCAGCGGCGGCGGCGGCTTTCACTTGGTCGAGCGAAGCACCGGCAAGATGGCCGTAAGCAATATTGTTGAGAATGGTGTCGTTAAACAGGCTGATATTCTGCGACACAAACGCGTAGTGGTGGCGCAAATTGTCTAACTGGTATTCGTTAACGTCTACTCCGTCGAGCAGAATCTGGCCCTGTGAATGCGGATAGAACCGGCACAATAAATTAACCAGAGTGGTCTTACCCGCACCCGAGCCGCCAACCAAGGCCACTGTCTGGCCGGGCAGAACGTTAAAGTTAATGTCAGTCAGTATCGGCTGTTCGGCGGGATCATATGAAAAACTGAGATGCTTGCACACTATCTCGCCACTCACCCGCTCAATTTTGTGCTTTCCAAGATCCGGTTCCGCTTGAGTATCCAGGTAGGCAAATATGTCTTCAGCAGCAGCAAGCCCGCGTTGAATAATACCCAAAACCTCGCTTAGTGCTCGAATAGGCCTGGCGAGCATGCCCGCTGAGGTCAAGAAGGCAACCAATTGCCCTGAGCTCAACTCGCTGAAACTGGACGGTGGCAGCACCAGATACACCAGGGCACCCATCGCAATGCCAACCAGCAACTGAATAATAGGTGGGCTGAGTGAGCTGGTCAGCGCCAATTTGAGGCTTTGCCGACGGTTGTAGTCACTGGCCTCATGGAAACGCCTCTGCTCATAGTCTGCACCACCGTAGATACGTACTTCGCGATACGCTCGTATCGTCTCATTAGCAACATGCGTTACATTGCCCATCGATTCTTGAATACGCTTGCTATAACGACGGAACAATCGACTAACAGCGCCGGCTATTGCGCCTATCAAGGGCGCTACAGCCAGGAAAACCAGAGTCAATTGCCAATTCAGGTACAGCATATAGCTTAGAAGCGCGATCACAGTGAAGCCTTCGCGCATCACTATTTTAAGCGCGTCTGTCACCGCCGCTGCTACTTGTTCAACGTTATAGGTAATGCGAGACAACAAATGGCCGCTTTGCTGCCCGTCGAAGTAGCTGGAAGGCAATAAAAGCAGACGATCAAAAACGGTACAACGCATCGAGTGAATCAAGCAGCGGGCGACCGAGTTAATAAAGTAATTGCCAAGGAAGAAGCCAGCGCCACGCAGCGTAATCACGGCCACCATCAACAAAGGAATCAGCCAGCGGGCGTTTAGCTGCAGTTGCTCACGGCTGCCAACAATATTGGTCAAAAATTCAGTAGCAAGCCCTGTTCCTATATTTAACTGGCCGCCGGCAGTGTCGATAATCAGCTGCAGCAAATCCGCCAAAAGAGCGGCGGCCGCAGCATACAGAACAAAGCCCAGCACGCTGATTGCAAAGTGCCCCCAATTGGGCACGAAACCCAACAAGCGCTTGTAAAGCGCCCAGTCTTCTGAGGCCGTAGGCTTGGTTTGGTCGACGGCCAATCGCGTGTCCTGATTCAATGGTTAAAAGCGGGGTCTATATACCCCATGGCCAACATAGCATGCCGCATCGGCCGGTAATACACCAAGCCATATTGCACCACGTAAGCGTACATATTACATAACCGCCACCGAGCGCAACCGCTCAAGCCTTGTATATTTCGGACAGTTTTCTTAAACTGCGCCTGCCTAATAGAACCGAACCCAATAAAGACACTTAAGTCTCTGAAAAATAGAATAATTTTCCGATCAGGCAAAGAAAATAAACCAGTATTCTGTATTCATATACGAGGTAATACCGCATGAAGTCCAGTATCCAATTATTCAAAAAAAGCGCGATCGCAGCCGCTATTGGAATGAGTATCGCTGTACCGGCAAGCTCCCAAGGTCTGGTACTGGAGGAGATTGTAGTTACGGCCCAGAAACGTGAGGCCAGTGTGCAGGATATTTCTGCAACGGTTAACGTGGTATCGGGCCAGGCCATAACTGATTTCAATGCGACCAATTTTGCCGATTTGGAGCAACTAACCGCCGGCCTGTCGTTGACAGTGCAAAATGCAAGAACGGCAAAAGTGAGCTTGCGCGGAATTTCTAATGACCCGGAATCGGGTTCAGAAGCTGGTGTGGATTTGTATTACAACGACGTTGTTGTTCGCCCAGACACGGCATTCAGCGCGCTTTACGATCTGGAGCGTGTTGAAGTATTGCGCGGTCCACAGGGTGCTCTCCAGGGCAGAACGTCACCGGGTGGAGCGATTATTATTAAAACCCGCAAACCCAATCTGGAGGAGTTTGACGGCAGTATTATCGGGCAAGTGTCAGATAATGAAGGCGGTAATGGCCAGTTGGCCGTGAGCATTCCCTTGCTGGAGGGTGTGCTGGGTGTGCGTCTTGCCGGTGTCTATGACCAAAACAATTCAACGGGTGCCACCAATCTAGTAACCGGCCTGGAAGCCACTGAAGAAGGTAAATCGGGTCGCATCGCAATTTTGTTCGAGCCCAATGATGTGTTCTCAGCGCACTTGATGCATCAGTATTACGAGCGCTTCACTGATGACCCAAAGATTCTTGATGGCACAGACGCCCTGGGCATGCGCCCAACCCTGAATGCGTCCGATCGACAGTCGATCTCCCGCACCAACGATTTTGCAGAACTGCGGTACAACATGACCACGCTGGAAATGGGTCTGGAAGCGGCCGGGCATCAATTTGACATGGTGGCCAGCTATCAAACCAGCGACAAGCTTGCAAATACGCAGAATGATCGTGCCGGGTATCAGCCGGAGGGGATTGAAAGTCGGCAGAGCTCCTTGACGCTGCTTGAAAGTAATTCAGTAGAACTGCGTATGTCATCCATTAATGATTCCAATTGGGAATACATGTTTGGCCTGTACTACCTGGATCAGGATACCGCTACGCAATTTTCAGCCGCTTCGACGGCTGCTCTAGGCATCAATTTTGTGACAGGCGGAGGCATTCCAGTCGAGTCAGAGAACCTCGCCTTGTTCACCTTCCACAACTTCCACTTCAACGACCGTTGGACACTGGACGTTGGTGCCCGGGTTCAAAAGCGTAATAGTTTTCGCAAAGCCACAGTTAACTTCCAGGAATTGCTGTCTGTACCCGTGTTTCTTGAAGGCATAAGAGACTTGGTGGAAGGCGGCTTTCGGGCAAACTTCCCTCTTAACGGTGTTCAGCCTGAGGATGAGCGCGGCTCAGCAACTAACGTCACTGGCTTGATCGCACTGAATTATGAAATCAACGATGACATCTCTTCTTACCTATCTGTCAGCCGGGCCAACCGTGCTGACGGTGTGTCAATTTCACCGGGGCCAAACATCGCGGCCGTCGGTGAGACAGGCATGTTGTTGTACGACGAGGAAGACAGCACCGCATTTGAGCTGGGTTTCAAGAGCCGCTTGATGGACGGAAGAGCAACGCTAAATGGCTCACTGTTCTACCAGCAGTTTGATGGTTATCTTGGTCGAGTAACTGGCCTACAGATCAATGAAACGGCCGATATGCCAGCTGAAACACTCAGCGATATTTCTGGCGGTATTGTGTTCAATGGTGACGCTACTGTTTATGGTATTGAATTTGATGGTCAGTTTCTGATCTCTGAAAACTGGTACCTGGGTGGCAGCATGAGCTACGCACAAGCTGAATACGACGATGGCGCGCAGGCGCCTTGTAACGATCGTGAACCCGGTGAAGCAATCGGCCTGTGTGACATCGGTGGCAGCGCAATCAGCTCTGAGCCTGAACTGTCCGTATCACTGAACAGTGAATTCAGCGTACCATTTGGTGCTAACGAGTGGTATTTGCGCGGCTTGGTGAAGCACAGTGGTGATCGCCAGAACCTGTCTGGCTCGGCTGGCATAGGTAATGTAACCGATGAGTTTGATGCCTACACAGTGCTTAACTTGTTTACGGGTATACGTTCTGCAGAGGGCCAATGGGATATATCACTGTGGGCTAAGAACCTGACCGATGACGATACTATTCTGATTCAGGAAGGTGCTGATGCAACCGATATCGCAGCCGCAGGCGACGAAATCGGTTCATACACACGAGTGCAACTTGTTAAAGAACGCACAATAGGACTGACAGGCCGATACAACTTCTAGGAAGTATCGGTAAATAAAAAAGGCCGCTGAGATAGCGGCCTTTTTTTATGTCCTACGGTTTTCTGTTGCTTACTGGCTAGGTCGCTGCGTCGCTATCTTCAAATGCACGAAGCCCATCTGGCCCGCTACATCCATGGCTGTTACAACCGCTTGATGGGGCGTATTCGCATCAGCCGTAATCATAAACGGTATGTCTCGATTGTCGGCCGCGAACTCACCCAACGCCCGTTTTAGCGTAGCCGGTTTGGTATCCACCAACTCCTGCCCATTCAAGGCGTAGTTACCGTCGCTGTTAACAACCAGTTCGATGGTGTTCTCAACCGTCTGGGCTTGCTCTGCTACGGCTTCGGGTAAATCAATTTTCAGGTGCGTTTCTTTGGTGAAGCTGGTCGACACCATAAAAAAGATAAGCAGCAGGAACACCACGTCAATCAATGGGGTTAGATTGACGTCTACCGAGGTGTCTGTGTAATCACGAAAGTTCATGTAAGCCTACTCTATTGTCTATTTGCTATTCAGGCTCGCGAGCTTTCACTCGACGATCTGCGTGCAAGGCATCAACCAGCTTTATGGCTTCACGCTCAAGTGTGACAACAATAGATTGAATACGGCGCTCAAAGAAGCGGTGCATAATCAAGGCAGGAATAGCCACGGCCAAGCCAGACGCTGTAGTGATCAAGGCTTCCGAAATACCGCCGGCCAACACACTGGCATTACCTGTGCCTTGCACCATGATTTCACTGAACACTTTGATCATGCCGATCACGGTTCCCAGCAAACCCAGCAAGGGAGTAATCGCGGCTATGGTTCCAAGCGTGCTCAGGTAATGCTGCATTTCATGCACTACCTGACCCGCCGCTTCTTCAATACTTTCCTTCATGACCTCGCGACCATTGCGGGAGTTGCTGATGCCGGCTGCCAGGATCTGACCCAAGGGTGACGTTTGCTTCAACTCCTTGAGCTTCTCAGAATCGATTTGACTGTTTTTTATCCAGGTCCAAACTTCCGCCAACAAATTCTTCGGCGCAATCTTATTAGGATTCAGTGCGAGAAGTCGCTCGATAGTAATTGCCAGCGCAACAACCGAGCAAAAAATAATCGGCAGCATCAACCAGCCACCTTGCTTCACAAGTTCAAACACTTTTCCCCCAGAACCTATTGATATGTCTCATATTACTTTAGACCGGAATACTCGCGCGCGCACGAAAGGAAAGCGTCATTTATGCGTATCCGGAAAATTACCAACGCAGCCAGAAGCGATTGGATGTTGATCGATACTCTTCAGGCGGCAAAAGTGTTTGCTTCTTGCACAATGGAATATCAAATTCTATCGCCCCGCTCTTGGCCGTATTAAGTTGAGTAACGCCAGCGTTGGCGTAACGTTCCACTACAGAAGTATGAGGATGATTGAATCTGTTCTTATAGCCTGCTGAAGCAATCGCATAGCGCGGCGCGACAGCAGCAATAAATTCAGCGCTTGAAGAAGATTTGCTTCCGTGATGCGGCATCAGCAGAATGTCGGCGCTGAGCGCCTCACCGCTAGACAGCATTTTGTGCTCAACACTTCGGCTGACATCACCTGTTAGAAGAATGCTTGAGCCTGGTGTATCAATTCTGATGACACAAGACTGATCATTATTCGCCTTAGCTGCACTGGCATCAGCGGCTGTCGGACTCAAGACCGAAAAATGCACGGTATCCCATTGCCATTGCAGTCCTGCTTTACATAAGGTGCGCGCATCAGTCGGCGCCCGGTAACTCGCCAGAGTGTTAGTAACACTAATGTTCTCTAATAAGCCAGCGACCCCTCCCGCGTGATCATTATCAGAGTGACTCAGCACCAAAGTATCCAGCTTGCCTATTCCATGATAACGCAGATAAGGCGCGACAATCGCGGCACCACTGTCAAAATCTTTCGAGAATCGAGCACCCGTATCGTAGACAAGACTGCGACCATGCGCGGTAAAAACTACCGACAGACCCTGCCCTACATCCAGCACCGTCAGTTTCGCCATTGAACAGGAATTTTCTTGTGAGAGAGTGGGTGACGAGGGATTTTGTATTACTGATGCATACAAAAGCGGCAGGCTGAACACGGGAATAGCAAAGAACGAGCGTGCCCGAATAGCGGCAGGGGCTAAAAGAAGTAGGCACGCAAACACAAGAAGCAAGAGACTCATTGGCGAGATGGCCCGCTGCAGCAAACTCGCGTCGCCGGCATACAGCTCAATCCATTGCAAAAAACGCCACATATAGGTGAGCGTAGTGTCGAGAGCACTGAGTACAAACTGAGGTACGACCTTAAATAGCAACACACTGGCCAGCACCAGCATTACCAGCGGCAGCGCAACAAAGCTCAGTACGGGAATGGCCAACAGATTCGCCAGCGGCATCAGCAGACTTGCGCTCTGGAACTGAAAAAGAAGTATTGAGCTTAAGGCAACAAAGCTAATCCATTGCGCTTTGAACAAGGGTGTGAGTAAGGAGCGACTTGACTCAAGCCTATGGCTAAAGCCATACAATAAGGCGGCGACTGCGGTGAAAGACAAAATAAAACCTGGGCTTCGAATCGACAGCGGTTGTGTCAATAAGATCAACAATGCAGCCAGCGTAAGAAGGTAGCTAAAGCGCAGCGGCATAGCAAAGTGCCGCGCCAACAGCGCGATACCAAGCATCAGCACCGCTCGCTGCGTAGGTAAACCAAAACCCGCTAACCATGCAAACGCGAAGGCGCATAGCAAAGACACCAAAGCTGCTAGGCGCTGCGCCGAATATTGGTGCAGAAACAAGCTTGCCAAACGTGTTAAAGGCAGACTCACCAGGTAACTGATCGCGGCAACCATGCCAATGTGCAAGCCAGAAACCACAAAGAGGTGGGTAGTGCCTGTTCGGCTCAATAAATTCCAATCTTGCGCGCTAAGTGCCTTTCCGTCACCCAAAGCCAGCGCCCTCACCAAACGCTGCTGGTGCATACTTTCAGTATGGGCCATTAAGCGATCAGCCAGCTGACCACGCCAGGCTAGCATTGCTTCGCGCCAATCCATTGAAGAATTACTGATGTGCTCGCCCCAACGCACTGTGCCAGTCGCATCTATATTTTTCGAGTGCAGATAGTGTTGATAATCGAAGCTGCCTGGATTTGCAAAGCCTCTGGGACGCTTCACAGCAACTCTCAGTTTCCACTGCTGCCCTGCTGCTACCGACTTGCCTTCATACCAAGACAACCGCAATGTACGAATAGGACGGCTTGAGACCGGCCAACTGCTGCTGTAAACCCGAACATCAAATCGTTGAACCGGCTTACCATAGCGAAACTCAGTGCGTGGCAAACCAAGCACAATGCCAGTGATTTCAAACAGTTCCCCTTCGTGCTCCAGCCACGGCAATCGCTCATGCATTTGGGTAGCATGTATCGAGGCATAGAGAATACCCGCACAAAATGCAAGCAAGCTGGCGCTAAACTTACCACCCAGCAATAAGCTGCCACCAAGCAGAAAAAGCAACAGTCCGTAACTAAACTCACTCGCGAGCTCAGAGAGGGTGGGCACAATGTGATCTGCCAACGGCAGAAACGCAGCAACAGCAATGCCGAGTAGCATTGCAAATACACGAACGACCATTTACCACCTTCCCTGGTGTTGGTTTGCGTGAATAAGACTGCAGATAGTACGCTCAAGTGCGGCGCATGCAAAGAGATGATGAGATGCCGTGTGCTAGACTTAATTCAGTGGCGAATGGAGTTCGCTGCCGTTCGACCGACTACTATTGATCATGCCGCGAAGATTTTTTAAGCGCCACGCGCCCGACCCAGAAACACTGAAGCAGACCAGGCATTTGCGCTGGCTGGGCCGCAGCCTGGAAGACCCGAATTGCTGGCACGTTAATCGACAGTCCGTCTCAAGAGCGTTTCTGATCGGTTTCATTGTTGCATTCATGCCGATTCCTATGCAAATGCTGGTAGCTGGCGTTTGCGCTCTGCGCTTCCACGCTAATTTGCCAATTGCAGTTGGACTGGTGTGGATGACCAACCCCATCACATTCGCGCCAATGTTCTATGCGGCTTATCGCGTGGGTACCGCCTTACTGAATATTGATCCGGTTGCGATCAGTTTTGACGGTGGTCTGAGTGCAATATCAAGCCAGCTTGCTGACATTTGGCTACCCATGCTGCTGGGTTGTGCGGTGTGCGGTGTAATGTCTGGATTACTGGCCCATGCGATTGTTTGGCGAGTATGGCGCTGGCAAGTGCTCAGTCGCTGGCAAGAACGTAAGCGAAGGCGAAAACTACGCCGGCAACAGCGTCGAACAGAACTGACCAAAAACTAGCACAGCGCCGACAAATATAGCTGGCTAGTGCCAACGCAAGGCATTGGCAGGCTGTATCTTACTCGCGCGATACGCCGGATACACAGTTGCCAACACACTCATTGCAACCGCACTTCCAGCAATAACAGTTACATCACTGATTCGCAAATCCGAGGGTATGTAGTCTACCGGGTACACCGATGTTTTAAGGAATTGGAAACCCAACAGTGATTCTAGAGCGGCGACTAAATCTGGCAAGCTGATACTGAGCAAACAGCCCAGCAGCACACCAAAACCAGTACCCACTACGGCGATAATGACACCGTGTATCAAGAAAATCTTGAGGATGTCACCGGTACCGGCCCCCATGGTTTTTAATATGGCAATATCTTCACGCTTGTCGGTCACCACCATCACCAGTGATGAGACTACGTTGAACAGTGCCACCGCGATCACCATGAAAATCATCAACGTCACCAGCCGCCGCGACATTTGAATAGCCTGAAATAAATTGCCATGCAATTGTCGCCAGTCTCTTGCGTAGTAACCCGGCGGAAGCTGCTGAATAATATCCCAGCTGATCTCACGGCTTTTGAATACATCGCTGGTTTGTGCACGCACGCCTTGCACAGCATCGCCTACGCGAAGCAACTTCTGTCCAGCCGCCAAGGGAATGATCACTAACTCCTGATCGATTGTAGTGCCTGTATGGAATAAAGCCGCGAGTGTGAAACTGGCCACAGAGGGTCGCGCATTGCCGTTTACACCATCAGTCGACGGCACAATCAGGCGAACTTTGTCGCCCAAACCTACATCCAGGCGCGCCGCGATTTCAGTACTAAGCGCCATCGTTTTATCGTTGCTGCCAAGTGTTAGAAACTCACCTTCCACCACATAACTGTCAATTGATGTGAGCGAGCGCTCCAGTTCCGGGTCCACACTGTGCACTTTAACCGCTTCAACGTGCCGGCCAGCACTCAGCAAGGCGTCCAGACTAATAAACGGCGCGGTGTTCACAATATCAGGGTGTTGGGCGATTACCTCGCGCAAAGTTTGCCATTCACGGATGGGCTCACTTGAAACCACCATAGTGTGAGGTACAAGGTTCAGTATTCGAGTTTGTAGTTCTTTTTCAAATCCGTTCATGACCGACAGAACAGTCACCAGCATCGCAACGCCCAGCACCAGGCCGGCCACAGAAATACGCGATAGAAAAGCAACCAGCATGCCGCCACGCTTTGCAGACGCGTAGCGTAAACCAACAAAAACTGGGAGAGAGTGCATCATTCCTTGAGCTGCCCATCGACCAGGGTCAAAACACGATCCATAGTTTTTGCCAAACTGTGGTCATGGGTTACCGTTACAAAACTCGACTGCGATACTTCATTGAGATTTCGCATCAAAGCCTGAATGCGTTGCCCAGTGTTTTCATCAAGATTACCCGTAGGCTCATCCATCAATACGCAGGCCGGTTTTGTTACCAACGCTCTGGCAATTGCCACTCGTTGGCGCTCGCCGCCCGACAGCTCTGATGGCTTGTGCCCCATGCGCTCGCGCAGCCCAACGGCTTCCAATAGTTCTTCGGCTGCCTGACGCACTGTCTTAAGCGGCGTTTTACGCATAAGCAGTGGCATGGAAACGTTCTCCAGTGCCGTAAACTCGCCCAACAAATGATGGAACTGATAGACAAAGCCCAAAAATTCGTTGCGTATTGCACCACGCTGGTTTTCGCTCAGGCTAGTGATATCAGTGTTGTTCACCAACACTTGTCCTGAGCTGGGCAAGTCCAAACCACCCAACATATTCAGCAAGGTTGTTTTTCCTGAGCCTGAAGCGCCGACAATGGCAATTCGTTCACCTTTTGCCAGCGTGAAATTAATGTCTCTAAGTACGTGCAGGTCTTCACCTATCTGGGTATAGGTTTTATTCAGGCCACGGCACTGCAAAATAATCGAGCTGCTCTGCTCCGCGCTGCCATCTATATCCAATTCATTCATAACGTAAAACCTCAGCGGCTTCTATACTTGAAGCTTTCCACGCTGGATAAAGCGCTGCCAGCACACTCAATGCGAATGACGCGCCGCTAATCAACAACACATCACTTAGCCTGACCAAAGAAGGCATGTGGACGATTTGAAAAACAGAGGGGTCAAATAATTGCTGGCTGAAAGCGCTTTCAATAGCGGCCACAATATCACTCACATTGAGGGCAATGAGTACCCCAATTACAGTTCCGGCGGTCACGCCCAGCAAGCCAATTAAGCTACCCTGGGTAAGAAAAATAGCAACAACCGACCTCGCGCGCATACCCATGGTTCGCAGAACCGCTATTGCGGCGCGCTTGTCTGCAACCATCATCACTACTATCGACACAATATTAAATGCAGCCACCACCACCACAATCATCAGCAACAAACCCATCACCCGCTTCTCCATCGCAATGGCTTGAAACAAGCCGCCTTGTGACTGGCTCCAATCACGTACATCAAATTCATCACCAAGCTGCACCTGCCAATGTTGCCTGAGATTTGGGGCCCGAAACAGCTCATTTAACTTAACCCGCAGCCCATCCACATTGCTGCCCTTCTGGTACAACTTGCTGGCATCATTAATGTGAATAAAGATCGTGCTCGAATCAATCTCTGCGCCAACATCAAATACGCCTACCACTGAAAACTGTTTTACTCTGGGAAATATGCCCAGCGGCGTTACGGCGATCTGTGGCAATGTCAGTGACAACTTGTCGCCCAAGGAAAGACCAAGATGATTGGCCGTGACTGAGCCGATCAGCACGCCGAACTCGCCACTGCGCAACTCGCTCAATGCGCCACCAACCATTTGATATTGTAAATCTGCCACGGCTGCTTCCTGATCAGGGTCTACGCCAGTTACCTGCACACCACGCACTAAACCCGACACACCCAGCATTGCCTTGCCGGCCACATAAGGTGCAACGCCGATGACTTCAGGGTCTGTTGAAAGCTGCTCTCTGAGGCTTTGAATCGCAGCAATATCAAGGCCCGATGCTTGTTCAACGGTTAGATGGGGAATGGCGCTGAGCGTGCGATTTCTGATTTCTGCTTCAAAACCATTCATCACCGAGATAACCACAATCAATACGGCCACGCCCAAGGTTAAGCCCAGCAGAGACAGCATCGAGATAAACGACACAAACTGGTTGCGACGACGTGCACGCGTGTAACGTGCGCCGATATAGACGGATAATGGACGGAACATGCCGCTATTTAACCACAGCAGCGCTGAGTGGCAGACGTCTATTTGGTGAAAGTGCCAGAATCTACCAGTAAATGTCGCTCTGTGCGCTCTACAATAAGAGCTATGGACGAACAGCGGCAATTTTTCAGAATTAACGACACCGCGTGGGTGGACTACCGGCGTATCAAACATGCGCAATTAAGCGGCAGCGCATCGGCTCACTTCAACACTAATGACGACTGCGAGCTTGCTAGCGAATTACAACGCCTCGACAGTGAGAGTGCAGCCCAGCTGCATGCACTGGCCGAGCGCGATTCGGAATTGGCAAGTTACCTTCGAATTCAAAGTCAAAAGATAGATCTGATCGCCAGATCAGTAATCGGTTCCCAACAGAGTGACGACAAACTTCTGCAAGACATTATTCTAAGCGAAGCTGGCATGCAGTTTTTGTCCTCTGAGCAGCTTAAAGTCGGGCAATGGATTGCCGTACGCGTTGTGCTAAAGAGCGAACCGCTTGTATTCCACTGTTTTGCCGAAGTGTTGGCATGCGACCCAAGCGCTGATAACAAAGGCGAGCATTGGCAAATCAATTCAGAGTTTGGTTGGCGAGATGAGAGCGACCGCGACCAACTTGCCGGACATGTATTGCGCGAGCAGGCCAAGCAACGTCGCTTACTAAAGGCCTGATACTATGCCTTTACGGATTGATTTAATGCGAACAAGTTTTTTGTCATTGCTAGTGTCGCTGCTTTTCGCAGTTTCTGTGACAGCAGAACAAATAAAGATTCCGGTGGGAACGCAGCACAAAGAGCTCAGCGACATCAGTAAACCAAAACGCGGGCAGAGCAAATTGCTGGTAGAAAAACAATATGGCGAACCGGTCCAACGCTATGCCGAACGCGGACAGCCACCGATTTCACGCTGGGAGTATCCGGGTTTTATCGTCTATTTTGAACACGGGCATGTCATTCATTCGGTGATCAAACACGTACCGAATGCTAACTAATTTGCTGGCACGAACTCGCTGTCAGTCTTTGCTTTGCGTGGACGCATCATAAAACTGCGCGCCTGATTTCTCGTCGGCCCTATCCTCCGTCTTTGCAATTTCAACATCGCACATAGAAGGGTCGCCGCCACAAATTTCGCACTCGGTGTCGAGACCGAGTGCGGCAATACCACCGCAAGATCCGCTAATAGGCTTGCGGCCCATAATAACGCCGATGGCCATTGCTGCCACTACGGTCAGCATCACCAGTAAAGTAATCAAAGCGGTCATCATTTCGCATCTCCTGCTAAGTCTTCAGTATACGCCTTATACGCGCTGCTTTCGCGGGCCACAAATGACTCGCCGTCACGCACAATAAAAAAAGCCGCCAGCTGTTCTTGTTCGGCACGCTTCATACCTTGTTCCGGCCCAAGCACATTTAGGGCAGTTGCCCAAGCATCGGCCGCAGCCGCGCTGTCGGCTATAACACTCACTGACGCCAGTGTATGCGCGACAGGATAACCGCTGCGAGGGTCAAGCGTGTGTGAATAGCGCTTGCCCTCCACTTCAAAAAAATTGCGGTAATCACCTGAAGTGGCAATCGACTTATGCTTCAACATAACGCCACTGTAGGCCTGTCTGCGGCTCTGCACTGGCGTCTCTATACCAATCACCCAATGATTGCCATTCTTGTTCACACCACTGGCTCGCAGCTCACCACCCACTTCAACTAGAAAATTCCGCAGACCCGCCTTTATTAAACCCAGTGCCACTCTATCAACTGCGTAACCTTTCGCGATGGCCGATAGATCCATCTGCACGCTTTGCTTGACCAATAAGTGACGCGCTGTCGCGTCAAGCTCAAGGCCTTGCATACCGGTGTTTGCAAGCAAGGCATCAATCCTTGACTGCTCCGGAACAGCGGCAGGTGCGGCGCCACTCCCAAACCCCCACAGATTCACCAGAGGTCCAATTGTCACGTCAAACGCACCGTCGCTGCGTTGGTTGATGTTTTTGGCAAGTTGAAGCACCGAAAACAATGGCGCTGATAAGGGATAACTGCCTAGCCCAGCAGCATTGATTCGACTCAGCTCAGAATCCTGCTTATACGTCGACATACTCTGGTCAACGTCAGCAAGTAATTGCGCAATCTTGTCGACCGCCTGCTGTTGCTCAGTTGTTTTGATGGCTTCTGCTAGCTGTACGGACCATGTTGTACCCATGATTCGCCCACTGAACACCTGATACGGTTGCTCGTTGCCGCAAGCCTGTAATGCAATCAAAATTAAAAAAGCCAGAACGCAATGTTCTGGCTTTTCGAATACTGCTTTTAACACCTGGCTAGCCAAATTCATCAAGCAGTATGTTTTCTTTTTCAACGCCAAGCTCATCGAGCATGCTCAACACGGCTTTATTCATCATCGGTGGACCGCACAGATAGTACTCGCAGTCTTCCGGCGCCGGGTGGTTCTTCAAATAGTTATCCAGCACTACTTGATGGATAAACCCAGTGTACCCGTCCCAATTGTCTTCAGGCATTGGATCAGACAGTGCGACATGCCATTTAAAGTTATCGAACTGCTCATCAAGTGAATCGAAGTCTTCAACATAGAACATTTCACGCAAGCTTCGGGCACCATACCAGTAAGAGATCTTACGTGTGGCGTTCAAGCGTTTTAACTGATCAAAAATATGCGACCGCAGTGGCGCCATGCCAGCACCGCCACCAATAAAGATCATCTCCGCTTGCGTGTCCTTCGCAAAGAACTCACCAAAAGGTCCGAACACTTTTACTTTATCACCTGGCTTCAAGTCGAATACCCATGACGACATCTCACCGGGTGGAATGCCTTCACTGCCCGGCGGTGGTGACGCTATTCGAATATTGAACTTGATAATGCCCTTCTCTTCGGGATAGTTTGCCATTGAGTAGGCGCGAATAACGGTTTCTTTCACCGTAGAAATATTTTCGAAAACTTTAAACCGGTCCCAATCGCCGCGATATTCCTCGGGAATATCGAAGGTTTTATAGTCAACTGTATGGGGTGGCGCTTCCAATTGCACGTAACCACCTGCACGGAAGTCAACGCTTTCACCTTCGGGAATAGCCAGCACCAGTTCTTTAATGAATGTAGCCACGTTGTCGTTTGAAACAACCGTCGTTTCCCAACTCTTGACCCCGAAAAACTCCGGATCAATTTGAATCTTCATGTCTTGCTTGACCGCCACCTGACAGCTCAGGCGCCAGTCATCATTGGCTTCCCTGCGGGTAAAATGTCCCTCCTCGGTAGGCAGCATTGAACCACCACCGTCCACGACCTGACATTTGCATTGAGCACAGGTACCGCCACCCCCACAAGCCGATGACAGGAAAATGCCCTTGTCGGCCAGAGTCGTCAGCAATTTACCGCCAGCCGGCACCGTAATCGCCCGCTCGGGGTCTTCATTAATCTCAATAGTCACGTTGCCCGAACTTACAAACTGCGACCTGGCCGCAAGAATGACCAGCACCAAGGTCATAACGACGGCGGTAAACATGCCGACACCCGTGATAATTGTTCCAGTATCCATCAATTCTCTACCCTTAAGCGCGACTCAAGCGAGCCTTACAACGAGATGCCACCGAATGACATAAAGCCAAGCGACATCAGACCTACGGTAATAAATGTGATACCCAGACCTTCCAGGCCATCGGGTACATCGCTGTACTTCAACTTCTCTCTGATTCCGGCCAGCAAAACGATCGCCAACGCCCAACCGATGCCAGAACCCAAGCCAAACACAACACTTTCGCCAAATGAATAGTCTCTTTCAACCATGAACAGAGAAGCACCAAGAATGGCGCAGTTCACTGTAATCAAAGGCAGAAACACACCCAAAGCGTTGTACAGGGCCGGCATATACCGGTCCAATACCATCTCCAGGATCTGGACCATCGCTGCAATAACACCGATATAGCTGAGCAACCCAAGAAATCCAAGATCAACATCTGGCAATCCGGCCCACGCTAAGGCGCCTTCTTGCAACAGAAAGCCATAAATCAAATTGTTGAGTGGCACTGTAATCGTCAGTACAACGACAACAGCAATACCAAGCCCTACCGCGGTGGCTATTTTTTTGGATACGGCAATAAACGTACACATACCCAAAAAGAATGCCAGAGCAATGTTTTCAACGAAAATCGCCTTAACCAGCAGGCTGAGATAATGCTCAAGCATGATGAGCCTCCGTATTGGCTGATTGCGGCATAATATCGAAATCGGCCTCTTCCACTTGCTCCGGCTGATACGCGCGCAGCAACCAAATGAATAAACCTATAATAAAGAATGCGCTGGGCGGAAGCAGTAACAAGCCATTGCCTTGGTACCAGCCGCCGTCGGCTACCAGTGGGAGAATGTTTACGCCGAACAAGCTACCTGAACCAAACAGTTCGCGTATCACACCTACAAAAAGCAACACCACACTGTAGCCAAGGCCATTACCAATGCCATCAAGAAAGCTTGGCATGGGTGGGTTTTTCATCGCAAAGGCTTCCGCACGACCCATCACAATACAGTTAGTAATGATCAAACCAACAAATACTGACAGCTGTTTGCTGATTGCGTAGGCATACGCCTGCAAAATTTGATCAACCACAATAACCAGCGACGCAATAATCGTCATTTGCACAATGATTCGTATGCTGGAAGGAATGTGATTTCGAATCAGCGAAATAAACAAGTTTGAAAACGCCGTTACGGTGGTGAGCGCAATGCACATCACCAGAGTGGTGTTCAAACTGGTTGTTACCGCTAACGCAGAACAAATCCCGAGAATTTGCAATGCAATCGGGTTGTTATTGAATATCGGTGATATCAGCACATCTTTGGTTTGTGACATCTACACGCTCTCCATCATTTTCTGTAACTCAATGTGTCGCATACTTTCCTACTGCCTAAGTGTTGCCAACAGCGGTCCATAACCACTGTCACCCATCCAATACTCAACCAGGTTGCTAACGCCACGACTGGTCAGCGTTGCGCCTGATAAACCATCAATCTGGTAGATCTCTTTTGGATTGTTTTTGACAACCGCACCTTTAAGTACTTCGGCTGCGACGCTCATGTCTTCAGCGTAAATTTCTTTACCAATCCAAATCGCTTTCCACTTGGGGTTGTCAACTTCAGCGCCCAGTCCAGGCGTTTCTTTATGTTCAAAAAAACCAAGCCCGGCAACAGTGTCCATGTCGCCTTCCAGCGCCATAAACCCATACAAGGTACCCCATAGCCCGTAGCCTCGCACCGGCAGCACAATACGCTGGATATTGTCTCCGTCCATGAGCATATACACATTGGCATAGCGTTCGCGGCGACCGATGCCAGCAATATCCTGATCACCTGTCAGGGCTTCGGATAAGGCAGGATCCTTACTCGCTTTACGTTGGTCGTAGGTGGTCAGATCAATACCCTGCTCGGCTGCTTGCTCGGCAGTTAGCAGTGTCTTTTCCTGCAGATCGGCCAGACCGACAGAAAACTGTTCAAACAATTGTGGTATGTCGCTTTCTGCGTGTTTGTCTTCATCAAACAGGCCCGCGGCAGCCAGAATATTCTTGTTTCGATCGAGCAGCTTATTGCGCTGCTGATCGGGCTTAAGCGCTACCGCAGTAGTCGCCACCACAACCGAGCACACGATGCATATCAGTAGTGCAACAATGAGGGTTTGTTTTACCGAATCTTTATCAGCCACTGCGCGCGACCCTCCGCTTAATATTTGCCTGCACCACATAATGGTCTATCAGTGGCGCACATAAATTAGCGAACAGAATCGCTAACATCATGCCTTCAGGAAAGGCCGGGTTGACCACCCTGATCAACACCACCATCACACCAATTAACGCGCCGAACACCCATTTACCGGTATCTGTCATTGCCGCTGAAACCGGGTCGGTCGCCATAAAGACAGCACCAAACAGGAAGCCACCCACCACCAGATGCCAGTGAGGCGGTACGGCAAACATTGGGTTGGTTTCCGAGCCAATGGCGTTAAACAGTAACGATGTCGCAACCATGCCCAGCACCACGCCTGACATGATTCGCCATGACGCTATACGAGTTAACAACAGCAACGCTGCACCCAGCAAAATAGCGATGCTGGAGACTTCACCAATAGAGCCTTGCATATTGCCGCTGAATGCATCGAACCAGGTCAGCATTTCACCAGAAGGCTGTTCCAGGCTATCAATGCCACCGCTGGCCATCTGGCTGAGAGGTGTTGCACCGGAAAAGCCGTCAACCGCTGTCCACACAGTGTCACCCGACATTTGCGCAGGATACGAGAAAAACAGGAAGGCACGACCCGTAAGCGCCGGGTTCAAGAAGTTTTTGCCGGTTCCGCCAAAGACTTCTTTACCAATTACCACGCCGAAGCTGATACCCAGAGCAACCTGCCACAGCGGCACGCTCGGGGGCACGATCAGTGCAAACAGCACTGAGGTTACAAAAAAACCTTCATTGATTTCATGATTACGCTTAACGGCGAACAACAATTCCCAGGCAATACCGACTACAAACGTTGTCACATAAATAGGCACGAAATAAGCCGCGCCATGCCAGAAGCAGTCCCAAAGACTGTTGGGATCATAGCCGGCAAACAGGCTGATAATCGCACCATGCCAATTGGCCACTTCGGTGATGCCCATAGCCGCCATCGCGGTGTTGGCCTGGTAACCCAGGTTATACATGCCGTAGAACATGGCCGGGAATGTCGCCAACCAAACAGTGATCATTACCCGCTTGAGATCCAAGCCGTCACGAACGTGCGCAGCCGAGCTGGTTACCGTTGAAGGTTGGAAGAAAAACGTGTCGAACATTTCGTACAGAGGGAACATCACCTCGAGCTTGCCGCCCTTGGTGAAGTTCGGCTCGATACGCTCGAAGAAGTTCTGGATTGCTTTCATGCCTTAGCCTTCCTTCTCAATACGTGTCAGATTATCTCTCAGCACGCGTCCAAATTCGTATTTACCGGGGCACACATAACTGCACAAACCAAGATCTTCTTCATCCAGTTCAAGCGCACCAAGATGTTGGGCCATTTCGGTGTCGCCAACAGCTAGGGCTTTCAGCAGAGGTGTCGCCAAAATATCCAATGGCATCACCGTTTCATAAGCACCTATTGGAACGATCGCCCGCTCGCTGCCATTGGTATTGGTGGTCATGTCAAACTTCCGACCTTTACCAAACCAGTGCGACAAATAAATAGGCTTCACTGAATGCCTGTTTGATCCCGCCGAAAACCAACCCATAAACTCACGATCACGACCTTCAGCCAAAACCGACACCTGATTGTGATAACGCCCCAGATAGGCTGTTGTACCCGAGGCTTCACGCCCCGCCAATACCGACCCCGAAATTATTCGGTGTTCTTTTGCCTCTAACTCACCTGCGGTCAGTTCCAGCAAATTAGCGCCCATGCGGGTTTTGAGCATTCTTGGCTTGCGCACCATTGGCCCACCCAATGCGATGGTTCGCTCAGTAAAGAGCTTGCCGTCAGTGAACAGCTTGCCGATCGCGATCACGTCTTGATAACCAATCGTCCAAACCGTCTTCTTCGCATGAACCGGGTCGAGGTGATGAATATGGGTACCTACCAATCCAGCTGGATGCGGTCCTGAGAAAGATTCGTAGCTTACACCGCTGATATTGGCGCCAACCAAACCACTGTGGTCAGCGGTCACTACGTAGACGGTGCCACTGTCTAATCGGCTCAATACGGTAAGGCCGTTACTAAACGCCTGCTGATTAGCCTGAATAATTTGCACAGGATTGCCAGCCAATGGATTGGTGTCCATTGCTGTTACGAATATTGAGTGCGCCTTGGTGTCAGGGGCCGGTACTTTGCTCATTGGCCGCGTACGCAACGCAGTCCACATGCCGGAATCTACCAAGGTCTTGGTAGCGTCAGCCGCATTCAAATTGGCAAGATTGTCACTGTCTGTTTTTCCAAAGTCGACGTACTCGTCTTCTTCACAGTCAATAACCAGGGACTCGAACACGCGCTTTGGACCGCGATTGATCGCAGACACGACACCTGTTGCCGGTGCTGTATATTGCACCCCTTCGGTTTTCTTGTCGGTGAACAGTGCCTGGCCAGTCCGGACTCTGTCGCCTTCTTTAACCAACATAGTTGGCTTCATACCAATGTGGTCATAACCAAGTACCGCAACCGTGCGGGCTTTGGGGGCCTCGTCTACTTGCGTGTCCGGGCTGCCACTGATTGGAATATCCAGGCCTTTACTGATTTTAATCATTGAGTGCGCTTTGCTCCTCGCATGCAGTACTCCACTTTAACGTGGCTTGCTGAACCTTGGTGTTTGGAGACCCATCAGGCCTTCAAACATTAGAACAATGGTTGATTGAAGCCCAAAATAGGGTGCGCGCAGTATACTGATCATTGCGCCGAAACGCTATCATCAGAGCCGCCAAGAATGCGTGATTTGTTAGCCACTGCAACCCAGAGGTTACAGAGGCTTACATTCACAAACTCAGGCAGAGGCTACGCTTGGGTAGGAGACGTATTTTACGCCTGCCATTTGTTCAACAACCCTGTTTACCTGGCATGTATAGCCAAATTCATTGTCGTACCAAAAATACAGTACAACGTGATTTCCATTCACAATTGTGGCCTGTGCATCAAAGATGCATGCGTATCGGGAGCCAACGAAATCCGTTGATACCACTTCAGGCGAGGACGTAAAGTCAATCTGTCTGCGCAGGTCTCCATGCAATGCAACGTCGCGCATGTATTCATTGATCTCTTCAACGCTGGTTTCTTCGCCCAGCGTAAGATTAAGAATCGCCATTGACACATTAGGTGTAGGCACGCGAATGGCATTCCCTGTCAATTTGCCCGCCATCTCCGGCAATACTTTCGCAACCGCCTTAACGGCACCGGTTTCGGTCAACACCATATTAAGCGGCGCACTGCGACCCCGACGATTGCCTTTGTGGTAGTTATCGATCAAGTTTTGATCATTCGTATAGGCATGCACAGTTTCAACGTGACCATTGAGCACCTGAAACTTGTCGTTCAGGGCTTTCAGCGGTGGCACGATGGCGTTGGTAGTACATGAGGCTGCAGACACAATTCGATCGTCTGGTCCCAAAACATCATTGTTAATACCGTAAACGATATTTGGCACATTACCTTTAGCGGGTGCAGTGAGAATAACGCTCTTCACCCCTTTACTCTTGAGGTGAAGCCCTAATGCCTCATCGTCTCTCCACTTACCGGTGTTATCGACAATGATCGCATCTTTGATGCCGTACTTCGTGTAATCAATTTCATCAGGGGCACTGGCGTAGATAACCTTGATTTCATTGCCATTGGCAACAAAAGACTGGCGCTCCTCGTCCACTCTGATGGTCCCTTCGAAAGAGCCGTGCACTGAATCACGTCGCAACAAGCTCGCGCGCTTGATCAGGTCATCATCGCCGCCCTTTCGCACAACAATGGCGCGTAGACGCAATGAATCGCCACCGCCGACTTTCTCAACAAGCAACCGGGCCATCAATCGGCCGATACGCCCAAAGCCAAACAGCACAATGTCCTGCGGTTCCTGCAGAGGGTGCTCAGTATTAGCAAGAATGTCTTTTAGCTTACGTTTTAGGAATTCTTTGGGCGATTTGCCATCACCATCATTCATGTACTCGGCGGTTAACATGCCGATATCAATGTGAGCAGGTCCTGGACTTAACTCAACCAATGCCTGCAGCAATGGAAACGTTTCAAACTCAGACAGTTCGTTCTTTTCGACCTGGCGAACAAAACGATGAGTTTTCATTATATTGGTAACAGAACGGCCTACTAAGGAGCGACCGTATATAAATGTTTTAACATTGTTCTGCCGGTACAACTGACCCACCAGAGGAATGATGCCTTCAGCAAGCGCTTCACGCTCCTTCCAGTCTGCAAAATAATCGTCAGGACGCTCTCTGCGTTGTTCCGTAGCCATTAAACCAATCCCATTTGCCCATGTGCTTGCCAGCCAGCGGGCTGGCGGCGCGTATTATCTTTGTACATGCCGGCAAATACAACAGCAGGCGATGCAATATTATTGTCTGAGTATAGACACTGCCACACGAACAGCGAATCGGTTAACATGCCGGGTTTTTCGCCAGTGCAATCGCGAATACGCGAGTCGCCAACTTTAACGGCTAATATGTCCACACCCCTAGCTTCTGTATTCACTCCCCCATTGCCGGCCGGCGCGTCTGGCCGCCTGCACTGGCATGGACTGCAAGCCTGCAGCAGACCACTTGCCATAGCCCAGGCTGCGATGCAAAGACCTGGCTTGACCCTTGTGGTTTGCGAAGACAGTGCCAGCAGCGTGCAGCTGGAAGATGAATTGCGGTTTTTTTGTACAGAGCTGGATCTGAAAGTTTGGCACTTACCTGATTGGGAAACACTGCCCTATGACAGCTTTTCTCCTCATCAGGACATTGTGTCAGACCGGCTCAGCACACTTCATGAGCTGCATGGCGATACCGGACAGCTTCGCGGCATATTAGTCGTTCCGATTAATGCCTTGATGCAGTGCACAACATCGCCAGATTATTTGCGCCAGCACAGCCTGGTGCTTCAACAAGGCCAACAACTTCTGGCAGACAACTTCCGAATCGCGCTGGTAGATGCAGGTTACAGCCGAGTGGACACGGTGTATGAGCACGGTGAATTCGCGATCAGGGGCTCTATCGTGGATCTGTTTCCGATGGGCTCAGATGCCGCTGTGCGAATAGAGTTATTTGATGACGAAATTGAGTCATTACGATACTTCGATACAGAGTCACAGCGCACTACTGAGCGAGTAACAGCGATATCGTTACTACCAGCTAAGGAATTCCCTCTCGACGGCGGCGCCATAGCGCATTTCCGACAACGCTGGCATGCGCAGTTTAGCGTCGATCATTCAGCGTGCCCCGTATATCAAGATGTCAGCGGTGGACTAGCCAGTGCCGGCATCGAATATTATCTACCCTTGTTTTTCGATCGCCGGTATTCATTGCTTGACCACTTGCCTGCCGACGTATTGCTTATCAGTGAAGAAAACGTGCATGAAGCCGCAGAGAATTTCTGGCTGGAAGTCAGCAACCGTTTTGATGAATACGGTGTTGACCCTACCCGCCCTTTGCTTCCTCCGGAGCAAGTGTTTTTGCGCGTTGAAGAACTGTTTGCCGAGCTGAAAAAACTGCCGCAGGTAGTACTGGCCAACAACGCCCAGCAAGATGCCCGCAAAGGCGCCCCATTTGCAGTCTCGGTATGGTCCAAACTTGAAATAGATCGTCGAGCCGAGCAACCGCTGCACCTGCTTGACGATGCCTTAATGGCCAATGCTGAATCTGAACAAAGCAAACGCATCTTGTTCAGCGCTGAATCCGCGGGTCGACTGAATACACTGGAAGGCAATTTGTCTGCGTTAGGAATCCAGCCGGAAATGGTGGATTCCTGGCAGATGTTTCTCGATAGCGATGCACCTTATGCCAGCATTGTGTCGCCGCTGCTGGATGGTTGCCAATTCACAGACCACGGCCTCGCTATTATTTGCGAAGATCAACTGGCGGGTGAACAGGTTCGCAGCAATGCCAAGCGCGACCCTGAACGAGTGGTTAATCCCGACTTGTTAATCAAGAATCTCACCGAGTTACAACTCAACGCCCCCGTCGTTCATATAGAGCATGGTGTCGGCCGATACCGCGGTCTGATTATTCTTGAAATTGACGACCAGGCCGCTGAGTTTCTGCATCTCGAGTATGCCGAAGACGCGAAGCTATACGTACCCGTCTCATCATTGCATCTCATCAATCGTTATCTAGGCTCGGAAGAAGAAAACGCACCACTGCATCGTCTTGGCAGTGAGCAATGGCAAAAAGCACGCAAGAAAGCGGCCCAGCAAGTAGCCGACGTAGCCGCCGAACTATTACTACTCAATGCCAAGCGCGCCGCCAGACCCGGCTTTGTATTTAAAAATCCCGGCGACGATTACCGACGCTTTGCCGACAGTTTCGCGTTTGAGGAAACACCCGATCAAGCCAACGCGATTACGGCCGTGTTGAGCGATATGTACTCCGAACAACCTATGGACAGACTGGTGTGCGGGGACGTAGGGTTTGGCAAAACCGAGGTAGCGTTAAGAGCTGCGTTTGTTGCCGTGCAAAGTGGTAAGCAAGTTGCCATTCTGGTGCCAACAACATTGCTTGCCCAACAGCACTTTGAAACGTTTAACGACCGATTCGCAGATTGGCCAATTAATGTTGGTGTTTTGTCCCGGTTTAAAAGTGCAAAGGAGCAGTCTGAGGGAATTGCCGCGCTAAAAAGTGGCCAACTCGACGTAGTGATCGGTACTCACAAGTTGCTGCAAAAAGACATCAAGTACAAATCGCTTGGTTTGTTGGTAATCGATGAAGAGCATCGTTTTGGCGTGAAACAAAAAGAAGCCCTCAAAGCCTTGCGCAGTGAAGTAGACATACTCACGCTAACGGCCACACCTATTCCTAGAACGCTGAACATGGCAATGTCAGGCTTACGCGATTTGTCTATTATCGCAAGCCCGCCGGCCAAGCGCTTGTCGATCAATACCTTTGTGCGCGAGTACCATGAGCCCATCGTACGAGAAGCTATCTTGCGCGAAATTCTTCGTGGCGGCCAAGTATATTTTCTTCACAACGAAGTAAAGTCCATAGAAAAAACAGTAGAAGACATCAACAAGCTGGTACCGGAGGCGCGTTGCGCGGTAGCTCATGGGCAAATGCCCGAGCGTGAACTGGAACGTGTGATGTCAGACTTCTATCATAGGCGCTTCAACGTTCTTGTCTGCACAACGATCATCGAGACCGGCATCGATGTGCCAACGGCAAACACTATTATTATCGAACGGGCCGATAAGTTTGGTCTGGCGCAATTGCACCAGCTGCGTGGCCGAGTGGGCCGCTCGCACCATCAGGCATATGCTTATCTGTTTACCCCTCACCCTAAATCAATGAGTCGCGACGCGCATAAGCGCCTTGAGGCGATTGAGCAAGCTGGCGATCTTGGAGCCGGCTTTACACTGGCAACTCATGATCTGGAGATACGCGGTGCCGGCGAGCTATTGGGTGACGAACAAAGTGGCCAAATTCAGAGCGTAGGGTTTACCTTGTACATGGACATGCTGGAGCGAGCGGTACAGGCCTTACAGAACGGCGAAGAAATTGACCTCGAAACATCGGTTGAGCCTGGTGGAGAAATCAATATGCATGTTCCAGCGCTAATCCCGGACAACTATCTACCCGATGTGCACAGCCGTTTGATTCTTTACAAGCGCATTTCGTCAATCGCGGATGATAGAGAGCTTATATCTCTGCGCGAAGAAATGATTGACCGCTTCGGGCCGCTGCCAGAGCAAATAATGAACCTCTTCAGAATTGCGGCTTTGCGCCTGCAAACGACAGCGATCGGTATTGCCAAGCTCGATTGTGGAGCGCGAGGTGGACGCCTGGAGTTTGCCGCCAATACTCGAATAGACCCAATGGTGCTGGTTACGCTGGTTCAGCAGAAGAGTCTCACCTATCGCATGGATGGCGCCAACGGGCTGAAGTTCAGCGAACAATTGGAACAAGCTGAAGAACGCTTTACATTCGTTAACCAGCTGTTGGCAATATTCACTCCACCCAATCCGTCTGAATGCTAATATCACGGTCTCTGCTGCCGCTATCTATGACTATGCAACGTTTTCGATTACTTTTCTCTCTGTGCTGCGTATTAACAGCACCAACGCTGCTTGCACAAGCAGAACCACGCTGGTTCAGTATTGAAGTGATTGTATTTGAGCAATACATGAATCCTGGTTACGCGGAGAATTGGTCGAACAGGCCAGAATTGGACTTTCCGGAAGATTTGGTTCGATTTCCATCTGAGTCACGACACAACAGCCAGCCGCAATCATTTAGTGAACTGCCTTTTGACGCTCATTTGCAAAAAGCGAAGAATAAAATACAACGCGCTCGCGACCAGCGTGTACTTTTCTCACGACGCTGGGAACAGGGCTTACTGGATAAAGAAAATGCGCCCTACATTTATATTCGCGGTGGAGAACGTGAAGGGCCGCATCGCGAGCTGGAAGGCAGTTTGCAAATAAGCGTAGAGTGCTACCTGCATGTTAAAAGCAAACTGTGGCTAACACGATTTAAGTCGGCAGAGAACATGACCGCAAACGCTTTTGAATCTGACACTGGCGCTATAGAAGATGATTCAGATTTGTTGTTGGACGAACTGGAACCCTTTGCCCTGCCCAAGCCTCCTTTTCGGAGCACCCGAGACCTGGGACCAAGTACGCCTGTAGAGCAGGTATTTCTTTTTGACCAGGAGCGTCGACTGCGTAGCAAAGAAACGCATTATCTCGACCATCCTGTATTGGGCATGCTTATCAGAATCGAACCATTGCCTGGCGAAGCTCGCTCACAGTGAGCTTGCCAAAAAAACACGGCAGCCGCTAATCGTCTCGCCCACCAGCGCCTGAATTGTTTGGATTCTGGCTCAACTGCTCTTGATGATCCAACAATATCTTTACAGCTTGGTCCACGTCATCAACCACCTTGAACAGTTGTAAGTCTTCTTTACCTATACAACCTTCGTTAACCATCGTCGTTTTCAGCCATTCAATTAAGCCATCCCAGTACTCACTGCCATACAAGACAATGGGAAACGGCTCTACTTTAAGAGTCTGTACCAGTGTTAAGGCTTCGAACAATTCATCCATTGTTCCAAACCCACCGGGAAAAATCACGAAGCCGATAGCGTGCTTAACAAACATGAGTTTGCGCACAAAGAAATAACGAAACTGTAGCGACACATTCTGGTAAGCATTATTTTCTTGCTCTTCAGGTAAAGTAATATTCAGCCCTACTGATGCACCCTCTTGCTCGAACGCTCCTCGATTAGCCGCCTCCATGATGCCTGGTCCACCGCCAGATATGACAGCTATATTGTGCTTTGCTAATCCGGAAGCCAGATCATATGCGGCTTGGTAATACGGTGTGTCTGGCTGTAATCTCGCGCTGCCATACACCGATACAGCACCTCCAAGCTTGGCCAGGCGCTCCATTCCCTGCACAAGTTCTGACTGAATTCTAAGAACTCGCCAAGCCTCAATTACTTTACTTTCGTCCACAGGTGGCCTCCGTTTGACCAGGCACATTGTCTGGATAGACAAGGTTAGGCTGGAATACTGAAGAGTATAGACTCACCTGAACAGACACTTGATCGTGTTCTATACAGGTGTGAGAAAGTCACAATCACGACGGCCGAATTCAATCACATAGACTTGACCAGGAAGCGAAACTGTATAAAACTACAGTAACTGTATAAACAAACAGGCATATCACTAATGATCAAACTGACCGATCGCCAACAGCAAGTGCTGAATATAGTTAAACAACACATTGAAGAAACGGGCTATCCGCCCACCAGAGCTGATATTGCCTTAGAGCTAGGCTTTAAATCAGCCAACGCCGCTGAAGAACACTTGAAAGCTCTGGCGCGCAAAGGTGCTATTGAAGTGATTCCTGGGGCATCTCGCGGCATTCGCATTCCTGATATGCAATCTGGCATACCGATTGTTGGCATGGTTGCCGCCGGCGCACCGATACTGGCCATTGAAAACGTGGAAGATCATTGCGAAGTTCCAGCGTCACTGTTTAAGCCAAGAGCCGATTACTTTCTTCGAGTTCGTGGCGACAGCATGATTGATGCAGGCATTCTCGAAGATGACTTGCTGGCTGTTCACAGCACCAAGAATGTTAACAATGGCGACATTGTTGTAGCGCGCGTGGAAGACGAAGTGACAGTTAAAAGATTGCAGCGCGGCCGTAGCAAATATCTGATCGAGCTGCTGCCAGAAAATGCTGATTACCGACCTATCAAAGTTGATTTGCGCGAACAGGAATGCACGATTGAAGGTCTCAGCGTTGGCATTATTCGCCGCTGACACAAGCAACGCTTTACATCCGAATCCAGCGAATTGTTTTACACCCTTATTTAGAGCCTCTCACTATGCTTACATCTTCCCAGCACCGCAGCAATGTTCTGCCATTTCGACGGCACACCGAAAGATTTGATGCATCACGGATTGAGCTTGGCGATGACAGCGGTAAGGCCTTGGAATTATTGTTTGGCGCTTTGCAGTTCATTGGCCAAAGCAGCGAACAGTGGGTTACCTGGGTGAATCCTCCTGAGTCGCACAAATCATTTTTTAGTCGTGATGATCTGAGCGTAGATCATTTGCGTTTAGTTTATAAGGACCAGCAGCGTAGTGTGTTTCACTTGCTTTATCTCGCCCTCCAGGCCGCAAATAGTTCCTGGGTTATTGGTCCGGCCCAGGAACTTTCTTTTCGGGAAACAGAAATTCTAGAGCAAGCAGCCCGACACAACTCGTGTAAATTGTTATTGATTAGCGAAAGAGTGTCTGTGCACTGAATACTGTTTGAGGCTAGGCACCTGCGCTGTACGCCGCAGGACTAGTAGCCTGCTTAGAAACTGTTGATGGCTAGTGCAGGACTCTAGGTTCTGAAGTGTCTTCGTCTTCTTCGATGAATGCGCCGCGCAGATCGCCGGGGCCGTCTTCATTTTCCTCACTCAACATTACTGCGGTTTCAATACCGGCTTGAATCATTGCCCTGGCGATTTCCAGCCTGGCTTCTGGCATGTGAGTTTTTGACTCTTCGGAAAATCGTATATTCACCAGGGGCTCACCCTCGCCATCCGCTCTGAGCAGAACAATTTCCCCGTTGGGCAATTCAACAATTTCCAGAAATGATGAAGGCACTTTCACTCTTTACCGAGTATTACTCAGCGTTATGACGATGCCGCGCAGTGTACCAGCGAATGCCGGAGCGCGCTAATACTCTTGGCTATATTCACGCCATTCAATGACAACATTCTGCAGAAATTCCAGCAGATTTCGCTCAAAACCTACATCCATTATTGCTGTAGATTCAGTATCTTGTGAGGTTTTTATAATATTGCTTTTAGATATTTTGTGAGAAATGTCGGGCGTTTGACTTAATACGTCTGCCGGATCGCACAAGCGTAGCAGTTGTGCAATAAGCGGGCTCTCTTCCATCTGGTTAAGTTCGGCAATCGGGTGTTCTTGCCCCAGCTTTTGCTGCAAAACACTGCGAAGTTGAGGCAAATTATCGAAGCTAGCGAGTTGAACTACGCCATGACTGCTGGCAATCTCCTGCCAAAAATATCTAAGCGCAGACATTAACTGTAGGCGAACAGCACTGCGCAGCGCAGGGCTGTCGCCAGCGGCCAGCAATTCTCGAGCATACGCTAGCTCTCGATTGCATAAGCCCCTTGCTGACATAGATCTCTATAACCTTTTCGCGGTGAAATACACGCTAGCCCGTTTTCTTGCTGCTGGCTTTCTTCGTTGTTTTTTTCTTAGTAGCCGCTGATTTTTTGCGTGTGGTTTTCTTCAGTGTGGATTTTTTAGCCGCCTTCTTTCGCTTTGGCGCGGGTAGCTTCTCCTGCCAACTGCCATCCACATAATACGCCTGCCAACCGGTGGCCTTGCCCTCTGACTCAGTCATCAAATATTGCTCTTTAGTTTTTCGACTGTAGCGAACCATCGCTGGATTGCCCTGTCGGTCTTCGGTTGGACCACTAAACAGAAAGGTATACTTGGGATCAATCGCGTCTTTATGAGGCAAAATTTCATTCAATAATGGTGCCCGAGTCTCGCGGTTCTTCGGAAACTGGCTGGCCGCCAGAAATATACCGGCCGCACCGTCACGCAGCACGTAATGATCTTCGACTTTCTGGCACTCAAGCTCAGGCATTGGCACCGGGTCCATCTTCGGAGGTGCGGCCTCACCGTTTCGCAATAACTTACGCGTATTCTTGCAATCATCACTGGTGCAGCCAAAATATTTACCGAACCGTCCGGTCTTTAGCTGCATTTCAGCTGAGCACTTATCACACTCAATAATAGGCCCATCGTAGCCTTTGATCTTGTAGCTGCCCTTCTCAATTTCGGACCCCGTGCAATCCGGATTGTTACCACACACATGCAGCTTGGTACTTTCATCCACCAAGTAACTGTCCATGGCGGTGTCGCATTTAGCACAGCGATGACGTTTTCTCAGTAAAATGGATTCTTGTTCGCTGTCGTCGTCTTCTTCGGCACTGACCACTTCGTCACCGTGCACCAGATTAACGGTTTTCTTACAGCGTTCTTTCGGTGGCAGAGCATAACCAGAGCAACCCAGGAACACGCCAGTACTGGCCGTGCGAACTTGCATGGCTCGCTCGCAATCACCGCACTTCAAATCAACCTCAACCGGCAGATTAGCCCGCATGCCATCTTCGTCGTTGGCGGCGTCCAGCTGAGTTAGAAAATCGCTGTAGAACTCGTCCAGCAAGCCCTTCCAATCGCGCTCACCGTTCGCCACATCGTCCAAGGCCTCTTCCATATTGGCTGTAAAGCTGTAATCCATCAGCTCTTTGAAATTCTCCGACAATCGATCGGTAACAATTTCACCCATTTTCTCGGCGTAAAAACGACGGCTTTCCACTCGTGCATAGCCACGGTCTTGAATCGTCGAAATAATAGCGGCGTAGGTAGACGGTCGCCCTATGCCCTGCTTCTCTAGCTCTTTGACAAGGCTGGCCTCGGTAAAACGAGGGGTAGGCTTGGTGAAGTGCTGGCTTGGCACAAGCTCTTTCAAGGTCAGAGCATCGCCCGGTTTCAAATCGGGAATAACCACCTGGTCTTCTTTCTTGCTTTGCGGTGGTTGCACCTTCATATAGCCATCAAACTGAATGACGCGACCATTTACCCAAAGCTCATAATCTGCAGCAGACACAACAAGTTTGCTGCTAAGAAAACGAGCCGGTGGCATTTGGCAGGCTACAAACTGCCTCCAAATCAATTCGTACAAACGCTCAGCGTCACGATCTACACCTTGAAGCTGTGACGCCTTCAAGGATACATCAGAAGGCCGAATAGCTTCGTGCGCTTCCTGAGCACCTTCTCTGCTGCCATAGCTGTTCGGGGCCTCAGGTAGGTACTTCTTGCCGAATTCTTCCTGAATATAGTCACGACAATTTCCTACAGCTTCCGCACTTAAGTTGGTGGAGTCGGTTCGCATATAGGTAATGTAGCCAGCCTCATACAATCGCTGAGCCATGGTCATGGTTTTCTTTACCGAGAAACCAAGGCGAGTACTGGCCGCCTGTTGCAAAGTTGACGTTATATAGGGCGCACTTGGGCGGCTTTGGGTTGGTTTGTCTTCCCGACTGGCCACTGTGTAGTCAGCCGGCTGCAAGTCAGCCAATACCTTATCAATCGCCTCACGACTGCCTGGGCGAAAGTTTTCACCTTTATGTTTCTTTACGGCCAGCTTCAGCGCGTCTTTTGCAGCCGAACTTAAATGTGCGTCCATCTCCCAGAATTCTTCCGGTACAAACGCCCTGATTTCGCGCTCACGCTCAACTATCAACTTTACGGCAACCGATTGCACTCGGCCGGCAGACAAACCTCTGGCAACTTTTGACCACAGAAGTGGCGACACCATGAAACCCACTACGCGATCCAGGAAACGTCTTGCCTGTTGAGCATTTACGCGTTCAACGTCCAGCTTGCCTGGTTTTTCAAACGCTTCGTGGATAGCATTTTTGGTAATTTCGTTAAATATTACGCGCTTGAAGCGCTTTGGCTCACCACCAATTACCTCTTTCAGATGCCACGCAATAGCCTCCCCCTCGCGGTCAAGGTCAGTTGCGAGATATACAGCATCTGCATTGGCAGCCAGTTTCTGCAACTCACTGACCACTTTCTCTTTACCCGGCAATACGTGGTAATCAGCTTTCCAGCCTTTTTCTGGATTGATCCCCATCCGGCGTATCAACTGGGTTTTGGCCTTTTTCTTGCGATGTTTTTCTTTCTGCTTAGGCGTCATTTTGCGGGTTTCAGCTGCCGCTTTGGCCCGTTCTTTAGGGTCTGTAGTGCCGCCAGATCCGCTGGTAGGCAGATCACGGATGTGTCCAACGCTTGATTTTACGATGAAGTCCTTGCCAAGGTACTTGTTGATTGTACGTGCTTTGGCCGGTGACTCGACGATGACTAGAGATTTACCCATGGGTTCCTACAACTGTGAATTCGGTCCGGCAACACTTGTCGTCGGTGGCGACCTATAGCCGCTGGGGCGACATATATAAGGGCAGAAGTCCACGCGGTCAATAGCAAAGCGCAGACTTGTTTTTCCTAGAGTAGAACAATCTAGGCGATTACGAGAAGCTTTTGAGGCGCAATTTTTAAGTCATCACGCTCATTGACAATCGCCATTGTCCTCTATTTGCTCGAACCTTGGTCGCTCCTGCCCATCTACAAGCACAGTTTCGCAAAACATGCTCAGAGGTCGTATCCAGTAGCCTCGCTCGCCATAAAGTGCCTGATAAACAACCATTTGCTCGTCCGTTTCTGTATGTTTTGCAAGCAACAGCACCTGATATCGTGGACCTTTATAGTGTTGATAAATTCCGGGAGTGGGTAGTTTCATTGCTAAGGTCTCGATTACAAAAGCAGCAATCTTACCGCCTTAGCCCTTTGCCTGCCTAATACCACTGCGCTATATTTCTACAGCACTCTGCATAATAATTCGAGGGAGATGTGATGGCTCATTACAAACATATACTTGTTGGCATTGATCTCAGCGAAGAAGCGCATGCAGTAGCAGTACGAGCACATGCTCTGTCGGAATCATTCGGGGCACAACTTAGTATGTTGCATGTTATAGAACCACTAAGTTTTGCCTATGGCGGTGACATACCAATGGATTTGTCATCGGTACAGGAAGAAATTCAACAGCAAGCACATGCTCAACTAAAGGCATTCGCGCAGCAGTATCAAGTAGCTGAAGATAAGCAACACATAACCTTAGGACGCGCTGAAGTTGAAATTCACCGTCATGCAGAACAACATGACATTGATTTGGTGGTAGTGGGCAGCCATGGTCGCAGTGGCCTTGCATTGCTATTGGGCTCTACTGCAAACGGCGTATTACACGGCGCAAGTTGCGATGTGCTAGCAGTACGCGTGCAGTCCTGAATCGCACTTTAAAAACGCACACCTGGCTGGAGCCATTCCATGAAGTATGCCGCGCTCATAGTCGCATTGTTATGCACTTTTTCAATTACCCACTCATTCGCCGCCAATGATCGCAAACAGGCTTATCAAGACCAGCGCGCTGATTATCTGCGAGCCAAGCAATACCGCAAAAGTGGCAAAATAAAGCAATACCAACAGCTGAAAAAGCAGTTAAAAGATTACCCACTTTACTCATACCTTGAATACGCCGAACTGTCGGCAAACCTTGGCACAGTCAATAGCCGCCAAATTAATCAGTTTATTGAAACAAATCAACACCTGGCCGTGTCGCAACGCCTTCGTGCGCGTTGGTTGAAGCAACTAGGCAAGCAAAAAAACTGGAAAGAGTATCTCAGCTTTTACGATGATACGCTCGCTGATACACAACTGCGATGTTACTACCTGAGAGCGAAGCTACAGCAAGGCAAACCCGAAGACGTATGGCCTCTGGTACCCAGCTTGTGGGTAGTTGGCCAATCTCAGCCAAAGGCCTGTGACCCGCTATTTGATCAGTGGCTGGCCGCCGGTAAGCTAACGCGCGAACACACATGGAACCGTCTCAAACTTGCCATGGAAAAGCGGAATATCAGCCTGGCGAATTATCTAACTGGACTTATGAGTGGCGCGGACAAGAAAGCTGCTGAGAAGTTTTTGAGTTTTCATCGCCAGCCTGCCAAAGTAAAAAAACGCGGTTTACTCAGCCCGCGCTCAGCGAAAGACGCCGATATCGCATTGCACGCAATACGCAGGCTCGCGCGCAGCGATTCCTCCTCGGCAGCGAAACGCTTAAGCGATTTAAACAGTCAGATGAAATTTAATTCTGCCGATCTAGCAGAAGCGCAAAAATCGCTGGCCTTCCACATTCTGAGCAAACCCAGCAGAGCGGGCCTTGACTGGATTCGAAAACAATTAACCCCGGGCGTAGACCCGGATGTTGCGGTGTACGCTGCGCGAATCGCACTGGTGTTTGAACATTGGCAAACGGTGCTAGCGGCCATTAAGCATATGCCAGAATCCCTGCAGAAAACCAATCGCTGGCAGTATTGGCACGCCAAAGCCAGCATGCAGGAAAATCCGCAATTGGATGACGTTTGGAAGCACAATGCCTTTGCAGAGCTTGCCAAGCAACGTGACTACTATGGGTTTCTGTCAGCCTTGTTGCTTGAACGTAGTTTTGACTTCAATGACCATGCAATCAGTTTCAGTCCCGATTTTCAGGCTCAGATCAAGGCGATACCGGGATTAGAAATTGCGCTTGAACTCTACGCCGCAGGTGAGCTGATTGGCGCCAGGCGCGAGTGGCGCCACGCCCTACTCGACTTGCCGGCAACGCATATGATTTCTGCAGCACACATTGCCCAGGATTGGGGTTGGGCAAGCCAGGCGGTGTTAACTACCATAATGGCTCGTTCCTGGGACGAACTCAGTTTGCGCTTCCCTTTAAGCTATCGCGAGTACATGCACCGAGGTGCGCGCATGGCGGGGATTGAATTGTCATGGGCCTATGCCATCGCCCGGCAAGAAAGTGCGATGAACCCCGCAGTGACTTCCCACGCCGGCGCAAAAGGTTTGATGCAGCTAATGCCTGGAACCGCAAAAGAAACAGTGACGCGAAATGCCTTACCGGTTAAGCCGCAGGACTTACACAACGAGAAAGTGAACTCAATGATTGGCACAGCTCATCTGGGGGAATTGTCGCGCCTGTATGATGGTAACCGCATTCTTTCATCCGCTGCCTACAATGCTGGTAAGCACAGAGCCAACGCCTGGTTAAAACGCAGCAGTCGCGCTCAAGCGTTTGATGTTTGGATTGATACTATTCCGTTTAAAGAAACGCGAAACTACGTTCAAAACGTTCTCATGTTCGCTGCTATTTACGATTACCGACTGGAAAACGATGTGGAATTCATCAAAACCAACGAATGGGTGATCAATCGTTAAGTTTTAGTCGTTGTAAGGTATTCAGTTAGAGTGACGCGATCAAATGGCCATCCCAAATCGACTGACGCATTTTGCAAACGCGCAACAGGAATACGCAGAGAATAAAGGTCCATCAGCGCGTCATCGTCTGAAATATCGATTTTTTGTAACTGATATTGATCCACAGCTAAATCACGCAAAAGCGCTTCGGCCTGCTCGCAGAGATGGCAGTAATCGGTTCCGTAGAGAATGATGGTTTGCATGGCAGCAATAATAACCCGCGGCGTTCACCAGACGGGTTAAAAAATTGCTGGAAATGTAAGGCCAAATTTGAAAACGTACATGAGGGTTGCTCTAGAAATCCTTTTCAGGAGCTTCCCCCATGCACAGGGCTTTGACACCCTCGTAGTTTCGGGCCGGCGGTCAGACCGGTCCTGAGTCGAAATCCAGGAGCATCCTTGCCCCTTCCCACATGAATCACCGACTGTACAAAAGGCTATCGGCAATACTCCAGGAAGCTTTAACTTTTATTTTGCCAAACTCAGTATCGGTTTATGAGCGTCTGCGCTGGGCAATCCGCTATAGTACATGTCTCGGATTTCTTAGCTTTTGAGGTGACGAATATAAGCAGATTGCCTGAAAAACCAGCGTTACTTGCAAGCGCGCTCATCCTGGCGGTCAGCGTCGGCCTACAACTGTTGCCTCACGACTGGCAGCTACTATTGCGCTTCGAAAGAGCTGGATTTGCCAGCTTTGAGTTGTGGCGACTGCTTAGCGGTCATCTCATACATCTGAGCTGGAATCATCTGCTACTCAATGCAGCCGGGCTGATTCTGCTAGCGATTTTGTTTGAATCGGCCTGGCAGGCCAAAGATGTCGTTTTTGGAGGTGCATTCTCCGCCCTCTCAATCAGTCTGGGAATCTATCTGTGGTTCCCCGACGTCGGGTGGTATGTCGGCTTATCCGGCGTGTTACATGCGTGGTTCGCGATAGCCTGCATCCGCCTCTGGCCAGCTCAACGAGGTTTTGCCAGCATCTTGTTGTTCGCACTGCTTACTAAGTTGGTGTTTGAGAATATAGTAACGCCAGCCACTGATACGGGCTGGCTGGGTGGCGAAGTGATAGAGCAAGCCCACCTGCTGGGTGCCAGCAGCGGGCTTTTGTACGCGCTAATCTATGCCGCGTTTTCGCAGCACTTAGCGAAATACGCCTGATTCCGGCATAGTCACCCCGGCCACTGATGAGCTCATTAAGGCATCAAAATGCGCGAGCTTAGCGTCAATGATCATTTGACCTACGTCTCGCTCGGGTAAATTCTCACGTGCCTTAAGCAAGGATTCCCTGGCCAGCATCATATAGCTGGTGGCCAAATTGTAGTGTGACTTGGCACCGTCAGATTCTGAACTTGCAGCCGTTTGATAAGCATCAATGGCGCCCTGGTAATTACTCTGCCGTAAACGCATATTGCCGGTGCGCAGCCAGGCCGTACTATTATCAGGAACCGCTTCCGCCATGGCCTGATAATGTCCCTCAGCGGCTTGCCAATCACCTTGCAGGTAAGCCAGATCGCCCTTTGTTTGAAGATCTTTACTGGTTGTGACGGTTGGATTCGAACTACACGCCGCCACTAGCGCCGCGGCAACTCCAATACTTATTCGTTTCCCAAGTCCAAGTGACGCTGCCATCTGTACTGCCCTCTAAAGCTATTTACTATTCGATAAGTGATCATTTTTTAATCTATCGAGCTAGTTGTAAAGGGCTGAGCTGTCAAACAATCTTTGCTCAAACTGAGTACGGCATCACAGACACGCAGAGTCGTAATAGCAAACCGTATGACGCCAATTATTTTACTTTTATTTCAAAGACTTAAGAACGGTAGCAGGCATGAAAAGGAAGCTGCACCGCTTGTCTGACAGCGAACATCGGGTTTAATTAACCGACGAACAGCAGCTTATCGAACGTGCTCGGCGATTTTTTCAGCGGTTTGTTGGGCCGTGAGACCTTCCGTATTGATATTGATTTCAGCGTAACGTTCGTACAAAGGCAATCTTTCTGCCAACAGGCTTGCAAAACTCTGGCCTGGCTTTCTGGCCAAACCGCGTTGTTCGGCATTCTCCAGACGGCTTAGCAGCGTGTCGGCTTGAACGTTGAGGTACACAATGTGAGCCTTCGCAGCCAAATGTTGCATGGCTGGATCACTGTAGATAACGCTGCCACCGGTTGCCAGGACCATGCTTTCAGGGTCGATCCCTAGCAATACGTGTTCTTCAATACGTTTGAAGACGCTGTAGCCATCGCTATCAACGATGGCTTGTAAACTCGCTCCTTGCTGATGCTCTATACAATGATCGGAATCGACGAATTGGCAGCCAAGCAATTTAGCCAGCAGCTTTCCAATTGTGGATTTCCCGGCAGCGGGCATCCCTATTAGTACAATGCCTTTTGACATTAGCAAATCATCATCTGTAGCAACACTCTATATTGTAGTCTTGTCCGCAGCTACCAGCGGAGAGAGCCATGAAAACGAAAGCGATAGTAATCAGCGACGGTAAGCCCGACTACGTTGAGACCGACATTGATGAGTCCGCTGGCGTCACGATCAAGGTTGTGAGCAGTTCTATTTGCGGATCTGACCTGCACCTGATGGGGCTGCGCTGGCTGGAAGGTCGAACACCTGGGCATGAATTTGCGGGTATTGCTCCAAATGGTAAGGCGGTTGCGGTTGAGCCTGTTATGGGTTGCGGCAGCTGTCACTATTGCGATGACGGACTTTTAAGCCATTGTGAGCACGGCGCAGAGTATCTGGGCGTTATGCGCGACGGTGGCATGGCGGAACATGTGATCGTGCCTGCAGACCGTCTGGTGGAGCTACCCTCTGGTCTGGACCCTCGTGAGGCGTGCCTGGTGGAACCTGTCGCTATCGCTTTGAGAGGATTAGATCGCTTCCCTGAAGATGCGAGGCGGCATCAACGATGCTTGGTCATTGGGGCAGGACCTATCGGCTTGGCGGCTGCGGCAGCGTGTATCTCACGGGGTTTTGATTGCGACATTATGGCCCGTTACGAGCATCAGCAGATTGCGGCCAGTCGCCTTGGTGCGACGGCACATACAAGCACGAAAGGATTGGGCTCATATGGGTTGGTGGTGGATGCTATTGGCAGTACTGAATCGATGCGTGAGGCTGTGCAATGTTGTGCGCCGATGGCGAGCATAAGCTTGTTGGGAACACCGTGGAATGGCGTTGAGTTTGACCAGGGTTTGCAGATGAAGGAAGTGAATATTCTGCCCGCCACCAGTTATAAATGCGCGGCACCGGGTCGAACCTTTGAAGAAGCTGCGAACTTGCTACTCAATCAGCCTGAGCTCAGCAAGGCTATGATCAGCCATCGTTTTCCGCTTGAGGCGGGTGTTGAGGCTTTTGATACGGCGGCTAATCGATCGGCGGGGGCTATTAAAGTTGCTTTTGAGATGCCCATATAAGAATTTGTGTGAGGATCAAGTCCGGCTTTGGACTGAGTTTGGGCTTACGAGACACGCCGGACCCAAAACACTCGCGTTGCTCGCGGGGCCAGCTTTAAATCCATCCATGGAGGCTCGTGTTCGGGGTCCCTCCTTCACACGGTCTCGCAAGCCCAAACTCAATCCAAAGCCTCAGTGCCAAAATCTAAATCAGGGAAGCTACAATCGCTGAAGCGAACCCAAGAAGACTAATAAGTTTCAGTCAGGACTCGCAGCTATTCAGCTAGCATCGGCAATGCTATTTTCGCCACATCCAACAGCTCTGAATCTATAGACTCACGCGCCTCAACAAGTGACTCGATCATCATTGGCGACCAGAAACGTTTTACATGCGCGGCCACCATCTCGGCGGCTTGCTGCTCATTGCGACCGGGGCTTAGGTTCCGGGCAATATCATTGAACATTTTCAGGTTGTGTTGCACTTCTCGCGCAATGTGTTCGCTCACGACAAAATGACTCCTTTGGCGTCGGTATAAAGTGTAATTCGGCGCTCACTGAGTCGGCCCGCCAAACTTATGTGGTGCCTGTTGGCAAGATCAACCGCGAGTGTGGACGGTGCAGAGGCCGCAACAATATTAGTGATGCCGAGAACCGCCGCTTTTTGAACAATTTCAAAACTGATACGGCTGGATAGAAGCAGAAAGCCTTGGCCAGTGTTCCAGCCCTCTTTAAAGAGCGCACCCACCACCTTATCAACTGCGTTATGGCGGCCGAGGTCCTCACGTACACAAGCAATCGTGCCATCAGGTCTGCACCAGGCGGCGGCATGGATAGCACCTGTTGATGCACGTGTGGCTTGCATGGATTCAAAATCAGCCAGCGCCTTATGCACGCTTTCCAGCGCAACCGGCTGCAGTTCTTCCAAGTTTGATGACAGCGCGGTGACGGGTTTTTGCACATCCTGTAAGGACTCTGCGCCACACAAGCCACAGCCAGACACGCCTGCCAGACTTCGGCGTCGGTCTTTGAGGGCCGCAAAGCGTTGCGAAGCAATTTCCATGTTGAGCTGAATGCCTGCTTCTGTCTCGTCGACAGACAGAGAGTACATTTCCGAAACGTTGCGCAATACACTTTCGCTGAGGCTAAAACCCAAGGCAAAGTCTTGGAGATTCATTGGGCTGGCCATCATTACCGCATGCGAGATGCCATTGTAGACAAAGGCGATGGCCGTTTCGGTCACCAGTTCGTCTTCAAGCTGGCACTCTACGCCGTCTTCCCAGCGTTGCACAAGCCGACGCTGTTGACCGCTTTGCAGCGACTCTGAGGGTTCCGGACTCACAGCCTTTTGTGGTCCGTTTGCTGTCATGGTGCCGCCTGAGAGCTGTGCAAATGATTCAATTGCTGCTTGGAGAACGCTTGATGCTGCGCTTGCCAATCTGACGGTGAAGTCACTTTCTCAAGTTGTACCGCCGTAACCTTGTACTCGGGGCAATTGGTTGCCCAATCTGAGTTATCGGTGGTGATCACGTTCGCGCCACTCTCAGGGTGATGGAAGGTAGTGTACACAACGCCCGCTTGGATTAACTCAGTGACATTAGCGCGTAATACGGTTTCGCCTGCGCGGCTGCTAACACCAACCCAATCGCCTTGGGATATACCACGCTCTTCGGCGTCATGAGGATGAATCTCCAGCACATCTTCGGCGTGCCATTGACTGTTTTCGGTACGTCGAGTTTGTGCGCCTACGTTGTATTGGCTGAGAATACGTCCGGTAGTCAGCAACAGAGGGAATCGTCTTGAGGCTCTTTCTTCAGTGGCGACGTATTCAGTGATCGCCAGTTGACCTTTGCCAATTGGAAAGTCTTCCTCATGCATGATAGGCATGCCTTCAGGATGCTGATCATTACAAGGCCATTGAATACTGCCCAGTTGCTCTAGCTTTCCATAGCTGACTCCATGAAAGGTCGGTGTGAGAGCTGCAATCTCGTCCATAATTTCAGAGGGGTGAGTGTAATTCATCTCGTAGCCCATGGCATTGCTGAGTGCTACTGTGATTTCCCAATCCGCTTTACCAGAAGCCGGAGTCATTACGCGACGCACACGGTTAATTCTTCGTTCAGCGTTTGTAAACGTGCCGTCTTTTTCAAGGAAGGTTGAGCCGGGTAAAAATACATGCGCGAATTTCGCAGTTTCATTTAGAAACAGATCTTGAACTACCAGGCATTCCATAGAACGCAAAGCTTGTTCTACGTGATGGGTATTTGGATCTGACTGCGCAATGTCTTCGCCCTGACAATAAAGACCTTTGAAACGACCATTGATGGCCGCATCAAACATATTAGGTATGCGAAGCCCGGGGCGGTTGTCCAAAGACACCTGCCAGGCGTTTTCCAGCAAGCTGCGAGTGCTGTCGTCAGAGACGTGTCGATAACCCGGGAACTCATGCGGGAACGAGCCCATGTCGCAAGATCCTTGCACGTTATTCTGTCCTCTGAGAGGATTTACACCCACGCCTTCACGACCAATGTTACCGGTCGACAAAGCCAGGTTTGCAATACCCATGACAGTAGTTGAGCCCTGACTGTGTTCAGTCACGCCCAGTCCGTAATAAATGGCTGCATTACCGCCGGTTGCGAACAAGCGAGCGGCTTCGATCAAATCCTGCGCCGGCACACCGGTTATGCTTTCGGTGTGCTCAGGAGAGTTATCTTCACGAGCGATGAATTTCAACCAGGCATCAGCCGCTGTCTCGTCACACCGTGCCGCCATAAAATCGCGATCGATCAGACCTTCTCGCACAACAACATGAGCCATTGCATTGATGAACGCAACGTTGGTGCCGGGTTTTACGGGCAGATGATAGGCTGCTTCAATATGCGGTGAACGCACCAGTTCAATCGCTCGCGGATCGGCAACTATCAGTTTTGCGCCCGCGCGTAAGCGTCTTTTCAACTGCGAGCCAAACACCGGATGCGCTTGCGTTGGATTGGCACCCATCACCATAATTACGTCGGCTTTTTGCACGGAGTCAAAGGTTTGGGTACCGGCCGATTCTCCTAGCGTCGCCTTTAGACCAAAACCCGTGGGCGAGTGACACACTCTCGCACAAGTATCTACGTTGTTGGTACCAAAGCCGGCACGCACCAGCTTCTGAACCAGGTATGTTTCTTCATTGCTACAACGCGACGAGGTAATTGCGCCGATGCTTTCCGCACCGTAAGTATCCTGTAATGATTTGAGTTTGCGACTGGTGAACTCGATGGCTTCATCCCAATCAACTGCGCGCCAATCTTCATCAATGCTGTCTCGAACCAAGGGGGTAGTTATGCGATCAGGGTGATTTGCATAAGAAAATGCAAAGCGCCCTTTCACACAGCTATGACCCTGGTTTGCTTTGCCGCCTTTGTAAGGCACCATGCGTACCAGTTGCTCACCACGCATTTCAGCTTTGAATGAGCAACCAACACCGCAGTAGGCGCAGGTGGTCACGACTGAGCGCTTGGGTTGACCGATGGACAGCACTTCTTTTTCTACCAAGGTAGCCGTTGGGCACGCCTGAACACAGGCGCCACAAGACACACAGTCAGAGTCCATAAAACTTGTGTCTTGACCAGCCGCTACTTTGGAACCAAAACCACGACCATCAATGGTTAATGCGAGTGTGCCTTGCACTTCATCACAGGCGCGCACGCAACGTGAACAGACAATGCACTTGCCTGGATCAAAACTGAAGTACGGATTGCTTTCGTCTTTCACTGAGTCAAGATGGTTAGACCCATCAAATCCGTATCGCACGTCGCGCAATCCAACCACACCGGCCATGTCTTGCAATTCGCAGTCGCCGTTTGCGGCACAGGTCAAACAATCCAGAGGATGATCAGAGATGTACAGCTCCATTACATTGCGACGTAAACGCTGCAAGGATTCATTCTGACTGTGAACAACCATGTCCTGCGCAACTGGCGTGGTACAAGACGCCGGCTTACCGCGCATGCCTTCTATATCAACCATGCATAGGCGACACGAGCCAAATGCCTGTAGTGAATCAGTAGCACATAACTTCGGAATCGTAATGCCTGCGCTGGCAGCCGCTCTCAACACAGAGGTGCCTTCAGGCACTTCAATTGATACACCATCAATCGTGAGGCTTATCATTTTATCTGAACTAACAGCTGGTGTGCCTAGATCAACTTCTGGAACCATGCCGTTGGCTGATGGACTTACACTGCTGGGATCATAATATTCAAGCATGGTTTTTACCTCCGAAGTCTTCGGGGAAGTGCTGAACTGCGCTGGTTACAGGGAACGGTGTGAGTCCGCCCATTGCACACAGCGACGCGTCTCGCATTGTTTCACAAAGTTCTTCTAACAATATCAGATTAGACTCGCGATCTTCATTGGCGCGAATTTTCTCAAGAGTTTCGACGCCGCGCACAGAGCCAATTCGGCATGGCGTGCATTTGCCGCAGGATTCGACTGCGCAAAACTGCATTGCAAACTGGGCTTGATCAAGCATATCAACGGAATCATCAAACACAACGATACCGCCGTGCCCAAGCATACCGCCGATCTCTGCCAGTGCTTCGTAGTCTAACGGGGTTTCCCAATCTGACTCAGGGATATACGACCCTAAGGGGCCACCGATTTGCACTGCTTTTGCGGGTCTACCACTGAGAGTACCACCGCCATAATCAAAAATAATCTCTTTGATCGATACGCCGAATGGCAACTCAAACAATCCGCCCTGGCGTATATTGCCAGCCAATTGTACTGGTAAGGTGCCGCGCGAACGGCCAACACCAAAGTCTCGATAATACCCGGCACCTTTGGCCATAATCACAGGGGCCGAAGCTAGTGTGATTACATTATTCACCACCGTGGGCTGACCAAACAAACCTTCCAATGCAGGCAGCGGTGGCTTGGCACGCACCATGCCGCGCTTGCCTTCCAGGCTATCAAGCAAAGAAGTTTCTTCACCACATATATAGGCACCAGCACCAAGGCGCACTTCTATGTCAAAGTGTTTGCCTGAACCACAGATATTCTCACCAAGGTAATTGCGCGAGCGCGCAACCTCAATGGCCGCCAACAGTATTTCATGTGCAATCGGGTACTCAGAGCGCAAGTATATGTAGCCTTGTTCGGCACCGGTAGCGATACCCGCAATGGTCATTCCTTCCAACAGACAGAAAGGATCGCCTTCCATTAAAAGCCGATCGGCAAAGGTACCGCTGTCGCCTTCATCGGCGTTGCATACTATGTATTTGCCCTTGCCTATAGGGTGAGAGTTACTGCTTGCATTCAGAACCGTTTGCCACTTTATGCCCGCAGGAAACGCCGCACCTCCGCGCCCACGAAGACCGGAATCAGTAATCGATGTGACAATGTCTTGGGCTGATACCTGCAGAGCATTCTCAAGACCGACATACCCTTCGTTCGCGATGTAGTCATCCAAGGATACCGGATCAATCAAACCCACTCTTGCAAATGTGAGTCGCTGCTGTTGTGCAAACAATGGCAGTTCATCCACGGCACCCAGGGCAAGCTCGTGCTGAGCGCCGGGTTCGCTAACACTGCGCAACACGCCTTCAACATCAGCAACCGACATTGGACCAAACCCGGTTCTGCCATTGCCTTGATCAATTTCAACCAAGGGCTCTAACCAGGTCAAACCCCTTGACCCGTTACGAATGATATTAAGGTTCACACCTTCCTGCTCGCAGTACCGTTCTATCTCTTGCGCAATATCATCAGCACCAAGCGCAATCGCAGAGGCATCTGCAGGAACGTAGGCAGTCATTGATTTAGCCATGTTGATTGCCCTCGCTTGAACGGCAATCGTCGATCAGCTTGCCCAGCGTCTGCTGGTTGAGTCTCGCTTTTACCTTGCCATCAACCATCGCAGCTGGCGCACAAGCGCATAGGCCCAGACAATAAACCGACTCAAGGCTTATGTTGCTGCCCTTCTCATCGATCTTTGCACCCAAACGCTGCTCGGCAAACGATTGCAGTTCTCTGGCGCCCATTGCCTGGCAGGCTTCGGCGCGACACAATTTAACAGTGTGAGCAGACGGCGCTTCCGTTTTAAAGTCATGATAAAAACTGATCACACCATGCACTTCGGCCACGGACAAGTTTAAGATGCTGGCAATCTCTGGCACATCATCGCTCGGTATGTAGCCCAGACCATTCTGAACCGACCACAGCGCCGGCATCAAACCACCGGGTACGTCTTGCCAGCTTGTCACTAATTCAGAAACGGTTTCTCTTGTCTGACTCATAGTTCCTGCATCCTTTATAACTGCATGCATTGTAGCGCCAAATCTTGAATTTCAAGACTGTGTATTTTTCGCCAAGGCGGAATTGCGTCACTCAATGTCGTCGTGGGAACCTTTAAATGCATCTGCCCTTGACACGGGCGTTTGCGGGGTCACAATGCGCGTTTTCCGCTTCATCGAGAACAGGCAATGGCTACAATCATAGACGGTAAAGAATTCGCTAATAAGGTCAGTGATAATCTGGCAGAGGAAGTGAAGCAACTGCGGGCTGAGCATGGTTTGCGACCCTGTATTGCCGTGGTTTTGGTTGGCGAAGATCCGGCCAGCCAGGTTTATGTGCGCAACAAAATCAAACGCTGTGAACAATTGGATATCGAATCTCGCGAGCATCGCCTTGACGATACTACCAGTCAGGCTGCTCTGCTTTCCCTGATTGATGAGCTAAACAACGACAGCAGCGTTCACGGTATTTTGGTGCAGCTGCCGGTTCCTGATCAAATTGATGAATCGTCGGTGATTGACGCGATTGCGGCGCATAAAGACGTTGATGGATTCAATATACAAAACGTTGGCGCCTTGTCCACTGGCAACAATTTACTAGTGCCCTGCACCCCTCTTGGCTCACTGATGATGCTGGAAGATCAACTGGGAGACTTGAGCGGCTTGAACGCAGTCGTCGTTGGCCGCTCCAACATCGTCGGCAAGCCAATGGCCAATTTGTTGCTGCAAAAACACTGCACTGTAACCATTGCGCACTCTCGCACCAAAGACCTTGCGGATGTGTGCCGACAGGCTGATATATTGGTGGCCGCTGTAGGCCGGCCACACTTCATTCAAGGCGATTGGGTAAAACCAGGTGCAACCGTCATTGACGTAGGCATCAATCGCATTGACGACAATGGCAAATCCCGCCTGGTTGGCGATGTTGATTTTGATGCGGCCAAAGACAAAGCGGGTGCCATCACGCCGGTACCCGGTGGCGTTGGGCCCATGACAATTGCCTGCTTAATGCACAACACAGTGCGTGCCGCCAAGCAACAAAACGGTCTGGCATAAACCATACCCGACGGCAGACGGAAACGCCGATTCTGTAGAAAATTGCCGCGCTTGCTGACTGGACAAAGCCCGCGGCAATGAACTACTGTTCATGCAACCAGTTACTGTATATATTATCAGTAATCCAGAGCATGACAGACAATGAACTCAATCACCGTAGCCCCCCCTGCCTATCTTGAATCACTAAACGAGCAACAACGCGATGCTGTTGTTGCCGACAATCACCCATTACTGGTCATTGCCGGCGCTGGCACCGGCAAAACCACCACGCTGGCACATCGGGTGGCCCATCTGGTCATCAATGGCACGCACAGTGAGCGAATACTATTGCTCACTTTTACCCGGCGTGCTGCAACGGAAATGATCAGACGAGCAGAAAGTATTGTTCGGCAATGTAGCGCCAACGCCACTGAACCACCCTCTTCTATGGGGCATTTCGAATGGGCCGGCACGTTTCACAGTGTTGCCAATAAACTGCTTAGGCGTTACGCGCACACTGTAGGATTGGAGCCGTCTTTTTCGGTGCTTGATCGCGGTGACTCTGCCGATCTGATGGATGTTGCTCGCCAGGAATTAAAACTGGCTAGCCTTGCAAAACGGTTTCCCAAAAAAGACGCATGCCTGGCAATCTATTCACGGCGCGTAAATTCTCAGGAGCCATTAGCTGACTGCCTCAGAAAAGCCTTCCCTTGGTGCAGTGACTGGCAGGCCGAGCTGACCTTATTGTTCCGTCGCTATATCGAGTTAAAACAGCGCCATCAATGCCTGGATTATGATGACCTGCTGTTGTATTGGTACCACCTGGTACAGGACACGGAAATTGCGACAGAAATTGGCGATTTTTTTGACCACATTCTGATTGATGAATATCAAGACACCAACGCACTGCAGGCCGGCATTTTATCTGCGATGAAACCTACTGGTAACGGTGTTACCGCGGTCGGCGATGACGCCCAATCAATATACTCATTCAGAGCGGCCAGCGTGGATAACATTCTGAACTTTCCTGATACTTTTAACCCACCCGCTCGCATTGTTAGCCTGGAGCATAACTATAGGTCTGTACAAACTGTGCTAGACAGTTCAAATCAGTTAATGGCAGAGTCGTCGCGCAGCTACCAAAAAAACCTGCATTCTTCCAAACGTTCGCAACAAAAGCCGTTTTACGTCACGACAGAAGACGTCGACTCTGAATGCGATTACATAGTCACCCAGGTTCTGGCCGCTCGCGAGGCAGGCCAGCAACTTAAAGATCAGGCCGTACTGTTCAGGAATTCTCACCACAGCGATCGACTTGAAGTAGAGCTATTGCGACGCAATATTCCATTCGTAAAATACGGTGGTTTAAAGTTTCTGGAAGCTTCTCACATAAAAGATTTGTTAGCGATATTGAAATGGGCTGACAATCCTAAGAATCAATCAGCAGCCTACAGAGTGCTGCAAATTCTTCCCGGTGTTGGACCGGCCAACGCCGCTAAGAGTTTTGACGCCCTGGCGTTAGCGGCTTACAACTGGCAATCAATGCACGAACACACCCCACCGAGTGCGGCGGCTGAAGATTGGCCAGTCTTGTGTGAGCTGATGTGCACGCTAGCTAATAATGTCAGTGGTGAGAACCCCTTATGGCAGTCTCAGCTTTCCGCGGTTAGAAAATGGTATGAGCCACAAATGCAACGCTTGTATGAATCGGCGGAACAAAGAGAAAGTGACCTGGATCAGCTTGAATTAATTTCTGCCAAATACCCAAGTCGGGAGCGATTTGTCACCGAGCTAACATTGGACCCACCGTCGGCCACTGGCGATAACGCTGGTAACGCTCTGATCGACGAAGATTTTTTGATTTTGTCTACGGTTCATTCCGCCAAAGGACAGGAATGGAAGTCTGTCTACCTGCTGAATGTTACCGATGGCAATTTTCCAAACGAATTTGCGACCGGTGACGCCGAACAAACCGAGGAAGAACGGCGCTTAATGTATGTCGCAATGACCCGAGCAAAGGACAATCTGCATTTAAGCGCGCCACTGCGATTTGATGTTACGCAACAGCAGCGTTATGGTGACAAGCATGTCTACGGTTCACGAAGCCGTTTCGTCAGTGATCAGGTGTTAGCGACCATGACCCAGCGTTGGCATGGCAATCCACAATCTGATAGCTCAAGACTTCAACCACGAACCAATAAAAAAGTAGATGTAGGCGAGAAACTGTTAGCGCTTTTTTAGCAAGAAAAGCGTTCGCTCACTGTCACCTACGCTGGATTTTTGTTCAACTGTATAAAAGTCAGCGAATGCCTGTTCAAAACCCTCCAGAGTGTAATTCGGGAAAATATCCTCTCGGCTTGCCAACAAACGCCTTACCTGCGAATCTTCTTTGGGCACGAACTCAATAATCAGCCAGGAACTCAGTCGCGCGAACACCTTGGCAATATCAGCTAAGGGAACATTATTGCTGATCGCCAAATGGTGAATCAGTGCCAGAGCCATAACAACGTCAGCACCACTGCGTTCAATAAATGAATCTCGTTCCGTATTGCCCCAACCAATCGCTGGTGAAGGGTTGAACAGGTCCTGCACCAACGGCAGTAAATCTGTTGATTTATCTGCTTTCAGTTGCAAATAGTTTCGCTCTACAGCGACCGGATCAATATCTTGTGCGACCGCAAGCGCCGAGTGCTTGGCTGCTATCCGACTGTAGGCTCCAGTATTAGCACCCAAATCCTGAACGATGGAAAGCGAACCGGGCACCGCTTCCAAAAACTGCGAAACCAAGACTTTCTTTGCCTGATCGGCATCACCTGAGTAATTGGTATTATCGTAATAATCGCCCCATTCGGTTTTCGGCAGCGTCCACTTAAGCTTGTTAACAGCCTGCCCCAAACTCTCGGTCAAGGCTCCCACCCCTTTCTTGGATACTTGGGCTTTGTTTTTAGCCTTATCTACCGCGTCATCAGAATCTCCAGCTGCGTCTGCATAGCGATCCTGTACTTTCGCATGGCTGTGTATATGAGCAAGTAAGGAATAGTTTATTCGAGTACTGGCTGGCAGCAACTTGCTCGCCAGCCCCAGAGGTATGCCGTCAATATACGTAATAAGCAGCTTGGATAAGGCGATATCACAATGGCTCATCAAGGCTAACGGCGCCAGAAAATGCTCGCAAAATTGCTTGTAAGCAGGCCACGGGGTGCCTTCCGTATACACTTCGAATGACAAGGTATCAATAAATATCGGCGCGCCACGCAGAAACTGCACGTTATACGCCGAGGCATCTTTCAGCATAAAACCGTGCTTCAAGGCTAATGCCTGTATCTTAAGCGTGAGCAAAGCAGCGTCTTTTAACTGACTAAAGCTCCACTCGTAAGGATACGACACAAACGGCAGTAACTCAGGCTCGAGAACAAGCAAACACTCGTCACTCTGCGCAAGCTCTGTATTCTCAAGCTCCGTATGCTTTATCAACAAACGATGCTTGAACAAGGCCTCCAATAAACCAGAGCTTTTCAGGGCGTCGAAGTTTTCTTTATATGCACGATTAACTTGCCGAAGCACCCGGCCTTCATGTCGAAACATGAATCCTGATGGGTCCCGGAATGAGGCTGCTAGCCGACCTTGCTGCGAGTTCAAATGGCCACTATTCTCTGAACTTGCCACTACTCGCCTGTTCGACTTTCAGTGCTTACGGGTGTTGATTCTTCCTCTAGATCATCGTCCAGATCATCCAGCAATCCGGTCTGAGGGGGCTCTTTGCCAAAAAACTGCATTATTCGGTACCAGTAGGTACGAATGGTAACGCCAGCTACCGCGATTGCTGCAATAAGACCTTGCAGAATCATACTTCCCGTACCCGGGTCCAAATAGGCGAATGCTGTTGCAGGTTGCAACAGTACCAACATGGCTAATAGTCTCATTTCCTTAACACACCTTGCACAGAGGCTTTGCAGTGGCGCGCCGCGATTGCGAAACACCCGACCTAAAAAATGCATTGTATCAGCTGATAAAGCGGCAATGGACAACTATGCACGTCAACTGTGTCACAAAATAATGTGTACGGGTTCGCAAATTGGTGACCTATACGCGGATTTTACAGAGTAATGCTGGCAAATTCTTCAGCTCAGCCGTTTTTCAGCAATACTTAGACTGTGACCGCAAGGTTTTAAATTCACAGGGAAAGGAGTTCCGGTCATCTTGCTGCGCCAAACACGCAGTTGATGAACGTGAAAAAAGGAGTTTACAATGTATCAACGTCGCCAAAGGGGTTTCACCCTGGTAGAGATTTCCATCGTATTAGTCATTATCGGTTTGCTGCTTGGCGGCGTACTGAAAGGACAGGAAATCATCAACAACGCCAAGATCAAAAATGCTGTTAATGAATTCAACGGTGTTACTGCAGCTATCTACAGCTACAGAGACCGTTACGGTGCTCTGCCTGGTGATGATCCAGAAGCAGGCACTCGATGGACTGGTGCAACCAGTGGTAACGGTAATGGCCAAGTAACCCACTACTGGTGGTACCAGAACCAGACCACAGCAGGCTGGGAACAAGGTCACTTTTGGCATCACCTTCGCTTATCTGGCTTAGTGAGCGGTCCAACCGATGGCACAGCTGCAACAGCTTCTCCAACTAACGCATTCGGCGGTTTCTCAGGTGTTGGCTACTACCGGGCATTTGGCTGGCCAAGTGGTCCACTGAAAATTTGTATGGGTGGAGTGACAGGTAAAAACGCTGAGATCCTGGATCGACAGCTCGATGATGGCAAGCCATTGACTGGTGACTTCCGCGGCGGAGTTCACCCTTACAATGCGGGCACGGAAACCATCTATGACCAAGAGACTACTTATTGGTTGTGCAAGCGCGCCTAGAAAGGTTAACGCTTGCCATTGCTTAGGAAGCTAACGCTTCACTTAAGCTGGCTAGAAGAAAAGTCTCAGATTCGCTGCACAACGGCCTAGGCCGTTGTAGCGAACACCCGATAAATTAACCATGGAACGGTTTCGGCATGATCATCAGGAAATGCTCTATTGCTGCAATGCTTGCGATACTGGCTGCATGCAGCTCAGTCGACACCAGAATCGACAATAACGGGGCACATTTAAAAAGTACCAGTGAAGAGGCTATTGACCTCATTCCTGAGCCGGTCACCGTGCTACCACCTCCGCCGGCGCCTTCGGCGTCACGCGGACAATTGTTTTCTGTTGTGGTTGTGAACGTTCCAATAAGCGAAGTACTTTTTACTATCGCCCGAGATGCCGGCATCAATTTCGATATTCATCCGAACATCACTGGCAACATTACGATCAATGCCGTGGATCAAACCCTGAATCAGATACT
>JBGCDE010000002.1:0-31964 GCA_045105115.1 Pseudomonadales bacterium | reverse complement strand
ACCGGCAGAAGAATCCGAATGCGAAAATACTGATTCTTGATAACCACGATGACTTCGGTGGTCACGCCAAGCGCAACGAATTTCACTCCGGCGGAAAAATGCTACTGTCTTTTGGTGGCAGTATTAATCTGGAACAGGATGCGATGAGTCCTACCGCATACGGGCTGCTCGAAGAAATCGGCGTAGACTTTAAAGCGTTGCAAAACGCGGGTGCCGAGGACTATTCACTCTCTAATGGCGCGGCTCCGTTTGGTTTGTATTTGGGGCGTAGCTTGTACGGGGAAGATCAGCTTGCCGCAGGCTTGTGGCAATACACCTGGGCAGGCGTTGGGGATTTCCGCGCTCAAATTAATTCCCTCAATCTACCTGATAACGATAAAGCGAAACTCATCAGTTTGGCCAGTGGTGAAAAAGACTACATCAACGATATTCCTTTGGCGGATAAAGAGGCGTTTCTGCGCAGCACCAGTTACGCCAGTTTCCTTTACGACCGTGTCGGTCTTTCAGCGGCGGGTGCAAGAATTGCCGAGCCCTGGTCGAGAGCAATTTTTGGTGTTGGCATTGAAAGCATTTCTATCCGGGAAGCGGTAGCACTGGGTGCACCCGGCTACAATGCATTGGGTTTTCCAGCGGAAGAGTCGGAAACAGACGCTGCGGAAGAAGAGGGTGCTTACCGTTACCCGATGTTTCCTGATGGCAACGCATCGGTTGCGCGCTTGTTTGTGCGAAAGCTGATTCCCGAAGTTGCAGCAGGGAGTTCAATGCAATCGCTGGTAACTGCACGCTTTGATTATTCAACACTTGATAGGGCGAACTCAGCTGTGCGCCTGCGCTTAAACAGCACGGCTGTTAACGTCACTCATCATGGCTCTGTAGCTAAAAGCGACGGCGTTGATGTTGCTTATGTCTCCGGAGACCAGGCCTTCACAGTTCGCGGTAAGCATTGCATTCTAGCCGGCTACAATGGAATGATTCCGCATCTTTGCCCTGAATTGCCCCAAGCTCAAAAAGAAAGCCTGGCTTATGGCGTGAAAACGCCTTTTGTGTGGGCCAACGTGTTGTTAAGAAACGGCGCGGCCGTGCGCGCAGAGCAATCGTCAGTGTATCAATGCCCAGGCAGTTTTTTTGAGTTGGTGTCACACGCGCCACCTGTAGCATTGGGTAGTTATCAGCCTTCCGGTAAAGCAAACGACCCGATGGTGATGTTTATGGGGCATGTGCCTGCTCCCTACGCCAAACGACAGACCAACGGAGCCGCCAAAAGCGATCAATCAGCCCGCGATCTTTATCGGCTGGGAAGACACAAACTGTTTACAGCGCCATTCTCTGAATTTGAGACAGCGATTAGCGAACAGCTTACCGGCATGTTTGGTCACAACGGCTTTGACGCCAAGCGCGACATTGAGGCCATCACACTGAATCGCTGGTCCCATGGCTACGCTTACGAGTATTTGGATTTACACGACCCTCAATGGGCGAAAGGACAAGCACCGCATGAGCTTGGCCGCAAACCTTTCGGCCGCATCAGTATTGCCAACTCTGACTCAGAAGCCTACGCCTACGTTCAAGCTGCTATTGATGCGGCTGTGCGTGCGGTGGGTGAGGTAAGTGAATAGCTTAAAACAGAGGTCAGCCTCTACTTTTTCCTTTAGAATTTTGACTCACCATCAGGAGAAACACCCATGAAAAAATTAATCGCATGCCTGACGTCACTGGCACTTTCACAGGCAGTACTGGCAGGCAGCGCACCGGATGCTAAAGCCGTTATTCTGCCGGCAGAATTAAACAAAGCCGACCTTGCTGGCGCAGTGTATGATCGGAAGGATGTGACCGAAACAACCCATGAAGACGGCCATGTAACTCATGACATTACCTCTCTTGTGTCCAGCGATAAAAAGTTCTCATCGGGAATGTATAAATCAGGCAAAACCCGAATAGACGTTAATGAGCCCTACGGTGTTGATGAGTTTATGTACTTTTTAGAGGGAAGTGTCACTCTCACCTCCAGTGATGGCACAGTACAGACCATAGAAGCCGGCGAAGGCGTCACCATTCCAAAAGAATGGACCGGTGTCTGGGAAACCGACGGTTACAGCAAGATCTGGGTTATCTACTCCGCTGAAGAATCCGAAGAGTAGTCGCCACCACAAGGAAAAAGAAAAAGGTATATTCTAAAAATAGCCCAATACAGTAGACTAGCAGGTACGCATCAACGCAGAAGAAACCTTGACTAGTAAATGAGCGAACGTAAACAGCAGATATTACAGACCGCCATCGAAATAATCGCCGATGAGGGCTACAGCAGCCTGAGCATGCGCGCCTTGGCCAGGGCCAGCGGTATGAAGTTGGGTGCTTTGCAGTACCATTTTCGAACCAGTGACGACATGTTGCGTGCGCTTGCTGAATTTATCGCAGCAGAGTATGCACGCGCTTTTGAGGAGTTCAGTAGCTCAGACGCCCCACCGACTATTCGTGACATTGCTATCTTTATGCTTGACGACGAAGCCGGTGCTGAGATGCTAAGCGATAGGCTTTGGCCACAATTGTGGGCAATGCAGTCGGTTGAACCCTTGATGATGGACCTGGTGCAAGACATCTATGCGATTTATCTCCAGTTTATGGAAGACGCGCTCGTCAAACTAGGCAACAAATCTCCTCGCGCAGAGGCGCTGTGCCTGATGTCTTTACTGGAAGGCGAGTTGCTTTTTGCTGGTGAAGGTAGGCGCTGGAACGCGGATAGGCAAGCGGTTCGAGAAACAGCCCTGGATTTTATTGACGCTAGGTATGGTGCGAAAAGCTGAGAGTGTGGGTGTTGCCCCATTTTCAAGGTCTAAAAAAAATATAACGGAGTTGGACATGCCTGATTCAAATACTAAAAATGCGTCTGTTGTCGTTGTAGGCGCCGGTTTCTCCGGGCTCTACTTGCTGCAGCGCTTGCGTCAGATGGGTGTGTCGGCGCATGCGTTTGAAGCCGGTAGCGATGTAGGCGGAACCTGGTATTGGAACCGCTACCCTGGGGCGCGATGCGATATTGAAAGTATCGATTATTCCTACAGCTTTGATCCTGAACTTGAGCAAGAATGGGAGTGGACTGAGAAGTACGCAACCCAGCCCGAGATTCTGAGCTACGCGCAGCATGTTGCCGATAAATATGACCTGCGCCGCGACATAAGTTTCAATACACGCGTTGCAAAATCAATTTGGGATGAGAAAACATCTAGCTGGAGTGTGACAACCGAAGAAGGTGAATCAATAAGTTGCCAGTTTTTCATCATGGCAACGGGGTGCTTGTCGCAGCCCAAAAATCTTGACATTAAAGGCGCTGATAATTTTGCTGGCGAGATTTACAGCACGCATAGCTGGCCACATGAAGGCGTCGATTTCTCCGGTAAGCGTGTTGGTATCATCGGTACGGGTTCTTCTGGTATTCAGTCTATTCCGCTAATTGCCGCTGAGGCACAACACACCACAGTGTTTCAACGGACCGCGAATTATTCCATACCGGCAGGAAACGGCCCGATATCCGAAGAAAAACGTGCGATCAAAAACCGCTATCAGGAGTATCGGGAAGAAGCACGTTGGACACTAGTAGGCGTTCCCAAGGAAGAAACAGGTGATTACGCTTTTATGTTGTCGGATGAAGAGCGCAACGCACGTTATGAAACCTTGTGGAGCAAGGGAGCCATTCCGCATCTAAGCAGTGAATTTGCCGATCTCATGACGAGCAAAGAGGCAAATGACACTTTCGCTGAGTTCGCGCGCGCTAAAATTCGCAGCGTGATTGACGACCCTGACCTCGCCGATACCTTAAGCCCCACCACGTTTCCAATTTGCACCAAGCGCGCCTGTCTTGATAGTGGTTACTTTGAAACGTTTAACAAAAGCAATGTTGGTCTTGTAGACATTCGAAAAAACCCGATCGTAGAGATTACAGAAGCTGGCGTAAAAACGCAGAACGAAAGCTTTGAGTTTGACGCCATCGTTTTTGCCACCGGGTTTGACGCAATGACCGGTGCACTGACAGCAATCGATATTCAAGGGCGCGATCAGCTGTCATTGCGAGACAAATGGACCGATGGCGCGGTGAGCTACCTGGGTCTGGCTGTTGCGAGCTTTCCGAATTTCTTTACTGTGACAGGCCCTGGAAGCCCGTCGGTTTTGTCGAATATGATGGTGTCTATCGAGCAGCACGTTGAATGGATTACGGATTGCATTGGCTACATGAATGCCGAAGATCTGCATACTATTGAAGCGACAACAACAGCAGAAAACGGTTGGGTAAACTACGGTACCGCCTGGGCTGATCTCACCTTATTCCCACAGGCGAACTCTTGGTACATGGGTGCTAATGTGCCGGACAAACCGCGCGTATGCCTGCCCTTTGTGGGCGGCGTTGGCGCTTATCGAAGAGCCTGCAATGACGTGGCGGCACAAGATTACTTAGGATTTGAATTTTCGGGCCCTAAGGGCAATCGCTGCAATGATGGCTTGGTCAGGCGTCAGCAACCAGACGTAGTTGCTGTACTTGAAGCGGTGGCGGAACTGAACTTACCGGGAATGGAAACGCTATCTCCCACCGACGCCCGCGAAATGTCAGTTGCAATGAACGCGGGCAATCCAGCAGGCCCTGCGGTTGGCGAAGTGAGCGATGGCGTTTTTCTCGGCGCAGATGGCGATCTGGATTACCGGCTCTACAGACCAGATACGCCGGGCCCGCATCCAATGGTGCTGTATTTTCATGGTGGTGGCTGGGTGTTTGGAAGTCACACCACAGACGATGCCTTTTGTCGCGACCTGTGCGTGCGTTCGAACACAATTATTGTGTCTGCCAACTACCGGCATGCGCCCGAGAATCCATTCCCTGCTGCTGATAACGACGGCTTTGCCGCACTACACTGGATTGTTGAAAACTGCGAGCGTTTGGGCGGAATTGCTGGCGAGTTAGTTGTGTGTGGCTGGAGTGCTGGCGGTGGAATAGCCGCTTCTGTGTGCCAACGCGCACGAGATGCCGGCGGGCCTGCAATAAAAGGGCAGATACTCATCACCCCAGCATTGGATGCATTGGATGACAGCCCGTCGCTTGGCGAGAACGCCGAAGGGTTTATTCTCACCAAAGCAACAATGGATTGGTTTTGGAATCATTATGTGGGTGACGCCAATCGAGATGACCCCCGAATATCGCCTCTGCGCGCTAAGAACTTAGCAAACCTTCCGCCCGCATTTATTGTTACTGCAGAATTTGACCCTCTGCGCGACCAGGGGCGAGCCTATGCAGACGCCTTGAATGCCGCTGGAACTGAGGCCCGTAATATCACCTATCCTGGCCAAATGCATACGTCGTTTGCTGCAGTGGGAGTGATTTTATCGGCGAATGAAGCCAGAGAAGAAATCGCTAATCAGTTGCAACAGTTCTTTTAGTAACTGGGGACAGACCACGGTTTTGTCAAAACGGCGCGCAAACCGTGGTCTGTTCCCGATTTAGTTGTTCTCATAAGTTTTCAGATAAGCCACTCCAGCGCGTTTGGCTTCTTTTAGCATGCCAGGCGTAATTTTTCCGTGTTCAACCATGGAGAGTGAGAATAGAAGGTCAGTGATTTCGATGAAATAATAAAATGCATCTCGCATTTTCTGTGTTTCGGCTATATCGAAATAACGTGCGAACGAATCATGCATTGCATCAACTACATCCCTGTCATTAATGCGTTCAGCTTGTTTTACTTCCGGTGGCGTTTTGCCACCAATAAATAACTGGCGTGCTGCCGGGTTGTCGGCGTAAACGCATGCGCCTACATCCACCATGTGAGCAGCCAATTGACCCCAGGTTTTTCGCTTGGAAGCGGGCACTGGTTTGTGATGCGCGGCAACGAATTCATCATTAAGTTCGCAGGCAAGTTCTGCAAACAGGTCGAAGCGATTGGCAAAAAAATGGTAGGCCGAGCCTTCTGGTACGTCGGCGCGTTTGGCAATGTCTCTGAATGAGATATCTTCAATTGGCTGCTCTATCAATAGTGCACGGGCAGCGTCCAAAAGCTTTTGTCGGCGGAGTCTGCCGGGTGCGCGAGTGGTAGGTGGCTTTGCTTTGCGCAAGCCAATTTTTTGCCTGTTAGACATTTATCGCAGCTTACACAGGTTGTTGTTGTGTAATGCAATGAATACCGCCACCACCTAATGCCAGGCTCTCTATCGACACTTGTACAATCTCCCGTTCTGGGTAGAGCGCTGAATAGGTTTCCACAACTCGGTAGTCTCGTTCGTAACCATAGGCGGGTACAATCACGGCGCCATTGGCAAGGTATGAATTTATGTAAGAGCTGCAACCTCCATTCCAGATACCGTCGTGATACACACCCTCTTCAATGAACTCCAACTGCAGTTCGCGACCCTTAGCGTCTGTTTGACCCTTCAGTGCATTAGTGTTGTCTACACCAACCTCGTAATGAGGGTCTGTGGTATCCGTATTCACTTCAACCAGCACACGCCCAGGTTCAATAAAGGCCGCTATGCCATCTACGTGGCCATCGGTTTCTGTTTCTTCAACGTCACCGGGTATCCATATCACTTTCTCGCCACCCAGGGTGCGGCACAGCTCCTGTTCCACTTCTTTGCGGCTAAGTCCTGGGTTTCGATTCTTATTGAGAAAGCATGATTCGGTCGTAATGATGGTACCTTCACCGTCAACGCTTATACCTCCGCCCTCGGCAACCAGTTCGCTTGTATAACGATCTGCTTCAGCCAACTCGAGAATGGCGGCACCCATTTGGGCATCTTTGTCGTAGGGGTGATACTTCTGCCCCCAGGCATTGAAGGTCCAGTGTGAACCGGCCAGTGTATCGCCACCAATCAGAAAGTTGGGCCCGCTGTCTCGCGCCCAGGAATCGTCTATTTCCATTTCGATCACTTCAACGCCGGCGCCAAGCAGTGCGCGTGCTTCTTTTAACTTGCGTGAAGGTACCAGCATTTTAACCGGCTCAAAGCGGGCGATGGCATTTGCCACATTAGCGTAGTCGCGCGCAGTTGCGTCGTCGTCTGCCCACAGGCCATCACGACAGGGCCATGCCATCCAGCAGCAACTGTGAGGTGTCCACTCGGCAGGCATGTAGTAGCCTAAATCTCTTGGATCCGTTGTGTTCGCCCAGGTTCTCATGCGTTTTTCCTCATGGCTCTATTGGCATAAACAAATGTTGCGACCGTGGCCGCAAACAATCCTATTGAAAGCAGGAACACATTCTCATATTTCCCACCGCTAACCACTACCGCGGCAATACCCGGGCCCACCGCACTGCCAAATGTAGACAGTGAAGAGCCGGCTGCAATAGCACTGCCATTGCGGTCAATTGACGCCAGTAAGGACTGAATAAAGGGCAGACAGTACGCCCAAGAAAACCCCATGCAGCAGCTCCCAATAAAATAGGCCGTGTAACTCTCGGCGTTTATCAAGGTAATCAGGCCAGTGATTGCAATGGCGATGCCGAACAGCAATGGTCCCAATGTACCGAATCGCGGTCCGATTAGAACCACCGCAAATGCCCCTGGTATGCCTATCAAAGAAGCTATCAGTAGGGAGAAGCCGATGTTCTCATCCGGTATATGCAGGGCAACGCCAAAGCGTTCGATGTATGCAAACTGGGCGTTATTGGCGGCTTCAAATAAAGCGAAACCAACTATCGCCAGAATTGCCGTCATTGTGAGCAGGGTTTTCATCTCCGACTGCTTCGCTTGCTCACCTTGATGATCGGCAGTTTCTGAGGGGAGGTATCGTGCAAGCAATAGCGCCACCGCATCAAGAACTGCAAGGCCTGCAAACAAACCGTCTGCGCCCATTTGATCTGCGTATACGGGTACAAGATAAAGGCCAAGACCACTAACAATAAACTGCAGTGTTACAAACAGCCCGAAGCCGCGTTCATAGCCGTCAAACCGAGCAAATGCGCCAACACTGCAAATGTAGCTTGCCCCTAACATAAAACCAGCGGCAACTCTGGCTGCAAAGAACGAGACAGACTCGCCGGCTGTTAGTGCGCTGGCAATATCAGCAACAACGGCTAGCGCTAATGTCCACGTGCCAATTTGGCGCAGGTTTATGCGATGCATACGCAGCGATAACAGTAAGCCAATGGCGGCGGCTGCGAAAAAATGCGCAGACGAAGACCACCCGGCGGAGGAATCCGACATGCCGGCGTTATCAACCAGAACGCCAATCATTGCCGGTAACACCAGCAGCGGCATTAGACAAACCGTGCCAATAATTGAGAAGGCTAGAAACTGCTTGAAGTTTGGGATGTGCATTTTAGCTGCCAGCTACAACGCTGGAGCCATCGAGAGTTAACAATGGACGGTACAAATCGGGCCTGCGATCTCTGAATACGCCCCATTCGCGCCTGTAAGCGGATATTTTCGCAAGATCAAACGTGTGTGTTAGAACGGATTCTGATGTCCGATCTGCTTCGCAGACCATAGTGCCAATCTCGTCTGCAATAAACGAAGAGCCGTAAAATTCCATGCTCAGGTCACCACTCACTTCTTCGCCAATACGGTTTGACGCAATGACCGGCATGATGTTGGCGGCGGCGTGTCCGCGCATCGTCATTTGCCAATGTGCTTTGCTGTCGAAGTCGGGTTTATCAAGTTCGTTGCCAATAGCCGTGGGATACAGCAAAATTTCCGCACCCATTAATGCCATGGCCCTGGCGGCTTCCGGAAACCATTGGTCCCAGCAAATACCAACACCAAGGCGGCCAAAACGGGTGTCGAACACCTTAAATCCGGTATCACCCGGGCTGAAATAGAACTTCTCTTCGTACAAAGGGAAATCAGGAATATGGCTCTTACGGTAATGCCCGACTATGGAGCCATCGGCGTCAATGATCGCTATTGAGTTGTAGTGCACCAAGCCACTCTTCTCGAAGAATGACACTGGAATAACAACGCCCAGCTGTTTTGCAAGAACTTGCATACGCGCAATAGTGGGCTGGGCGTTCATGGGTTTGGCAAGATCAAGGTGCTTACTTTGTTCATCAATACAAAAGTAGGGCGTCTCAAACAATTCTTGCAGCAGTATCACCTGGGCGCCAGCATCAGCTGCCCGATGCACGAGCTTTGTGGCGCGCTCTACGTTTGCCTCAATGTCCCAAGTACAAACCATTTGCGTGACCGCAACAGTTACTTGCATCCTAGCCTCCAAAGAGCATAATGAGCGATAATAGATACCCAAGTTAACTCGATTAATTATTGAAGTCAAATTCTAGCAACAGCTAAGCATGCTTTAGCATTTGGGGACAGACCACGGTTTTAACTCGCTCGCGCCGGCCTCCCAGGTATTCCGGGAGATACACGTCTACCAAGTAGCTGTTCAATTTCCTTCTGGAAGCTTTTGGAGCCCAGCGCATAGTTTCCATTTGTTGCGCCGCGGATACGATCAACAACTCCTTGATTGAGCGGGTAGTTGAAAAGCGCCTGATATCCTACCAGTCTTCGATTGTCTTCCTCGGCAATTGCAAGGTACGCAGGGTGTGGCGTGAGGATTGCGTTTTCCTCACCGTCGCCATTCGCGCCATAGCTGCTCCATCGATAATCGCGCGGGTGTTCCACCATATTGGCTCTCACCGGGTTGAGCTCTATGTAGCGATGGCAAGCAAGTACGTAGGTTTCCTCGGCAGCCACGCATGATTTGAAACGACCTTCCCAAAGCGTTCCTGTACGGTGGTGTGTTCTATTGAAATACTGCACATAGCGTTGGCCTAATTTTTTCATTAGTAGGCCTAAGCTCGCGGGTTCCTGTGGTGTCACAAGGAGATGCACGTGGTTGCTCATCAGCACATAGGCGTGAACCCTGCAACGGGTTTCCTCAGCGTATTCGTGTAGCCACTCTAGATAGGTGTGGTAGTCATCGTCAATGCTAAAGCACGCGTGGCGATTGTTACCTCTTTGAATAATATGATGGGCAATGCCCGGCAATGTGACTCTGGGTCTTCTTGGCATGAGAGCGTCCTTGCTCAATCTGGTTACTACAACATAACAGAAAGACAGGCATCGATGAAACCGTGGTCTGTCCCCTATTTCCAATCACACCATGCGATAGTGCGACCAGGGTAGGCTCGCTGCTTAAATGGCCATGCTTCTTTCAACCAGTGATCAACACTATTAAATAAAGCACCATCTAAACCGAGCTCGCTATCTTTTACCCATAAGTACACTTCGCAGTCGTACCGAGAGTGTTGCGTTGGATCAACATAAACACAACCAATGTAGTTATCCTTTGTAGGGCTAAATACGGCATAAGCAAATGCCTCTCGTGCCTTGAACTCTCTCTGGTGCCTCACTAAATCTTTCTTATTGTCTTCGAAGCTCATGGTGTCTTCTGGCCACTCATCTTTCTCTGCAAAGATATGACGCAAGCGTTCTTTGCTCGACATAACGGCTTCATAATCGAGAGTTGCCAGCTCAGGTGCTAGCACCTCAAAATGAAACTGCGTATTGGATAAATGAGGGGGAATTTCGAAATCAGTTGGAATGAACATTGTTAGCTAATCGCATCCTAAAGCGCACAGTGGTCAGGTTGATCAAAGAATTATTGCACGGCCGTCAAATAACTCCACAAGATTGTAAACGCATTTCGCTGGTTTCCTTTAGCCTTTTGCTGCTCGTATGGTGGCATTGCATGCTTTAGAATAGAGCAGCTAACAGCCATTCATTTCATCCAGAAGAAAAATTGCTGTATTTTCTGAAAACACCCGCCGAACGCACTGAGTCACAATGACCAAGAAAAAATACCCGAAGTTTGCAGACAGAGTTTTAGAGCTTACTAAAAATGACCCTCAGTTAAAGCAACACATGCCGCGTGTAGACTTGTGGGAGGCTCTAGCTGACGACAGTGTGCCTCTGGCAACGAACATTGATCGCCTAATGGAAGGCTATGGCGACAGGCCTGCGCTCGGCGAGCGTGAATACACATTGGAAGATACCGAGGGTAACGGCCAGCTCACGCGGCGCTACGGTCCTGGTTTCAATACAGTCTCTTATGCCGAGTTTCGACATCGTGTTCGGTCCATTGCATCCGCATGGCGAACTGAGGGTAGCTTTTATGTCAGCCCGGATGAGTTTGTCTGCATGATGGGTTTTGCTGGCGTGGATTACAGCGCGCTGGATGTGGCGTGTCTTTACACCCAAACAGTGAGTGTTCCAGTGCAGGCTAATTATGGCTTCGACATGTTGCGCGGCATGTTAGAGCTGATTGAGCCAACGCTTATTGCCACTGCCACCGCTGATCTTGACATGGCAGTTCGCCTTGCCGAGGCAATACCCAGCATCAAGAGTTTCATCGTGTTTGATTATGATGCTGCAGACAGCAGCAACAGTGCAGCGTGGGAGGCTGCCCAAAACGCACTTGCCGAAAGATGCCCGAATATTGCAGTAACGTCGCTTGATGAGCTAGCTTTGCTGGGCAATGCGGATTCCTGGGAAATGATGCCCCCGCACAAAGAGGGACCCGAACGCCTTACCTCAATCATTCATTCGTCAGGCAGCACCGGCACACCAAAGGGCGCCATGTTACCTGAGCGTTCAGTGGTCGCCTCCTGGAATGGCGTATCGCCAAATGCGCCAGCGATTGGCATTGGCCTAGCACCGTTGAATCATCTGATGGGTCGATTGATGACCCAGGGAACAATGGGCGTTGGCGGGCTGGTCAATTTTACGCTTGCAGACGATATGTCTACGCTGATTGAAGACATTCGAGCTACCAGGCCAATCAATATTGCGTTCGTGCCGCGCATTGTAGACATGATCTACCAGGACTATCTCAATCAGGTGTCGCGCCGAGCAAATGACAGCGGCGTATCAGAAAGCCAGGCGCGTGAAGAAATTCTAAACGAATTTCGTGGCAGTTATCTTGGTGATCGGCTATTGGGTGGCAGTGTTGGTAGTGCACCAACCACCAAAGAAATGCGTGACTTCATGATGGCTTGTTTCAATATGCCCTTGGTTGATGGCTATGGAAGCACAGAATCAGGCACCGGCCGCGTCACTTTCAATAATCGAATTCTTAGACCGGGTGTTATCGACTACAAGCTTCGCGATATGCCAGAGCTTGGCTACCTGACCAGCGACAAACCGTATCCTCGCGGTGAGTTTTGCATTAAAACCAAAACTCAAATTCTTGGCTATTACAAAAACCCCAAAGCATCCGCCAAACTGTTGGATGAAGAGGGATACTATTTAAGCGGCGATATTGTTGAAGAACGCGGGCCTGATCACGTAGTGGTTATTGACCGCTGCAATGATGTGCTCAAATTATCGCAAGGTGAATACGTAGCCGTTGGACGCCTGGGAACTATTTTCGAATCTGAAAGTGACCTTATTCAACAAATTTATGTTTACGGAAATTCACTACGCTCGTATCTCGTAGCAACCGTCGTGCCTGATATGCAGGCCTTAAAGTCTGTGCTTGGCGACACACCTGAGTCTAAGGCGATTCTTGCCTTGATCCGCGAAGATTTCCAGCGAATAGCGCGCAGCGTTGACTTAAAGTCATTCGAAATTCCGCGTGAGTTTATTCTGGAGCAAGAACCGTTCACCGCCGAAAATGGACTGCTTACCAGCGTATTAAAGAAAAAGCGCCCGGCGCTAAAAGAAAAATACGGCGAGCAACTGGAAGCCCTGTACGAACAAGGCGAACAGCTTAAATCAGAACAGCTTGGCAAGTTGAAAGACCCAGACTCATCGCTTAGCACGGTGGAAAAACTGCGCATACTGTTGGCAAGCAACCTTGGTATAGAAGAGCAAGATGTCGACGATGCCAAAACCTATCATGAGCATGGCGGCGACTCCTTGGGTTCTGTCACGTTTGCCATGGCTATCGAGAATATATTTGGAAAAGAGATCCCATCCAATGACATTCTCAGTCCCGCTGGAGGAATCAACAGCTGGGCCAAAATTTTGAACAGTGGCGCCGACAGCAGGCTTTCGAATTTCAGTGAGGTGCATGGTGAACGCAGCGATGAAATTTTTGCCAATGATTTAAAGCTGGAAAAATTTCTGCCATCAGACGTTCTTGCCAACGCTGCTTCATTAGCTATGGCTGCACCAGAAGAGCCAAGAACAGTGTTTCTCACTGGTGCTAATGGCTTTTTGGGCCGTGTAGTGTGTTTGGAATGGCTTAAGCGTTTGTCTGAAAATGGTGGCAAACTGATTTGTTTGATCAGGGCCGCCGACGATCAGGCCGCTAAGTCGCGACTAAGGGAAGTGTTTGGCGTAGCCGGCGAAGAAATGTCATCGGCCTTCGATAGTTATCAGGCTTATCTTGAAGTAGTTGCTGGTGACTTTGGCCAACCGTATTTGGGTTTAACGCCGGATAGGTTTGCCGCTTTAGCAAGCCAGGTTGATCTTATTAGCCACGGTGGAGCACTGGTTAACCACGTGATGGACTACCAATCTTTATTTGTACCCAATGTGGGTGGCATGGCGGAAATAATTCGGTTTGCGCTGAGTGGTAAGAAGAAACCGATTGATTTCGTCTCCAGCGTGAGTGTTACGCCGCATTTGCAGTTTAACACTGGCGGAACCGAAACTGCCGAACTGGCGGTATCGGCAAAGCTGAACGATCGTTATGCAAATGGATACGGCGCCAGCAAATGGGCAGGTGAGCAATTGCTGCGCGAAGCACATCAGCGCTTTGGCTTACCGGTACGTATTTTCCGTGGCGACATGATGCTTGCGCACCGCCAGATAGCGGGCGTGATTAACAGCGATGATATGTTTACCCGCCTGCTTTATAGCGTGATTAAAACGGGTGTAGCGCCGAAGTCATTTTATGAGGCAAACCCCGACGGCAGCCGCGCGCTAGTTCCGTATGACGGAATGCCGGTCAACATTGTTGCCGCTTCTGTTGTTAATGGGGGGCAGTATTTCCTCGACGGTGCAACGGTGTTTTGCATAGACAACCCGTTCAGCGATTTAGCTAACTCTCTCGACGCCTTTGTGGATTGGATCATTGAATCAGGTTATGACATTCAACGTCTGCAAGCGCATGAAGATTGGTTTTCACGCTTTAAACGCCGAATGACGGCCTTACCGGAAGCGGAACAGAAACAGAGTGCACTCGCTCTTCTAAAAGCGTTTGAACGACCCAATTCGTTCGTACCGTTCAGAGGTGAGTCCAGTAATTTTCAGGCGCTGATCTCAAAAATGGGCGTTGCTCCCTCTGAACTGCAGTTGGATGCTGAGTTTATGTATAAGTGCCTGAATGATATGGCACTTCATGGCCTGATCGAAAAGCCAAGCAAGAAGCCCGGCGAGAAAAGGGCGAACAAACCTGAAACAACTGCGACTCAGGCGTACGGCGTTACATCGAATACTTCAGATATAGCACCCATGAGTATTGAACGCAGGCTTCCCGGTAGCAAAGACGTTGCGATCGACATCGAATATTGTGGTGTGTGCCATTCCGATATTCACTTTGCGCATAATGATTGGGGTGCAACCCAATATCCGCTGGTACCGGGTCACGAAATTGTTGGCCGCGTAGCAGCCGTTGGAAGCGAAGTGGCTGAATTCAAAGTAGGCGAACGTGTAGCGGTGGGGTGCCTGGTAGATTCCTGCAGAACCTGTGAAAGTTGCGAAGAAGGTCTTGAGCAATATTGTGACGGCGGACAGGTGATGACCTACAACAGTTATGATCACCGACATCAAAATACGCTGACCTTTGGCGGTTACTCCAACAATATCGTAGTCGACAAAGACTTTGTGATGGCAGTACCCGAAAACCTTGATCCAGCAGGAGCCGCACCACTGTTATGCGCAGGCATTACAACATGGTCGCCCCTGCGTGAATGGAATATCAAGAAAGGCATGCGTGTAGGTGTTGTCGGTCTCGGTGGTCTCGGCCACATGGCTGTTAAGTTTTCTGCGGCATTAGGCGCTCACACCGTGATGATTTCCACGTCACGTGAGAAGGCTGATGACGCAAGAAGACTGGGAGCCGATGAAGTTTTGATCTCCAAAGATCTGGATGCCATGCGTGAAGCCAAAGAAAGCTTCGACTTCATCCTCGACACTGTGCCTGTGAATCACGATGTTGACGATTACCTGCGACTGTTAAAACGCGATGCAACGCTTTGCCTGGTGGGTGCTTTGGAGCCATTGGAATTTCATTCAGGCAGAGTGGCAATGCGCAGAAAGAAAATCAGTGGCTCTTCCATTGGTTCAATTGCAGAAACACGCGATATGTTGGCCTTCTGCGGTGAACACAACATCACTGCCGACATCGAGTTGATTAAACCTGATGGCATTCAAACTGCGTGGAGCAGGGTGCAGAGCAGTGATGTTAAGTATCGGTTCGTGATTGATATGCAAGCAGCAGGGTGAAGTCCAGGTCAGTGGCTTCACTCGCCACAGCAAGGGTCAGCTGAGCTCTTTCTAAGAAAAATTGAAGCTTTAAGCAATAACCCCGTTATTACGCAGAGTCTCACGCTGCGCATCATTAACTCCAAATGATGCCAACACCTCATCCGTGTGCTCACCATGGCCAGGGCTGGCCGAAGGAATGGGCGTCAGTTCCCCGCCAAAGCGTGCCGGGTTTCTCAGTGTTCTTATTTGACCCATAGCCGGGTGCGTCTGCAATTCCAGTGACTGATTAGCTTCAACCTGAGGCTGGGCCAATGCCTCGTCGAGAGATAAACATTTGGCGCAGGGCACATCGTTGGCTTGTAGGCGCTTTACTACTTCATCAGTTTCCAACTCCGCAAAATTGGTGCGCAGAATTTCCTTATATTCATCGAAGTTTGCCAATAAATTCTCGAGAGAATTGAAGCGTGGGTCGTCTGTTAGCTCTTCTTTGCCAATGGCTTTCGCTACACCGTCCCGCTGTTTTTGGGTAGCCGCAGACACAGTTATCGCACCATCTTTAGTAATGGTTGTTTGGTACAGGATGTCGGCCAGCAATGGCTTCGGACTAACATCGTCATCCAGCAAGGTGTGATTCATATACGCGTCTGGAAACATGAAGTACATGCCGGAATCCAGCATTGAAAGATCAATATGTTGTCCTTCGCCGGTTTTCTCTCGCTGATAAAGAGCGCTGGTGACAGCCTGACACGCTGTGTAGCCAGTCAGTTTGTCGCACATCAAATTGTGTATAAAAACGGGTTCCTTCTGGCCCTGCGATGCAGCCATGCCAGTGTGGGCTTGAATCACCGGGTCATAAGCCGGTGCCGCGCTCATCGGGCCCTGCGTGCCAAAACCGGAAATAGCCATGTAGATCAGTTTGGGATTTAGCGCTCGTAAGTATTCACTGCCAAGATTAAGCTTGTCCATGACACCTGGCCGGAAATTGTGGATGACAACATCGGCTTTCTGCACGAGTTGCTCAACCAATGCTTGGCCTTCTTTCGCCTTGAGATCAATTCGAACAGACTGCTTGCCGCGATTACAATTCGCGAAGATTCCAGATATACCGCCTTTCGTTGCACCAATGTAGCGCAGCGGATCACCGGCCTCTGTGGGTTCAATCTTAATCACTCTTGCGCCCTGTTCAGCCATCATCATGGCTGCCAGCGAGGCGGTGATCATCGTGGAAAATTCAACAACGGTTACATCATTCAGTGGCTTCATCGTGGCCTCACAGTCATTATTCTTCGTTGATACTATATCCCATCAGCCTGGTGATCGGGAACAGAATACTCAGTCAGACGCTTCAAAAAATGAGGGGTCAAGCTATAAGCTTGAAGTGGATCCTTGGTTAAAACGGATTGAAAAATTGGGGCATTCAGCATCGCGCTGGCCGCACAAGTGGGACTGGGCGTCGCCATCCAGGGATTCGGATTGTACTCAGTGATAGTGCTGAGCAACCTGTGCCTGATGTTCAGTTTTCTTTGTGCGCGCGCAGCGGGTGATAGCTTGTCTTGAAACTTTCGTACGCTAACCCGCTCAGCGAGATGCACGAAAGTTTCATCTGCTCGCACTATTTGAAAGGCGCGTATAATGCTGCGTTAAATAGCGAAACTAGCTTCCAACCGTTAAGGAAAAAACATGTCACAGAGCTTTGAGGTCGAGGGCCAAATTCACTCAATTGGTGCAACAACGGAATATGGCAATAATGGTTTTACCAAAAGAGAGTTTGTGCTAAAGCTCACTGGCCCGGATGAAAATCCAAAATACCCGAATCACATCGCCCTTGAATTGATTAAAGACAAATGTTCACTGATGGACGCCTACAATATTGGCGACGAGCTTAAGGTGACTTTCAACCTTTCCGGACGCTTATGGCAAGGAAATGATGGGCCAGAAAAGTGCTTCACAAGCTTGCAGGCTTGGAGGATCGAAGCGGCCGGTACTGGCGCTGATATGGGCGCCTCACAAATGCAGGGTCAATATGACGACAGTGCTTTTAGTGGGGATGATATTCCCTTTTAGCGTCACTCATACGCCCTCATTGCCCCGTTAATGTGGGGTTAATGTACACAGGCTAGAATTTGTCACTTAACCGGTGTAAAAACCCATTTACGCCCAAAAGAGGCCAATAATATCCGCTCTTCAAGCTCTGTTTTAAGCTCGGCACACCGGTTTGCTTGCGGAATCGGCCTGATGACGATGTTAGCGGCCTATAGTGTTTCAGCAGATGAAGAGCTCTCTGTAAAGACCTCGGATACAACAGACCCACAGGCTGCACAAAACTCAGAACCAAAGGAAGGTAAGTCGGTCTGGCTGGAAAAGAAAATATCAAAACCCACACGTTGGTTAGAGAGCTTAGTGAAGCCAATGAATATTTGGCTCGAAGGGAAAGTGCAGGCGCCAACGAGCCGCAGCGATAATCAGCAAGCTCCGAGCCAGCCAGATAGTACCGGTGTGCCAGACGCGGTTACTTCATCTTTAGATACAACGCGAATCAGCGCCGATGAAGCTGCTGACGTTGCTCGTAAGCAGATTGCTGGTAATGTGCTGAAGGTAAAGCTGCTGACCATGCCTGATAGGCCATTGACGTCTGATGATGGCGGTCTAGATGACAACGCTGATGAAAGCGTCGCCCTGTTTTTTTACCGCGTCAGGCTCATTTCCAAGCGCGGTGAAATTCATATTCTGTATGTAGATGCGCAAACAGCTGCGCTGATTGACCCGTATGCCAGGCAAAGCAATGAGCCGGCTGCTAGGAAAGACAAGGAGTCATTGGATGAATAACAGTTTGCATCTTCTTCTCGTGGAAGATGATCTGGAGCTGCAAGGCCAGTTGCGCCGCAGGTTCGAACGTTTGGGGCATCGCGTGCACGCCACCAGTGATGGGTATGAGGCCTTGTATTACGCCAAGGAATACGAAGTTGACCTCGCGATTATCGACCTGGGACTGCCAAAAATTGATGGCATTGATTTGATTAAAAGATTGCGCGATGACGATCATACCTTCCCTACGCTGATACTAACGGCCAGGTCGGGCTGGAAAGCCAAGGTTGTAGGGCTGGATTCAGGCGCTGACGATTACCTCACGAAGCCGTTTCAAACCGAAGAGCTTGATGCCCGCGTCAATGCGTTGATACGGCGGGCGAGCGGTTCTACAAGCTCAAAACTGAGCAGTGGCCCGTATACTTTGGACCTTAAAACCAGCGGTGTTTTTGTAAACGGCGAAGAAGTAATGCTCACCGCGTTCGAGTTTACCGTACTGGAGTATTTCCTTCGCAACCAAAAGAAAATTATCACCAAATCAATGCTGATTGATCGTTTGTACGACGGCGACGATGACAAAGACAGCAACGTACTTGAGGTGATTATTGCAAGACTACGCAAAAAGCTGGACCCAAATGGCGATCACCCGCCCATCGAAACACTTCGTGGTCGTGGCTATCGTTGGCAGCAACATTGAGCCTGTTGTAATGAAGCTGTCTATACCCGCTCGCCTGATTTTATCTACCAGCTGTGTTTTGCTGGTGTTTCTGGGTGCTGCTGGCGTGTTGCTGAATCAGGCTTTCTCACTTAATTTGGAACGCTTTCTTAGAGAAAAGCTGGAACTGCACACTCATGGGCTGCTATCAGTCGCGGACACTGACGGAGTAGATATTGAACTGCCAGCGCAAGTACCTGACATGTTATTCAATCTGGTTGATGGTCAGCTTGTTGGTCTTGTAACTGATGATTCAGAACGCACGCTTTGGCGCAGTGTTTCCGCGGGCTCGCTGAACATATTAGTGCCGTCGCCTGCAGCAGGAGAGTCGTTTTTTGGCAGGGCTGAGGACGAAGATGGCCACTATTTTTATGTCTTCAGCTACAGCACCGTGTGGCCAAATGGTCATGGGGGTAAGACGACCTATGTTTTTACGGTCATGGAAGGCGCAGCTGCATATCAGCAACAAATAGACGATTTTCATATTAAAAGTATCGCGTTTTTGACAGTATTTGGTCTTATATTGCTGGCTCTGCAGGTGGTCATAACGCATTGGGGCTTACGACCTGTGCGAAGTGTTACCAGCGACGTGCAATCTATGATTGATGGTCGCTTACCCGCTTTGTCGGGAGATTATCCACCAGAAATTTTGCCACTTACTGAAAATCTGAACCGTTTGGTGGATAACGAACGCCGCCAGCGTTTGAGATACAAAGATCAGCTCAGCGACCTATCTCACAGCCTTAAAACTCCGTTGTCAGTCCTACGCGGTTTAGAATCTGATTGCGACGAGCAGGGTCGGAAACTAGGTCGCGAGCAAGTGCTGAAGACGCTCACTGAGCAAGTAAATAAAATGACCGGCATAGTCGACCATCAATTACAACGAGCTGTTTCCTCGCGAGAGCAAACCAGCTTTGTGGCAACGCCGTTGATTGCTGCCGTTGATGAAGTAGTCTCTGCGCTTAAAAGAGTGTACTTGGAAAAAGGGGTAGATGTCAGCGTTCGCGTTGACGAATCACATATCTTCCAGGGCGATGAAAATGATCTGACGGAAATGCTGGGTAATATTTTAGACAATGCTTTTAAGCATTGTCGTAAGCAAGTTGGTATCTCGTCATACTTGCAAGCAACAAAGTCGACTGAAGTCGGCGCTAAAAACAACGGTGACGCTGGCACTGAATTGATTGTTGTTGTTGAAGACGACGGCCCAGGTGTGCCATACGAGCAACGCGCTGATGTGGTTAAACGAGGTGTTCGGCTCGATACCACGCTACCGGGGCAAGGGTTTGGTTTGGCAATAACGGTTGACATCGCTGCGAGTTACGAAGGCTTTGTAGTCATTGAAGAGTCAGGTCTTGGCGGAGCCAAATTTGTATTGCAACTGCCCACATATTGATTAAGGCAAGGATTGTTGGAAATGAACAGTAACAATATTCGGAACCTACGCGGTCCGATTGTGTTTTTTCTTATGCTAGTGACGGGTTGCAGCAGTGTCACGATACGACCTGATGGTGGCGAAAAAGATCATTCGGAGCCCACGTATTTGGACAGCAAGCCTTTTTACTTCTGGGGTTTGGACGGAAATCACAGAGTAGACGTTAACGAAGTGTGTGAAGGCGCAAATGTTAGCCAGATGCAGACCATTGTGACTGCCTCGGACTATTTGCTGGGTTCGCTTACATTGTTTATCTACTCACCACGAACGGTAAAAGTATGGTGCGAAAAGTGATGGTCAAAAAAACGTACCGTGTATTTTGCTTACTGATTGCCAGCCAGCTGTTGCTTGCCTGCAGTTCTATTACCTTTGTTCAATTTGAACAAGAGGGCGAACAAGCCGTGGAGCGCCGATGGCACCATTCCACACTGAACGGTATGGTGGAAATAAGCAGGCCATTGAATATCAGTAAGGTGTGCGGTGCCACAACTTGGACACAAATAACCACGGAGTTTACCTGGCAGAACTTTCTGGTGTCTTCAATTGTTCCCAGTAGTGCATTCGTTAGTATCTACAGCCCATGGACCAACAAGATTGAGTGCTTTGTTCCTGAAGCTAATGATATGCCATGATCAATTATTTTTGCCGGTTAAGTTTCAGTTAATAGCGGATTAAGTCTTCGTTAACGGTCTCTCCATAGAATAGCGTCCATACCAATATCGGTAGTTATGGAATCTAGCTAAAGGAAAGACCATGAAATTCAATACACAACAACTCACTTCAAAACTGGCACTGGCCGCGATAGCAATGGGTATAACAAACTCAGCATTGGCAAGTGATGCTATAGGCCCGGGCGACAGCGACAGTAAATGGATATTAGGCGCCTCAACCGTGGTGGTGAACAACATCTATGCTGATGAAGACGGCTTGGGCTTTTTGTTTCCAAATCTTGTTTACAATGGTGATCGATTTTTCCTCAAGAACGGTTCACTTAATCTGCATGCGGCGCAACTGAACGACTTCAGTTTTGGTCTGACCTTAGGTGTTGATGCAGGCTTTCTGAGCGATGATGATGAATATCGAGATAATACTAAGTTGGCGGGCTTAATTGAGCGTGACGAAATACTAGTGGGTGGTGTTTACATTAATCACACTACTGACCAAGGCCGCCTAAACCTAACCATGTTGGGTGATTTGGGAGAAGATAGAGACGGGTATGAAGCAACACTCTCATACACCTTTGATCTGAAGTACGGCAATTGGAATGTAAACCCGGTAGTCGGCGTTAACTGGCTCAGTGACAACAACGTAAATCACGCTTTTGGTGTGAGTGCCAGTGAAGCCACTGCTACGCGAGCTGTCTATGAAGGAGGCTCAGCTACCAATCTTTTTGCAGGCGTTAGAGCACGCCGCGCGATCAACGAGCATTGGGACCTTGAATTGAAAACAGGTGTATCCAAGCTGGGGTCCAGCATTGGCGACAGCACAATCGTTGATGACGATGAGGTGTATCACGCGGGCGTATCCGTGAACTACAACTTCTAATAGATGGTCTGGGGAAGGGCGGCATTGTAAAAATGTCGTCAGCCCTGGAATAATGAGGAAAGAAAAAAGGGACGCACGGAATTCTTGTGATTCCGTCGTCCCTTCTTTACGCAGTGCTATAAATCGAAACGATCTGATTGCATTACCTTCACCCAGGCTGCAACAAAGTCCTTAACAAATTGCTCTTGTGCATCATCAAATGCATACACTTCAGCAACAGCGCGTAGCTCGGAGTTAGAGCCAAAGATCAGATCAACCGGTGTTGCAGAATACTTAGCTGCACCTGTTTTACGATCAACACCTTGGTATAAGCCATCAGCATCAGCTTTCTGCCACCGCGTAGACATATCCAGCAAGTTAACAAAGAAGTCGTTACTAAGCTCATCAGTGCTCGATGTGAGTATGCCGTGCTTTGAGTCGCCAGCGTTGGCGCCCAGTGACCGCATACCACCTAGCAATACGGTCATTTCTGGAACCGTGAGGTTCAGCTTGTCTGCTTTATCAACCAGCATCTCTGCAGGCGAGCGGTAGGCTGAATCTGCGTCGAAGTAGTTGCGGAAAGCATCGGCCTTTGGCTCCAGTAAGCCAAACGAACTGATATCTGTTTGCGCTTGTGTCGCATCGCCACGGCCCGGGCTAAATGGTACGTCAATGTTTACACCAGCTGCGTCAGCCGCTCGTTCTACTGCGGCCGAACCGCCGAGAACAATCAAATCCGCAAGCGATACTTTGTCGGCTCCGAAGTCACTCTGAATTTCCTTCAACGTGTTTAGCACTTTGTCTAACTCAGCCGGGTTGTTTACCGCCCAGTTTTTTTGAGGTAACAAAGCAATGCGCGCACCATTGGCACCACCACGCTTGTCGCTTGCGCGAAATGTGGAGGCCGACGCCCATGCAGTGCGAACCAGCTCGGAAACGGTCAGATCTGATTCCAGAATTTCCTTCTTCAGTTTCTTTATCGAGCGAGCATTCAGCGGTTTGTCAGCTGCAGCGCCAATTGGATCTTGCCAAATCAGTTCTTCATCCGGCACCTCAGCACCAAGATAAAGAGCACGCGGCCCCATGTCTCTGTGGGTCAGCTTGTACCATGCTTTTGCAAAGGCCAACTGGTACTCGTCAGGGTTTGCCAGAAAACGCTCGGCGATCTTTTTGTACTCAGGGTCAAACTTCAGCGCTAAATCGGCAGTGGTCATTACAGGTGCATTGAATTTACCTTTCACATGCGCATCTGGAACACTGCTGTGCTGTGCCGTGTCAGTAGGTATCCACTGAATGGCACCGGCCGGGCTGCGAGTCTGTTTCCACTCCAGGTTGAGTAGGTTCTGTAAATACAAAGAGGTCCAACGGGTAGGCGCTTGAGTCCAGGCACCTTCCAAGCCACTTGTTACGGTGTCTTCCGAATGCCCTTTACCGCACTTGTTTTTCCAACCAAGGCCTTGTTCTTCTATTGCAGCACCACCAGGTTCTGCACCTACGCAATCGCCAGGCTTATGAGCACCGTGCATTTTGCCAAAGGTATGCCCCCCTGCCACCAGAGCAACAACTTCTTCGTCGTTCATTGCCATGCGAGCAAATGCAACGCGAATATTCTTCGCAGAGCCTACTGGGTCAGGTTTACCTCTTGGGCCTTCGGGGTTAACGTAAATCAAACCCATGTGGGTAGCCCCTAGCGGGCGTTGCAGTTTACCGTCTTTCTCGTGACGATCACTGGCAAGCATCTCAAGCTCTGGCCCCCAATAAACAAGATCGGGTTCCCAGTCGTCGCTGCGACCACCGGCAAAACCGTAGGTTTCAAAACCCATGTTTTCCAGCGCTACATTGCCTGCCAGAATCATCAAGTCGCCCCAAGACAGGCTGTTACCGTATTTTTGCTTCACCGGCCACAGCAGACGCCGAGCTTTATCCAGGTTCCCGTTATCAGGCCAACTATTCAAAGGGTCAAATCGTTGCTGACCGCCATCACCGCCGCCCAGGCCGTCCAGAGTTCGGTAGGTTCCCGCGCTGTGCCAGGTCATGCGAATAAAGAACGGGCCGTAGTTGCCAAAGTCGGCTGGCCACCAGTCTTGTGATTCAGTCAGTACAGTATTGATGTCTTGCTTTGCGGCTTGAAGATCCAGCGCTGTGAACGCTTCTGCATAATCAAAGTCGCTGCCTAATGGGCTTGATCGCCCGTCATGATCTCTTAATGGCGACAAGTCCAATTGGTCTGGCCACCAAAAGCTGTTGGGCTTTGCTTGGCCGCTTGCGACTTCAGCAGTGCCAGCCGGCCCTTTCGGTTTTGATATTTCGTCGGCCAGTGCCTGTGGCATCACCGTCGACGCTGCCAAGCTAACCGCTGCCGCTGTTAGCATTATCTTGCGTATTTTCATGATCTCTCCATGGTTTGTTCACTTTTTAAGCGCTTAAGCTGCTATTTCTGCTACTACAGCTACAAACTAAACCTGATGGAGTCTTTTGTATAATTGTTTGATCTTATCGGTATGATAGTTTTAGTAGATCAATGCTGACTCTGGGCGCACTGTCTGTGGTTTGCTGATTCTTACCGCCCCACATAGCGCTGCATCACACGATTACCCTCGGTAAACCTGGCCGTTACATCGCCGGCCAGTGTTGGGTTTGTGGCATCGAGTAAATAATTCTTACCATCATTTAGCGTCTTGAAGTTCACGTGATATTGAGTGAACACGTCTTCGTATTGATAACGTATGTACAACACTTGTTCGCCTAGATTGTAGGTAGCCGTATATTGGGTGGCAGACGTAAACGCTTGCCCGTCTACGACTCTGCCAACAATACTGACAGGTACTACCGGCAGAGCGCTATTCACTTTCAAGATACCGTTAATGTGGCTGCTGGGCTGAGGTAGCGCCTCAAGCATGTATTTTCCGCGAATGAAACGATCCGCACTGCTGGTGTTTCCTGGAATAGGAAATGAGCCAACAAATTCTGAAGGCTTGCTGGGCTTGAGTTGCTCCCACGCAGAAAGGTGCTGATCGTAAGTGGGACTGTTAGTGACAACGTTATACTTCTTGTCGTGATACGCTTTGAATTTCCCTGCAACAATTTCAATGATGGCAGAGTCTCCCGTATTGTCCTGTATCGCGTAATGGCCCTCGGCCTTCAAGGTATCGCTCAAGTCACCTCTCACTATGCGCAAGCTTTCCAAGCCAGCGACGGCTTCTTTCACGGTAGCAAAGTTGTCGAGCACATAAGGCACGATCATTACATTGTTAAGTTCTACCTCTTCGCCAGGTGTTGGCGCCTCGTCACTGTCTTCATCAAGCGATAAGGCGCTTACAGAAAGCCCTTTTTCGTTAAAGCCTTCGACCGAGGTGATATCGAGTAAGGTAATCATTAGGCTGGAGTACTTTGATGTCCACTCAGCGTTTTGCGTACCTTCGCCCGGGCTTACATAGTGCTGACCACGCGCCCTTACCTCGAGCATCGGTTTGGTATGAAAGTCAAAATCTTCGCTTCTTGCTATAAATACGCCGAATTCATCGGTCGCCCAAACCAATTTCGTGCAACCTTGTGTATGAGCAGACAATATCAGTGTCAAGGTGAACAATAGTAGTGTGACGAACCGCATGGCAGTGTGTGCTCCTGAAACAAAACCGTATGTAGTGGCAGCCATTATATAGGCAATGACCATCGGTGTTTTCCCGGGGGCTTGTTACGGTATGTTGAAGCCGCCTCCCAACAGCGGAAAGTTCGGTAAACTGCTGCTGATTATCCGGTCTCTGGGAACTTTAAGGAAACCTTCCTGTGATGAAAAAAATACTAATTGCTGTTGCAGTGCTTGCTGCAATAGCCGGCTTTCTCTTGCTCAAGCCTGTGCAGGTGCAGATCATCAGCGCTTTCCTGCCAGGTCTACCCGATTGGCCAGCGCCGAACACGGCACTGAGCGCTGAAGACTCGGGTGAAGTTTATTATCAAACAGCCAGCCCGTATGACCTTGAAGTGGTGTTGCGGGATATGACGCTTGCCAGGCCAACCGTAGGTCTTGGTTATTTGTCATACCCCGATTCAGTCACAATGGAAGAGCCCATTCCCGCTATGGTGATTCTTTCCGGCAGCGGCGGTATTACACCAGGTCGAGAACACGAGTATGCGGCCTGGTTTGTAGAGCGGGGCATTGCTGCGTTTGTTGTAGATTACTATCAGCCACGCGGTTTCCAGAAAGACGATCACTACCTATTCCGTAACGCGAGCGTGACAGAGTTTGATGTTATTAGTGACGCTTATGCGGCACTTGCTTTGCTCGGCAGTAGCCCATTGATTGACGCGAACAGAATTGGTGTGATTGGATTTTCCTACGGTGGCATGGCTGCTCGTTTAGCGATGGATTCACGAATTCATTCCGCATTGGCCAAAGGCGCAGCACCTTTCTCTTTGCACATTGATGTGTACGGGCCGTGTTTTCAGAACCTTCAATCAACAGCGAGTACCGGCGCACCTTTACTGACATTGCGCGGGACCGAAGACTCTTCTAACGAATTACCCGCCTGTGTCAAACGTGAAGACGAATTGCGCGCTTTGGGCTCAAAGGTAAGTAGTATTATTTATGAAGGGGCAGGCCATGCCTGGGAAGCAGAAAGACCACGCTCATTGAGTGAATCGTCGCCATATCTATCGGGCTGTGAGTTGAAATACGATGAGCAAGGCGTAGCTTTGCTGAACGGAGAGCAGTTAGGTGATGTAAACTATACAGCTTCTCTGGCAGAGAAAGTCCTGAATCGCTTTACCAGCGGTGGAAAATTCCAAAGTTGTCTCGGCTATGGCTATCTTGTAGGTCGGGATGAGAAAGTGCGAGAGCAAGCATACAGAGATGTAAACGCTTTTGTCGGTCAGGTTTGGGCGATGAGTACTGAGCAACCCTAATAGTGTCAGATCAAGTCAGCCTTACGATGACTTTTGACTAGGATAGATTCTCTTCAAATGCCTGAGCACTGGAAGGAATAGAAACATGGGGCAGTTTGCTCTTCACCCACACATGATGAGATGGATTTGCCTCAAGTGGTGCTGCTATTTGTTCAGCAACAACACCAAGCAACGTAGGGAAACCGTCAGACTTGTCGAACATAACAGTATTGCACGTGGCACAAAACTCTCGACAAGTTTCCATGCCAGCTGCAGTGGTAAAGTTGCGCGATGACACAGTACCGGATACAGACGTTGCTGATCTGTCAAAAAATGCGATCGTCGTAAAATCGTTGCTGGTAGCTTCCCTACAATCATTGCAGTGGCAACACAACTGAATGAGGGGTGGCTCTGACGAGCTAAACTCGACCTTGCCACACCGACAACGTGCAGAAACTGACATTAGCCGAGATAAAAAGCGTTAAGTTTGTTTCCGTCCAGATCTCTAAAGTACCCGGCGTAAAAACCGTCTCCTCTTGGACCTGGCTCACCCTCGTCTGTACCTCCCAGCTCTAAGGCCTTTTTATACAGAGCATCAACCGCTTCTTTAGAATCTGTCTTAATGCCAGCCATCACTCCATTGCCAACAGTTGCTGCTTCTCCGTTAAAGGGTTTAGACAATGCAACTGCAGCCACTTCCATGGATGTACCCCACAAAATAAAACCTTCCAGTTCCATCAAGCGTGTGGCTCCACACAGTTCGAATAAAGAATCGTAGAAGCTAGCGGCTTTATCGAACTGATTCGAGCCCAATGTAATATACCCAAGCATTTTGTTCCCCTTAGTTTGTGCAACAAATGTGTAGTGATACCGTATTCTACGTATCGTACAGCTTATGAAACTACTCTGCAGCGGTGTTTTCTGCACTATGTTTCTGCAAATACCTGCATAACATGGCCAGTCTCTGCTTGAGAGCTAACTTTTCTTTGCTCGAATCGAGACGAATCGCGCGACCTGTGAATCCGCTGTCTAATTGGTCTTTCAGATCCCGTGCTCCCAAAGTATTATGAACATCCGAGCTTGCGCAATCGAAGCTCGGAAGCTTCTCAATCACAGGAAAGATCTATGACAGTATTGGAACAGGAAAATACTCTAGCATGCAACGCCGAGGCTGCCTGGCAAGTGTTAGCAGACTTCGGAAACTTCCTGCCCTGGGCAACGGGTGGTGCTGGTACATCGCGACTGGAGGGCGAAGGCGTGGGCATGATTCGCCATTTGGATATTCCTGAAATTGGACTTGTGTCAGAACGACTGGATCGTCTTGATGATGCCAGTAAAACCCTTGCCTACTCACTAACGACTGAAAATATGGCGGGTATGGCGCGCTACGCTGCGTCTATACAGCTGGTGGCTCAAGGAGCAGACAGCTGCATATTGAAATGGCGTGGCGAATTCGAACCACAATCTGGCTTGGCAGCTGAAGACGTAAAGAATTCCTTGTCGGGGTCTTATGACATGATGTCTCAAGGTTTGGAAGCGTTTGTAGGCGCACAAGTGTAACGTGCAGAAACCGGGTCAATAGCGAAAAAGCCATTGTGAGTATCTCATTATGCCCACGCCGTAGAATTCGTCTCTGACCCTGCCTATTTAAGACAAGAACTCAATAGTGAGCGAAGCTTAGGGCTACCCATTTCTTGCATCAATTCAACATTACGCTGAGGTATCCCATCAACATCTGGATAAGCGTCAATCGCTTTGCTCAGGCTTTCTTCTCGCAAAATATGTAACATCGGATAGGGGGATCGATTCGTGTAGTTAGACGCATCATTCTCATCTACACCTGCAAACTGATAGTTTGGATGGAAACTCGCCAGCTGAAAAATGCCTTCGAAGCCCTGGTCTACAATCAAGCCATTGGCGGCAGAGAGAAAATCGTTAAAGTCGTAGAAATCGTTTAGAACGAGCGGATGAATAAGAAGCGTGGTTTCAATGTTTGGATCACTGTGTAAAACCGTAAGTTCATCAAACAGCGTTTCCAACAACACTTCTTCTTTTCTTGTATCCGAAAGAACAAAGCGTACTTTGTCATTATTGAGCTCGCGTTTCGCAAAAGGACAAAGGTTCAAATCAACCACTACGCTGTTGACCCACTTTTTGGTGGCTGTTAACTCAGCGCTGGTGGTCATGACCAAGTCTGTGCCGGCATGTATTTGAATCCCAAAAAGTAGTACATTGTGGCTACCGATATCTAGCCGATCATTTTCTTTGAATAATAATAAGCAAGATAACAAGTATTCGTTACCATTGCTGGCGAATTTAGCATTCCTTCGCTGTTGGGCGCGGCATTGTTTGTGACACCCATAGAGAATCAGGATAAGTATACGGTAGTGCTGGGAATCCGGGCCGAGGCGCCGCTGTGTGTTTACCTGGCACCTATTAACTTTCGGTGGCCTAAGTTCATCAATACAGAGCGAGGGTTTGAGTGGTAGATTCCGTCCTGATTTCTTACGCACACGCAGAGAGGCTTTTCAGTGTCATCTGGAGAAAATGGAATGAGCGTTAGCGCAGAGTTTATGAATTTACTCGCAATGATGCCCGAAGACTTCAATATTGAGTCAGACGACGTGGCAACAGTACGCGCCAAGATGAAACCTTTCCATGGTCATCCGATTGCTGATGGAAGTGAAGTTCGCTATTCAACGGTGGACGGGCTTAAGATTGCCTGGTTACGCGCAGCTGAATGTGACAGCTCTAGTCGTTACGCACTATTTTGCCACGGCGGCGGCTTTGTCTCTTGCAGTGCGGATGATTATCTTTTCTACGCTGAATACGTATCACGCTTTCTAAACTGCGAAGTCGCAGTTCCAGATTATCGATTGGCCCCTGAGCAACCGTATCCTGCGGCGTTGGATGATTGCTTTACGGCCTACCAGCAAATGTTATCAACGGGCATTGATTCCAAGTCTGTTTTATTCACTGGTGATTCTTGTGGAGGGGGCTTGGCGGCGAGCACTCTGTTGCGTGCTCGCGATGAATGCTTGGGCATGCCGGCATGCTTGCTCGGCTTAACAGGCTGGTTCGATCTGCAATTGGCCGACATCGATAAAAATGCAGAGCGAACCGAGCCGATGATTACGCCTGGATGGTACCTAAATAGGGTAAAGAACTATTTGGGTGACGTAGACCCCACAACACCTTACGCATCACCAGCGTTTGCGGATTGCGCCGGTCTGCCACCTATGCTTTTGCAGGTAGGCAGCAATGATCTATGCAAAAGCGGTGCTGCGCGAATGGTCAACAATGCTCGTGCGGCAAACATAGACGCTCGGCTGGACGAGGTACAAGGAATGGTGCACGGATTTCACGGCCTGGTGAGCAGTGAAGTGCCAGAGGCATTAGCCGCTTGGTCAACGGCGCGTGAATTTGTTGACCACTTCTTGCCCGCTAATTGATTAGCCTGCTAGGTTCACTCTGAGCTCATTTTCTCAGCAATATACCGCCCTATCTGCTCACGCAATAACTGCAAAGGCAATCCACCCTCTGCGAGCACTGCATCATGAAAGTCTCGCACATCAAAACGAGCACCTAGTTCCTTTTTAGCGTTCGCTCTAAGCTCCCACAAAGTTAACTCACCCATTTTGTACGCAAGCGCCTGACCCGGCCAGGAAATGTAGCGATCTACTTCGGTTTGAACATTGTGTCTGGACAAGGCTGTGTTTGATGCCAGATAGTCCATGGCCTGCTGTCTGGTCCATCCTTTGGCATGTATACCCGTATCAATCACCAAACGGCAGGCACGCCACATCTCGTAAGAGAGTCTTCCGAAATGTTCATAAGGTGTTTTATATATGTCCATTTCCACACCCAGCTTTTCAGCGTACAAGCCCCAGCCTTCACCGTAAGCGTGCGGGTAAAATTCGCGGCGAAATGCGGGCAGGTCGCTAAGCTCTTTGGACAAAGCACTTTGCAAATGATGACCCGGCACTGCCTCGTGTAAGGTAAGCGCAGGAATTTGGTACAAAGGGCGGCTTTCAAGGTCGTAAGTATTCACCCAGTACTGGCCACCAATGTTTGAATCTAATGGAGCGCTTACGTATCGACCGGTCGTGTAGTTCTTCGCAATCTCAATCGGCACGGGTTCCACAGAGTAAGGTTGTCTTGGTAGTTTTCCAAACAGGCCTGGTAACTTGCCGTCGGCGTCTTTTGCTATCCAGGCCGCCTTTGCCAGTAGCTCGTCAGCTGTGCGTGCATAAAATTGTGGGTCAGTGCGCAGGAATTCCAGAAAGTCTGCAAACTCGCCTTCGAACGCCGTTTGCTCAATAACGAGGTTCATTTCTGCCCTGATTCTAGCCACTTCTTGCAAGCCCAGAGCGTGTATGGAATCTGGTGTCACATCATCGAGGGTAGTGTAGTAGCGCACCAATGCCGCGTAGTACGCTTCACCTTCAGGTAAATACAGCGCGCCAACTTTATCCACGGCGGCGGGCATATATTCTTGTTCAAAGAAGCGAGCTGTTTCTTCAAACATTGGCTTTAGCTTATTGATGAAAAGATCTGAAGCCGCGGCGCGCAGTTGTTTTTGATCGTTTGCTGGGAGGCTATCAGGCATGTTGTTAAATGGCTGAAACAAGCTGTGAGCTTCCACATCACTGATCAAAAGCGCTTTGAATGATGGCAATATATGGGCAAGAATTTGTTGGGGTTGGGTAAACCCTTGCTCGACGCCGAGGCGCATATTGGCTACATTCTGCGAATAATAATCAGGCAGTGCGTTCAGTCGTTTGAGATAGTTTTGATAGTCTTCTTTGCTGGCAAACGGAGTTCTATCAACCACATAGTTGATGGTGCTGTGAAAACCATCGTCGGCCAGAATTGGAATTCTCCAGCCTCTGTATTGAGAAAGCTCTATAGAGTGGTTAAGAATAAAGGCTAACAGATCCCGGCTTACTCTCTGGCTTTGAGTCAACTCGCTGGCATCAATGGCCAGTAATCGTTGTTGAAATGCTTTTGCGGCCTGCTGGCGGCGTTGCTGATCAGCAGGGCTAACACTTGGCAGCAAAGCGTTGTAATCATTCATGCCGCTGAAAGTGGCGTGCAAGGGATCTTCACGCAGCTCATGCGCCCAATAGTCCTCTGCCAGCTGCAGCAATTCCTTGTTTGCGTCTGCCCAGGCAGCGGGCGTCAGGCTAACTAAACAAAACAGCAATAGACAGCGCACAAGGTATCTCCAATAATTGACCGAAACAATATACCGCAAAGCGC
>JBGCDE010000001.1:0-3544 GCA_045105115.1 Pseudomonadales bacterium | reverse complement strand
TACCAATCAGCAATTCATCCTGAACGGCTGCATCACACAACCAGCGACCAAATACATCTTGATACTTGGGGATTTTTTTACTAACTGGCGCCAAAAGCTGATCGTCATTGCGAACCCCTTCATTCGCTTTGGGTTCAATTTTGTTGATGGCGTGGTAGCCAACAGGATCAATTTCAGCGGGCGCAAAGCCCTGACCTTTGCGAGTAAACACGTGCAGCAATTGCGGGCCTTCCAGCTCGGCCATGTTGCGCATAGTAGTGACCAGGCTGTCGATATCGTGACCGTCAATCGGCCCGATATAGTGAAAACCCAGTTCTTCGAACAGGGTGCCAGGTGCGACCATGCCTTTCATATGTTCTTCAGTACGGCGCGCAAATTCTTTGGCGGGCGGTATATTGGCAAGCACTTTCTTGCTGCCTTCGCGCAGTGAGATGTACGCTTTGCTGGCCCAGATTTTGGCGAAGTAATTAGCAAGTCCACCCTGGTTATGGGAAATCGACATTTGGTTATCGTTTAACACAACTAACATATTTGCCGAGGTGTGTGCTGCGTGATTCAGGGCTTCAAACGCCATACCTGCCGTCATGGCACCGTCGCCAATAACGGCGCAGACTTTACGGTTTTCCTGTTTTTGTCTGGCAGCAAGAGCCATACCAAGTGCCGCACTGATGCTGGTGCTGGAATGCCCAACACCAAACGTGTCGTATTCCGATTCTGCACGCTTGGTAAAACCTGCCAAACCACCGCCTTGGCGCATGCTGGCCATGGATTCGCGACGACCAGTCAGGATCTTGTGTGGATAGGTTTGATGGCCAACGTCCCAGACCAGCCGGTCATAAGGCGTGTTGAAAACATAATGCAGCGCAATTGTCAGTTCGACCACGCCAAGACCGGCGCCAAAGTGACCGCCAGTCTGGCTTACGCTGTAGAGCAGAAATTCTCGCAATTCATCAGCAAGCTGGGGCAGTTCTGCTTCGCTGAGATTGCGCAGCTTTTCAGGAAAATCAATGCTGTCCAGCAAATCTGTGATGGGCCTGGAGGAAGGAAATTCCTCAAATGTCTTGTAGTGACCCGCCATTAGCTGAATGAAATACTCGAGGAAATCCTAATAATGAATTGTACCCTATTGGCGGGTTTGATTAATTGGTGAATGTAAACATTCTTTAGGCTGGCGTCTTCAATAACTGCGCTTTGCTATGTAACTGGCCAAGCCGGCAAGTATTTCGGTATTACCCGGCAGTTCGGTAAGTTCTTGCTTGGCTTGTTCGCAAAGGTCTCTGGCGTAGTCTTGCGCGGAGTCAAGGCCCATAAGAGCCGGATAGGTCGGTTTCCCCAAGGCCTGATCAGAACCCTGCTGCTTACCTAACTGCTCCGTACTGGCCGTGATATCCAACACGTCATCAACCACTTGAAAAGCAAGCCCCACAAGCTGACCGAACTGGCGCAAATGCTCGATTGTTGCGGTGCTGGCGGACCCGCAGATAGCACCCATAGTCAGTGCGGCCTGAATCAAAGCGCCGGTTTTTGCGCGGTGGATAGTTTCGAGTTGCTCAATATTGATTACACCCACTGAATCCGCATCTATAGCCTGTAAATCCAATACCTGGCCGCCAACCATTCCAACCGGCCCCGCAGCGTGTGCAAACTCTGAAAGTAACAAAGCGATATGTTCGTCACTAAGCCGTGAGCGATCGCTCAATTGTGCAAAAGCCATGGATTGCAGGGCATCGCCTGCCAATATCGCCATTGCTTCGCCAAAAGCGATATGACAACTGGGTTTCCCTCGCCGTAGGTCGTCGTCGTCCATTGCCGGCAGGTCGTCATGAACCAAAGAGTAGGAATGCATCAGTTCCAGGGCCACTGCTGCGCTGTCGACTGCCGAAAATGGGCCTTCATCGGTTTTGATTGCGTAGTCATTTTCAGCAGTAACCAGAGCAAAAGCGGCATACGCCATGCTCGGGCGCAATCGCTTGCCGCCATTCATGACCGAATACAGCATCGCTTCAATCAAGGCGGGCGGCGCAGATAGTGCAGTTATTCGTTCTTCCAGCAGTTGGTTGACTCTCTGGCTGGCAGACGATTGAAAATGGCTAAAGGAATCAGTCATCGAGATCGAGGTCATCCGAATCATCGAAATCAGCTTCAATCAACTGACCGTTCTCTGCGATCAGTTTTTGTACTTTCTGTTCTGCTTTTTGTAAGGCGCTCTGGCATTCGCGGGTTAATTTTATGCCTTTCTCAAAGGCGCTCAACGAATCTTCAAGGCTTAATTCACCGCTTTCCATTTCCGTCACCAGCGTTTCAAGCTGCTCCAGATTGTGCTCAAAATTCAAACTTTTTTTACTGGCCGCCATCGATAATGTCTCTTTTCTGTTCAGCTGCAAATTCTACCAGCCTGCTACACTAAAAGGAGAAGAAAAGGAATGTGCGGCGACTCTCGCAGCATCACAAGGAGCATGTGGTGGATTTAGCGACTCTAATAGGCTTGCTCGGTGCTTTTGGCATCGTGATTATGGCTATGGTTCTCGGTGGCGATATTGGCGTGATGGTCAATGTGCCGTCTTTACTTATTGTTCTGGTGGGCGCCACGTTCGTGGTGATGATGAAATTTGGCCTCGGCCAGTTTCTCGGTGCGATGAAGGTGGCAGGTAAGGCCTTCATGTTCAAACTTGATGAACCCTCAAAACTGATCGAAGAAATTGTTGAGCTGGCCGATGCGGCGCGCAAAGGCGGCTTGTTGTCGCTGGAAGGCAAGGAAGTGGGCAATCCCTACCTGCAAAACGGCATTCAGCTGTTGGTTGACGGGCATGATCCAAGCGTAGTGAAAACCGTACTCAGCAAAGACATGAACCTTGCTCAGGAGCGACACGAGTGGGGACAGAAAATATTTCTTGCTCTGGCTGACGTGGCCCCAGCGATGGGCATGATTGGTACCTTGATTGGCCTGGTGCAAATGCTGTCAAACATGGATGACCCGAAGTCGATTGGTCCTTCCATGGCAGTAGCACTATTGACGACATTGTATGGCGCGATGACAGCCACCATGATCGCAGGTCCTATTGCCGATAAGCTCAAGCTTCGCCTTACTGAAGAAGGCCGGGTAAAAAACCTCATTATTGATGCTCTGCTTGCTATTCAAGCCGGGCAAAATCCGCGAGTAATCGAATCGATGCTGCAAACTTATGTGGCAGAGAAGAAGCGCGCGACGAAAGACTGATCACCCTCACAATAATCAAGAGCCAAGCGACGTAAACGATGTCGGCCGACGACGAAGAATGTATCTGCCCTGAACCGGAACCCGGGATTCCGGGCTGGATGCCCACTTTTGCTGATCTTATGTCGTTGCTAATGTGCTTCTTTGTACTGCTGCTTTCTTTCTCAGAAATGGGACGTGAAAAAGTGATCCAAAATCTTCAGGACAGTAGACAGATGGACAAACTAGATTTCCTTCGAATTCGTGAATGTTTCCTGGTGATATTTTACTGTCAGTCATTTAATTCTAAAGTTTTTCGGAGCAACGTTTCCATTCGACAATTGTTTGGGG